>CALKTD010000021.1 GCA_937997345.1 uncultured Atopobium sp. | reverse complement strand
ACAATCCAGAATGAATTGGTTCGGGCACAATCAAACTACCGACATTTATCAGAAACCGAATCTTGGTTATATGCGTCACACTATTTAAAACCAACAGGTGTCTATTTACCGATGCATGCATCAAGCACGTTTGGCTTTATAACCTTAATCGTGGCTGTACGGAGCTTCAGGCGCGCGGACTGTGGAGTGGTGCGCACAAGCCTGTTTTGATGTGCGTTCTTGGTCGTACGGAGGTTGTTCAGCTGAAAGTTATTGTTTCCGAGATTGACTCCGATGCACTGGTATTTGTTTCAGAGGTCCACGAGGCAATCGGCGAAGGCTTTAAGTCATTTGAGGCTTTGGAAAGCTAATCGCTGTTTGGTCAGCAAGCTGCTCGGCAGATGGTCCTGTTGAACTTTGGTAGGCGCGTGTGGCTGGATGCGATTGCACGTAAAAATTTTGCGATGTAAAAAGGCGACCTGTAAAAGGCCGCCTTTTTGTGTTCGCTTAAAAAATAATAAAGCGCAAGTCTTACTTAGCAGGAAGAATAGAAGGAGTGACGCAGACAACATCCTTAAGTCCTGCCGCTTTGAGCTCTTTGATCTGCTCGTCAGTTGCACCTGTATCAGTAATGAGCAGGTCAATGTCTTCTGCAGAACCAAACTGGAAGTTGGAAGTAGTGCCCAGCTTAGAAGAATCTGCGACAACATAGTGCTTTCTAGAGCGCTTGAGCATCTGAGCGTTAATTGCTGGCTCAGGGGATGTTGCAGAAGTAAGACCAAATTCTCCCGAGAAACCCGTGCAGCCCAAGAAGCATTTAGCAGCAGTAATGTGCTGGATGCACTCAAGAGCGGTATCACCAGTCATGGAAGCGCGTGGAGGACGGATGTCACCACCAGTAAGGATGATAGAAAGATCGTGGATGTCCTCAAGCAACAGTGCCTTGCCGTTGTTTGTAACAACGGTTACATCGTGAGCATCAATCCACTCAAGCATCCCAAGAGCAACGGAGCTGGTGTTGATAAAGATGCAATCGCCATCCTCAACGTAGCGAGCGGCCTCGCGGGCAATTGCTTTGTTAGAGCGAATCTGCCTTGAGCCAGAAGGACGACCATAAGGATTAAGCAGGGTAGCAATGCCATACTGACGAGTCAGGATGCCGCGCTTCTCAAGAAAGTCCAGGTCACGTCTGATAGTCAAAGAAGAGACCTCAAAGTGATCAGCTAGCTCTAAAACGCTTGCTTGTCCCTCTTTTTCTAGCAGCTCAGTAATTGCCTCGCGACGCGAATCTACGTAAGCCTTACTCCTTTTCATAAATGCCCTCCCTTTATGAGCAACATTTTTTCTTTGAATGTTCATTCATCAATAAAATATAACATCAGAAGTAGGATATCAAGATATTTCGGAAAATAATAGTGTGAATATATATGAATGTTTTAGATTATAAAAAATTTAACATATAAACTTTACATGGGATAATAGAAGACGCTTCAATTACGTTCATAAAAACATGAACATTTGTATAGCTACATGGACAAAAGATGCGCTGAAAAAATATGAACAACTTTGATTACTGTTTTAGTAAAATTGATTGAAGTTAAGAACGTTTCGTGGCATATTATCAAGTTATTAAGACTTGTCATGAGACGGCTTTGAGCCAATGTGTCTCATTAAGAGAAAGGCAAGGTAGTGCTGTGTTAAGTGATCTCCTTACCGAAGACCTGGTGCAGCTCAATGTTGTAGCTTCTGACTGGGAAGATGCAATTAGAAAATCTGCGCAACCACTCGTCGATAACAAAAAAGTAACTGAGGGCTATGTCGATGACATCATTAAAGGTGTCAACGAACTTGGCCCTTATATTGTTATTACCGAGCATGTTGCTCTTCCTCACGCACGTCCTGAGTCCGGCGCACTTGAGCCTGCAGTAGGCATTACCGTGCTTAAGGATTCCGTTGAGTTTGGCAGCAAAGACAACGATCCAGTTAAGTTTCTTTTCCCACTTGCAGCAAAAGATAGTGAAGGCCACCTTAGTGCCCTTCAGTCTCTTGTTGAATTGCTGAGCGATCCAAATTTCTTTGCTCAGCTTGAAAAAGCTCAGTCACCAAAAGATGTTGTGGACCTTGTCCACGCAAAGGAAGGTAGGTTGTAATGGCTGATAAGAAGTTCCACGCACTGGTTTGCTGCCGTGCAGGTATGGGTTCTTCCATGATGCTCAAGATCAAGATTGACCAGGTCATCAAAGAGAATGATCTTCCAATCGAGACTGAGCACGGTAATCTGGATTCCCTGATTGGTTTCAATGGCGATCTTGTTATCACCATGTCTGACCTCACCGATGAGCTCAACGCTGACGATCGCGTTCCTTCTGCAGTTGGCATTACCAACATTGTCGACAAGGCAGAGATGAAGGAAAAGCTCACCGCTTGGCTCGCAGAGCACAACGCATAAGCTCCCCTTTGTATCTTTTTTGCGGGAGTTTCTCGTCATACGCAACACAGGTTGCCTTCGGCGAGAAGCTCTCGCCAAACCTTTGACAAGAGGTACTTGTCACTTGATTTAGAGAACTTATCTGAGTAGGTTCGTCGGTTTATTTGCTGAAAGGGATTACGCATGCTTAATGCAATTCTCATGCAGCTCAGAGATACAGCCGTCATTATGGGCATTATTGCTCTTGTCGGCCTCTTGCTGCAGAAGAAGTCCGCTGTGGACGTCTTCTCCGGAACTGTGAAGACCATTATTGGCTTCATGATCTTCAACATTGGTTCTAGCGCTATGTCCGCTCAGGTCAACATCTTCAGCGACATGTTTAGTCGTGCATTCGCTGTTAAGGGCGTTGTAACCCAGGTTGAGGTCGCAACTGCTCTTGCACTGAATACCTATGGTACTGAGGTTGCTCTTGTAATGGTCCTTGGCTTCATCATGAACCTTGTGTTTGCCAAGATTACCCCATTCAAGTCCGTCTTCTTGACTGGTCAGCACTTCCTGTACTTCTCCTGCGTACTCGCACTGGTCTTCATTGCTCTTGGTCTCCCAATGTGGGTCACCATTGTTCTTGGTGGTGTCATCCTTGGCTTCTGCGGTGCTGCGCTACCTTCGTTGTGCCAACCATTCGTAAACAAGCTTGTTGGTGGAGATTCCATCGCAATCGGCCACTTCAACTGCATCGGTTATGCATTCTCCGGTTACGTTGGAAAGCTCTTTGCTAAGAAGAACGAGGAGGACGGCGAGAAGGAAACTAAGGAGCTTCCAGAGTTCTTCAAGCTTTTCAAGGACTTTGTCTTCTCCGTTGCTCTCTTCATGATTGTTCTGTTCTACGTTGTTACTATTGCATGCCTTGTCACCGGTCACTTTGGCGACACCCTTGCAAACAACAAGCCATTCACCAGCTACTTTGGTAACGATATGTGGTGGATTTGGCCATTCCTTGCTGGTCTTCAGTTTGCTGCTGGTATGTCCGTTCTTGTTTACGGCGTCCGTCAGTTCATCGCTGAGATCACTGCTGCATTTGTCGGCATCTCCGAGAAGCTCATTCCAGATGCACGTCCTGCAGTCGACTGCCCTGCAGTCTTCCCATTTGCACCAAACGCTGTCATCATCGGCTTCATTGGCTCCTTCCTTGGCGGCCTTGTTGCAATGGCACTTATGGTTGCATTCCACAGCCCAACCATCATGATTCCTGCAGCAGGCATCTGCTTCTTCTCTGGTGGTACTTGCGGCGTTTGTGGTTACGCTTACGGTGGATGGCGTGGTGCTCTTCTTGGCTCCTTCCTGGTTGGCATCTTCCTGACCGCTGGTCCTCTGATTCTCTATCCTGCATTTGCTCAGTTGGGAATTGCAGAGGCATCCTTCCCTAACGTTGACTACAACATCGTTGGTTCTATCATCTACGGCATCGGCTCACTCTTTGGTCTTGCCTAAGCCTAGATTTCTGTAGTACCTACTCAGCTCTACGGTTTCTTAGGGCGCTCGTGGAAAGCCTGCGGGCGCCCTTTTAAAAGCTTCACAACAAGGAAAAACATGGCAGACGAGAAGAACAACAAAAGCGTTACTGAGTCAGTGCTTGGCGATATGTTTGGACTCAGCGTTGACAAACAGCCTGCTCCAGAGCTTCCCAAAGATCAGTTAGTTCTAGAAGTTCTTGAAGATAGAACTCGTTTGATGGTTCAGGGAATTCTGTACTTGCTCCTGGCGTTTGTTGCTCTTGCTCTGACATTTTTCTTTTGGGTTTACGCCAATGTAAGTGGCAATATTTTGGGTCTTGTTGGTGTTATTGCAGGACTCACCATTACGTGGTTTGCATCACGAGCCATGGGAAAACGCTTTAGTCGTTTTGCCAGCGGTATTCATGTTATTGATTTTGGACAGAAAAACGTATTTATCTTTGCAAAATCCGACAAGAGAAAAGCACTTGTCGTTCCTTATACCAAGATTAAAAGCTACAAACTCATCCAACAGGGCAAGGCGCTCCGCCTGCTTCTTGAAGGCGCTTGGGTAAGCCATCCTTCCGGATTTGAATTTGTAGACATTAACCGTCCTTTTATGGCCACCACGCTTGATCAAATTCAAGAGCAGATCGAGCGGCTTATGGCTCAGCATAAGGTCAAAGAGACGCGTTAGCTCAGCATGTAGTAAGTGTCTTTGAGCGCTGCCTCATAGACAGATAAGGAGTTGTAATGGCAACTGAAAAAGAGCAGGTTCAGGAGTTTCTCTCCATTGTGGGAAAGTCGCTTCATCAGTATGTAGAGAGCATTGATTTTGATGCGATTTCTGCAGCTAAAAAGCTTATTTTGGATGCAGAGGCAAAGGGTGGCCGTCTGCACGTAACCGGTATTGGTAAGCCAGGTCACGTCTCTGGTTATGCTGCATCGCTTTTCTCGTCAACCGGAACTCCAACCTACGAGCTTCACGGTACCGAGTGCGTTCACGGATCTGCTGGTCAGACTCGTCCTGGTGACGTGGTCATTGCTATTTCCAACTCCGGCGAGACAGGCGAGCTCAAGGCTACCGTTACCTGCCTTAAGAACGTTGGCGTACACATTATTGCGCTGACTGGAAATCCTAACTCGTGGCTGGCAAACGAGGCAGAGGTTGCTCTTATTGCAGGTGTTGAGCAGGAGGGCGATTCTATGAACAAGCCTCCACGCGCCTCAATTCTGGCTGAGATTATTGAGCTCCAGTGCCTCTCTATCCTGCTTCAAAACGAGTACGGCCTTAACCCAGAGCAGTACGTTAAGTGGCATCCCGGTGGAGCTCTTGGCGCGTCCATTCGCGAGGGCAAATAACCCCAGATAAACACTGCAATACGTACAGAGGAGTTTGCATGTCAACATTTAAGGGCGTTATTGTCCCTATGGTCACGCCGTTTAGCCGTGACGAAGAGCAGTCTATTAACTATGAAGCAGCTGAGCAGCTTCTAGAAAAGCTCATCTCCGAGGGTGCTGACGGTATCTTTACGTTTGGTTCTAACGGTGAGTTCCACGTTTGTAACCCTGACGAGAAGATCAAGTTCTCCAAGTTTATTATCGAGAAAACCGCAGGTCGTCTTCCTGTTTACGTAGGAACCGGCGCTTGCTCAACAAAAGAGGCTCTCTATATGAGCCGTGAGGCAGAGGCAATTGGTGCAGACGCACTTTCTGTCATCAACCCTTACTTCCTGGGTATTTCTGACCAGCAGCTGGTTGAGTATTTCAAGACTGTTGCTGCAAGCGTAAAGATTCCTGTCCTTCTGTACAACATCCCCAAGGGAACTGGCAAAAACATCTCTAAAGAGGCCGTTGAGCAGCTAGTAGCCATTGAGAACATCAAGGGTATTAAAGACAGTTCTGGCAACATTGATAACCTCAAGGATTATCTGGACGCTGCCGCTGGTCACGACGTAGACGTACTTGTTGGCTCTGACGGAAAGATCTCTGAGGCTCATGCTCTTGGAGCTCAGGGTACTATTGCAGGTACCGCAAACCTTATTACCAAGGTTGTCGTTGACCTTTGGAAGGCTCTTGAGGCAGGAAATGCAGAGGAAGCAGCTCGCCTGCAGGCAGAGATTGAGCCAATTCGCGACATCCTTCACCTTGGAAGCACTCCTCAGACACTTAAGCGTTCTCTTGAGCTTGCTGGATACCCTGTTGGTCCTGCTCGTTTCCCCGTTACCGAGGTTGCAGAGGGTGTTGACGAGAAGATCTATGCAATGCTTGACCATTACGGAATTGTTCATAACTAAGAACCAAAAATGACGGGTTTCTCGCTAGCTCAATAGGGTGGAGCGAGATACATTTACAAGGAGATGTTGTATATGAAGATGCAGAAAGCTGCTGTTTCTCAGGCACTGGTAGACACCTGTGCGTTTGCAGTTGTTCGCGTCCCAACAGTTGAGCGTGGTATTGAAATTGCTGAGGGTCTTGCAGAAGGCGGCGTTCATGCAATGGAGATTAGCTACACCCTGCCAAACGCAGGCGAGGTTATTGCTGCAATTAGAGAGCGTCTTGGCGACAAGATGATTGTTGGTGCAGGTACCGTTATGGAGCCAACAACTGCTCGTCTTGCTATCATGGCCGGCGCTCAGTTCATTGTTGCTAACTGCGGCTCTGATGAGGTTGCTCGTATGTGTAACCTGTATCAGATTCCTTACGCACCTGGTTGCACTACTATGACCGAGGCAAACCACAGTCTTGAGATGGGCGCTGCCTTTATTAAGTGCTTCCCAATTTCTAACGTCTATGGTTCTGAGCTGGTTAACCTCTTTAAGACTCCAACTCCTTGGATGCCTCTGATGGCTTCTGGCGGCATTAATCTTGACAACCTTGCTGAGTGGCTTGAGCGTGGCGTTGATTGCTGCGGCATGGGAAGCCTGCTTACTAAGGGCTCAAAAGAGGTGATTGCCGCTAACGCAGCTAAGGTACGTGCCATCATTGATGAGACACGTGCAAAGATGCAGACTGCATAAGAACGTGTAGACGCGTGTCAGTGCGCGCCAAGCGCTTGCCAAGCGCGTAACTAACCCACAGCTTGCGTTCAGCTAACGTACAACAGCGTTTTTCTCGCGATTGTCAGACCGCCTTTTCTGAAAAGAAGAGGCGGTTTTTCTGTGGATGACCTGCATGACGTGTAACATACCTGCACTTTTGGTAAAATAAATTCTGTATCTGTCTCTTCGGAGTAAGAAAAGGAGCAACTGTGGCTAATCATTTTCGCACTGATGAGCAACAGGAGTCCTCGTTTGATGACCGTTTTGGGGTAATTTCTCAGGATGATCTTAACCAGCTTGACCAGCAAGATGTTGTAGCTGATCAAGTTGAAACCCAGGACTTTTCTGCTGATGTGCCAGTGGCCCAGGCTGCTGAACCTGTAACAACTGTATCTGATCCATTTGCTTCTGGAGCAGAAGCTGTACACGTGGTAACTGCTGAGCAGCAAAATAACCCTGAGCAGGCGCCTCTTGACCGTGCAAAATTCTTTGCTGACCTTGCACAGAATGCACCACAGGTTGAGCGCGCTGGCACTCCTACCATATCTTTTAAGAGTGCCTCGCTTGTGTATCCATCGCAGCCAAATCATCCTGCGCTGGATAACATTAGCGCTGATATCTACCCAGGTGAGTTTGTCTTTGTAGTTGGACACTCTGGTTCCGGTAAGTCATCTCTCTTGCGTCTTATCACGCGTGAGCAGAAGGCAACTCACGGACAGGTTATTGTTGCTGGTCAGGACCTTACACGTATGCGTAACTCCAAGGTTCCTTATCTGCGTCGCCAGATTGGTACCGTCTTCCAGGACTTTAAGCTTCTGCCCGATAAGACCGTCTATGAGAACGTTTCCTTTGCACTTGAGTGCATTGGTAAGCCTCGCCCTGTTATTGATATTCAGGTTCCAGAGGTTTTGCGTCTGGTAGGCCTTGGTCAAAAGATGAGTGCTTACCCAGATCAGCTATCCGGTGGTGAGCAGCAGCGTGTTTCTGTTGCTCGCGCAATGGTTAACCGCCCACCACTGCTTATCTGCGATGAGCCTACGGGTAACTTGGACCCAGCAATTTCTCTGGGTATCATGAAGCTTCTTGACCGCATTAACCGTGCGGGCACTACGGTTGTAATGGCAACACACGATCGCGAAATGGTTGACTCTATGCGCAAGCGCGTTATTGCACTTGAGGCCGGTCACATTGTCCGCGACCAGGAGAAGGGAGGCTATGGCTACTATGGGGCTCTCTAATTTTGGATATTCTCTGCATGAGGCCGGAAGCCACTTTAGAAGGAACTGGTCTACCGCTCTTGGTGCAATCGTAACCATCTTCTTGTCACTGTTTATCATCGGCCTGTTTATTCTTGGCTCCGCTCTTATCGAGAACATGGTAGGAAGTGTCGAGAATCGTGTTACTATCCAGGCATTTCTTTCGGATGACGCAGACCAGGCTGCGGTAACTGCCTTCCAGCAAGAGGTTCAGGGCTGGGATATGGTTGAGTCGGTAACTTATAAGAGCAAAGAGCAGGCTCTTGAGGAGTATCGCACTACCATGAGTTATCGCAATGCTTCTGATGCGGTTTCTGCTCTTGATGGCCAGAATCCAATTCCTGCGTCTCTTGTAATCAAGCTCAAGGATCCTAAGGATGTTCAAGACGTTGCTCAGCGCATTGCCTCTTCATCATCTTTTGCAGCCATTGCAGATAATAAGAGCAATCCATCTGGCGATGTTCAGTATGGTCGCGAGACCGTTGAGCGTCTGTTTAGCGTAACAGCATACATTCGTATTGGTGCTATTGGCCTTGTTGGACTTCTGGTGTTTGTTGCTTTTGTCTTTATTAACAACACCATTCGCCTTGCTATTAACGCTCGCCGTCGTGAGATTGCTATCATGCGTCTGGTTGGTGCATCTAACAGCTTTATTCGTGGACCATTCCTTATGGAAGGCGTGCTTGAGGCAGTTATTGGTGCTCTTCTCGCCATTGCTGTTTTGGTTGTTGGAGCTCACATGCTTCTCCCAGTTATGGCAGAAAGCATGACCTTCTTGACCTTTGCTATTCCAACAATGGTCATGCTGGGTATGAGTGGTCTCCTGCTGCTCTTAGGCCTGCTTCTGGGACTTTTTGGTTCCGCTATTGCTATGGGTCGCTATCTGAAGGCATAGCAACTAAGCAACCTGGTGCTTCAATTGTCAAAATGAAGTATCAATTAAGAAAGTTTTTTGCATAAAGATTGCAAGGTAAGACCTCGTGAAAACCGTTCACGGGGTCTTTTTTGCGTTAAACGGTATTTACCAATTTGCAGGTAGAATGATATTTTTAAGGGTGAATTGTTAGGCCACGTACTTGAATGGGAGCCAAGTATGGAGACCAACCTGCATAAATTTCAGGCTTTTACTTCTGCGGCGTATCACAGTAGCTTTACGGTGGCGGCAGAAGAACTGGGATGCACTCAGTCGTCGATTAGCCGCATGGTAGCAAGTCTAGAAAAAGAGTGGAACGTCCGCTTGTTTAACAGGCATGGTGGCTATGTAAGTCTGACTCCTGAGGGAAAGACGCTTTTGCCTGTTGCAGAAGAGGTGTGCCAGGCATACAGCAAGTTGAGCAATCAAGTTAATCGCGTCAGCGCCATTGAGATGGGCAACCTTGTTATTGCTGCGCCTTCGAGCTTTCTTTCACGAGCACTGCCAGGTCATCTGAAGAAGTACATGACTGATCATCCAAATATCAAAGTTGAAGTTATCGAGTGCACGTACGGCGAAGCTTTGCGTCTTATTAGCAAGGGTAAGGTGGATATTAGTTTTACTATGACTCGAGCAACTGAGCAGGGATTTACTTCAACTTTATTTGATCATGATGAGGTTATTGTTGTTTCTCAAAAGGGACATTACGAGAAGGACCTTGAGACAATTCCTGTTAAGCGTCTTATTGAAGAGCCCTTTATTGTTGATATTGAGACAGCTCCTCTGCTTCAGAAGCAACTCAAAAACGCACGCATGACGTTTGCGTCATCGGATTCATTCACCATTATGTCCATGGTAGAGTCGGGTCTTGGTGTAAGTTTGTTGCCACTTGAGGCAACAAAAGGTACAAATTTTGATATTGACGTTCATCATCTGGAGACTCCCGTACATCGTAATGTCTTTATTACACATCGTGTAAAAGGCGAGATGTCGCGCACTACAGAAGAGTTTTTAAAGTATTTGAGTTAAAGATTGATACATAGTTGTGTACGTTAACTATTTGAAAATTGCATAACTGTTATTAGATTTTGGTAAAGATGTAAAAAGATTTAACTACCGCTCGCGGTTGTAGCCTTTACGCTTACGGGTTTATCTGACGTCCAGAGGGCGCTACTTCTTTTTTCAAATGGCTTTGGGTGTAAACATAGTCTCATCAAGTTCTTCGTCCGAGTTATTACGGGAAGGAGTGGGACATGGCAGAAAATGCCGAGGCACCTGAGATGCAAAAGTCGTTGAGTCTATTCAACTTCTTTACCATCGGATTTGGTGCGATCATTGGTACCGGATGGGTGCTCCTGGTAGGCGACTGGATGGTTCTTGGTGGAGGACCATTCCCCGCGATGATCGCATTCGCAATTGGTGCAATTTTCCTTGTACCAATTGGATGTGTTTTTGGCGAGCTCACTGCTGCTATTCCAATTTCTGGTGGCATCATTGAGTACGTCGACAGGACATTCGGTCGCCCATTGGGCTTCTTTACCGGCTGGATGCTCCTTCTGGGTAACGCTCCACTGTGCCCTTGGGAGGCAATTGCTATTTCCACGCTTCTCACCGACCGTTTTGGTGCATTCCCTGTTCTTTCTTGGTTGAGGTCCGTTAAGCTCTACACCATTCTTGGTGCAGATGTTTATCTGTGGCCAACAGTCATCGCTCTTTGCTTTGCTATCCTGGTCATCTTCCTTAACTTTAAGGGCGCTGGCGCAGCAGCTAAGCTTTCGAGTTTCCTGACTAAGGCTCTGCTGACTGGTATGATCCTTGCAATGGTTATCTCCTTTGCAACTGGTTCTCCAAGCAACGGCCTACCCGTCTTCTCCCAGGCAACTGAGGTTGCAGGTGGCGAGGGCACAAAGGCTACCAGCTTTTTTGGCGGCATCATTGCAGTTCTTGTTATGACTCCATTCTTCTACGCTGGTTTCGACACCATTCCACAGCAGGCAGAAGAAGCTTCTGCTGACCTTGACTGGAAGAAGTTTGGCATCATTCCTGCACTTGCACTTATCGCTTCTGGTGTCTTCTATCTCATCTGCATCTATGCATTCGGAACCATGATTGACTGGCACGAGTTTGTTAAGTCTTCCGTTCCTGCACTTGCAGTTCTCGAGCGCATCAACCTGTTCTTCTACATTGCAATGCTCATCATTGCAACACTTGGACCTCTGGGCCCAATGAACTCCTTCTTTGGTGCTTCCACTCGTCTGATGCTCGCTCTTGGCCGTAAGAAGATGCTCCCAGAGTCCTTCGCAAAGATTGATCCTAAGTCTGGTGCACCTTTGACTGCAAACCTGTTCATGGCTGGCCTGACCCTTGTTGGACCATTCCTCGGCCGTAACATGCTCGTTCCTCTGACCAACGTTGCTTCTCTCGGCTTCATCTTCGCATGCACCATGGCTGGCGTTGCCTGCCTGCGTCTGCGTCAGACTGAGCCAGACTTGCCTCGTCCTTACAAGGTCAACGGTGGTATCGCAGGTATCCTTGCTGCAATTCTTGCTGGTAGTATCATCATCGCTTTGATGGTTGTTCCTTTCAGCCCTGCAGCTCTGAAGCCAGTTGAGTGGATTATCACCATTGCTTGGATTGTCATTGGTATGGCCATCTTCATGATCTTTGGTCGTCAGTCTGAGAAGGCAGCAGCATAAGTTGCTTGCAAGCTCTAAAGGTTTCATCGGTACGTTGAACTAAGCACGTTATTTGTTTCTTTAGTTTGGTTTTTTTGCGCCCAAAAAGGGTGGGCGTAAAAAGATAGTATTTATCATTTACTAGAGGGGGAAAGAAATGAGTAAGATTGCTTTTGTAGGCGGAAAGCTCGTTGACGGCACTGGTGCCGCTCCTGTTGAGGATTCTCTTGTCCTTGTAGACGACAAGAAGATCGCTTATGCTGGTCCTCGCACTGAGGTTCCAGAGGGCTATGAGGTCCGCGACATCCAGGGTCGCACCATTATGCCAGGTCTTATCGATACTCACCTGCACTTCTCCGGCAACCTGACCGACAACGATAACGACTGGGTTATCGAGTCCGTTGCTCAGAAGCAGGCATGCGCAGTCAAGCAGTCCTGGGACGCTCTCTCCCACGGTCTTACCACCGTCTGCGAGATTGGCCGCAATGGTATTGCAATTCGTGACCTCGTTAACATGGGCGTCATGGAGGGACCACGTATCTTCGCTACCGGCCTTGGCTTCTGCCGCGTTGCTGGTCACGGTGACTGCCACCAGCTCCCACAGCAGATCTCCAAAGAGGGACATCCTTGGGGCGACCAGGTAGACGGTCCTTGGGATCTTCGTAAGGCAGTTCGTCGTCGTCTTCGTGAGAACCCAGACGCAATCAAGATTTGGGCAACCGGTGGCGGCATTTGGCACTGGGACTCCGGTCGCGATCAGCACTACTGCTATGAGGAGATTAAGGCAGTTTGCGACGAGGCAGCAATGGTTGGCATTCCTGTTTGGTCACACTCCTATAACAGCTTCTCTGCAGCTTATGACTCCGTCCGTTGCGGCTGCGAGCAGATGATTCACGGCTTCGAGCTTGATGCAAAGACTATGGATCTTATGTGCGAGCAGGGCACCTTCTTCACTCCTACCATCGGCTTCCTGCCAACTTGGTACGGAACTTATCCACCAGAGTGGACTCCAGAGCTCGACGCATTTGCAGGCGATACTGTTGTTGAGAAGGGCCTCAACCGTACATACGAGAATCTCCGTGCTGCTAACGAGCGTGGCGTCACTCTCACCATCGGCTCCGACTCCTTCAGCTTCGTAACTCCTTACGGCTGGGTCACCATCGATGAGATGTATGACTTTGTTGAGAAGGCTGGCGTTACCGTTCTTGAGACCATCAAGGCTGCTACTCTTAACGGCGCAAAGATGGTTCACCACGAGGATGAGTTTGGCTCCCTCGAGGCTGGCAAGCTTGCTGACCTCCTGGTTGTCAAGGGCGACGTTGCTACCAACATCCGCGACCTTACCCCAGATAACATGGAAGTTATCATGAAGGAAGGCAGCGAGGTTATTCGCGGCACCTTCTAAGAGGTAAACCAATCCCTTCTGGAGCCCCTATGCAGTCTCTGCATAGGGGCTCTTTTTGTGTAGAGACAGCGAGAAACTCGTCGAGAGCCGCGATGTAAACCCGTCGAGAGACCCGATACAAATCCGTCGAGAACCCCGGAGAAACCCGTCGAGATGCTCAGCGGGGTCCCTGGAACTTCTCGCCTCATCTGCACATCGTCTATCACAAGGCACTTTAGGGTACATATCAAAAGATTCATTGGGTCAGTGCAAAAGGCTCTAGCCTCTACCTATAGGAGGATTTTTGGCTAGAAAACGTATACATAAAGGAAACCGTCGTCAGGGACGTGCAAAAGTCTCTAAGCGACCATCAGCGTTGCTTACAGGCACGCTGAGCCTTTCTCGCCCAGGAGTTGCTACCGTAAGCACTCCTGAGGGCACGTATGCGCTGGCCAAACATGGTATTCACGAGGCAATGCACGGAGACGAGGTTCAGGTTTCTCTTGTCTCGGCCAAGGGAAAGGCTCCTCTGGCTAACGTGCGCTTTGTGCTTACGCGAGCTACTCATACGTTTTTGGGTATCTACCACGACGCCGGTCCACTTGGCGCTGTGGTGCCGCTGGATAGTCGCATCCAGCGAGATTTCTTTGTGCTTCCTGAAGACCCTTCTGTGGGACGTCATTACGTTTTTGAGGGCGACGTAGTTGTCGCGCGCATCACAGAATACCCAACGCGTAAAAGCGCTGCTGTAGTCACTATTGAACGCCGCGTGGGATCAGCCGAAGATTTGGACATGAACGTTGAGGCAACTATTGCTTCGTATGGTTTGGCAACAGAATTTCCTATCAAGGCACTGAGACAAGCCGAGAAAATCTTCGTTGACGCAGATAAAGCCCTTGTAGAAGACGCTTCAAGACACGATTTGCGAGAAGAGCTGTGCATCACCGTAGACCCAGCAGATGCTAAAGATTTTGATGACGCCGTTGGTGCGCGGAAGCTTGAAGATGGCGGCTTTGAGCTCTGGGTTCATATTGCAGATGTGGCCCACTACGTAAAATGGGATTCTCCCATTGACCTGGAAGCTCGCATGCGCACCTGCTCGGCATATTTAGTGGACCGCGTGTTGCCCATGTTGCCAGAAAAGCTCTGCAATGACGTGTGTTCTCTGCGTCCAGCTGAAGACAGGCTGGCCATATCGGTAAAGATGAAGCTGAGCAACTCAGGCAAGATTCTTGGCGCAACTGCTATGAATTCCGTCATTCGCTCACGAGCAAGACTCAGTTACGACCAGGTAGATAGCTATCTGCAAGGAGACACTTCCGCACTTGACTCCGCCGTGCCTAGAGAAGATTCTGGCGCAATCAAAGAAATGATTAACGTGTTCAATCAAATCAGAGCACTGAGAGAAGAAATTCGTAAGAAACGCGGCTCAGTAGATTTTGAAAGCGTAGAGACGCGCGTAGTGCTTGACCAGGATAACAAGCCTACTGGCGTGTCGGTGCGCGAGCGCACTCAAGCAACGGGTCTTATCGAGGAAGCAATGCTTGCAGCTAACGAGAGTGTTGCGCACATGCTCAGCCAGCATGACCTAGAGTCGGCGTATCGAGTGCATGAGCAGCCTTCTCCGGACTCACTTAAGCTTGCGGTTACTCCGCTCGTGGCGATGGGCGCACTTGAGCCAGATGTTGCGTCGTGCATTGCTATTGGCGATCAGACGGCATTGCAAGAAGCGCTGGAGTCAGTCCACGGCACACGTTATTCTCGTGTGGTAAATGCGCAACTGCTCAGGGCGCAAAAACGAGCCATTTATCTGCCAACAAACCAGGGTCATTTTGCTCTGGGAGCGGATGCGTACTGCCACTTTACCTCGCCAATCAGGCGCTATCCTGACGTGATAGTTCATCGCACACTCAAGCGTTTGCTCCGCGGACAGACGGCGTCTCGCGCAGAGTTGAGTGCACTCCCAGATATCTGTAGTACCTGCTCTGAACAGGAGCGAAAGGCAGATGCAGCAGCTCGTGCGACGCAAAAGATCAAGCTGGCTGAGTACTACCAGAGTCGTCTGGGAGAAGAAACGTGGGGAACCATTGACGGTTGCGAGCGTTTTGGCCTGTTCATTACGCTGGACGATACTTACGCCGACGGGCTTCTCGCTGTGAGGGATTTGGGCCACGAATGGTATGTGTATGATCAGGAGACGTTGGCGTTGATAGGGGAATCAACAGGTAAAACGTATCGCATTGGCGGACGTGTACGCGTGAAGATTTCTGGCGTAAATGTGGCTCGTGGTCAGATTGATTTGGCACTTGTGGAATAATATGCAGGTAGTTTACGTGCGGGTTTATGAAGTATCCGTACAGATGATTACATGATTGATAGTGAATGATAGGTGAGTAAGATGGCACTTTCGGCACTTTCAGATGAGCTGATGCGCGCTGAAGGCATGATGATGCAGGACCAGAATGAAGAGGCTCTTGAACTGTTGCTTCGTTTAGCTGAAGACGCTGAGGAATATGTGGACCGCAACTGTCAAGCCACAGATGAGGTGCAGTATTTTGCGTTTCCAACGTTATTTGACCGCTTAGCGTATAGGCGTGTGGAGAATGATCCTCGCAAGCTTGAGGATGTTGCTGAACCTTTTGACCGTCTGTACGGTGACCTTGCTATGGCTTATGTACGCACGGGAGATTATGAAAGCGCAATGAACGCGCTGAAGACTGCCATTCGTTGGAATCCCATGAACTGCGGTTTTAGGCTTGATTTGGCGGATCTGTTTAAAATCGCAGGCGATATTCGCGAGCAGATGGCTCTGACATTTGGTGTGTTTGAGCGTGCAAGCGAGGCAAGGCATCTGACCAGGGCATTTTTGAACTTCGCTGCATGGTTTGAGGCGCAGGGCAGGCTTGAGCAGTCTGCGGCTTGTCTGAGGGCTGCTCGCCGCTTTGAAGTCAAGGACGGTGCTCTTGAGGCTGCGCTTGACCAGGCTGCAGACACTCCTAAAGACCCTGACGGTCTTACGGATGAAGAAGCAAATGACCTACTCGAGGCTGAGGGTCTGCCTACAGGCGCTAACGCCGAGATTGCGGTTTGCCTGCTCATGTGCGCACAGGACTGCGCCGCCATGGGAGACAGGGCTACCGCAACTGAGATGACCATTCGCGCTCGCGATCTTGTGGGTGAGCAGGCGGCTCTTACGCTTCTGCAGCTTGTCCGCGACGCTGCCCTTTCTGAGGGCATTACTGCAGGCGGCAACCCTGTATCTAGCGACGCGACCAGTAACACATCTGGCGAGAAAACCGATGCAGCAGAAGCTTCAGACGGGGAAGGCAAGTAAGTATGGCCGAGACCCAGGGAAAACAGCAGGGTAAGAAGTCGATTGCGCGCAATCGCTCTGCTCGTCATGAGTACGAGATTGGCGAGACCTTTGAGTGTGGACTGGTGCTTACTGGCACCGAGGTCAAGAGCTTGCGCGAGCGCGGCTGTCAGCTGACCGATACGTTCTGCCTCATTCGCGACGGTGAGGCGTGGATTCACGGCATGCACCTGCACCCGTATACAAACGGTGGTGTGTGGAACGTTGACCCAGATAGAAAGCGCAAGCTGCTGCTTCACCGCAGGCAGATTGACTATCTTGACGGAAAGCTTCGCCAGAAAGGCTTGGCGCTGGTTCCGCTTGAGATCTACTTTGACGAGCATAACCGCGTCAAGCTGTTGATTGCGCTTTCGCAGGGTAAAAAGCTCTACGACAAGCGTGCGTCTGCTGCCAAGCGTGATTCTGACCGCGAGATTCAGCGAGCTCTCAAGGAGCGCAGTCGCTAGTATGAGCACATTACCATCGGAAGCGGCTGGCGCTCGGAGCGCGTCGAACTTCTCGTCAAAAAAATTTCGTGCGAATTTTATGAGAATCATTCCTATTTTCGGAATAATGCTTTAGAATCACTCAATGTTTGTTACTATCTGCATGAGCACTTAACCGCGGATAAGGGCCACGGTTAGTTGCCATCCGCGTTAATTGCGCGAATAGAAGGAAAAGCGCGTAAGCGCTTGGAGAGAGGAATAAAAAATGGCAGAGACTACTTACAAGTTTGTTTGCACTGTTTGTGGCTATGAGGTTGAGGTTGACACTCCAGAGCTTCCTGAGGACTATGTTTGCCCAGTTTGCGGCGTTGGTCCTGAGATGTTCGAGCTTGTCGAGGAGTAAATTCTCCACAAAATTAGTCAGACAGGTTGCCTAGACAAGATTGCTCTTTGGTAACCTTTTTGATGATCACCCAAACAAAAAACGTAAAAGCGATGTAGGATTTAACCTGCATCGCTTTTCGTATACGTCAGCGCAATTTGTATAGCTGATGTGCACAATTTGGTTGGAGTAGTCTTGAAGCACGCACTACAAATGTCAGATTCAGTTGAAGTAGCTGCATTTTTGGCCTTCTCAGGCGGAGTTATGGATGCCTATTCCTACTTGGTACGCGGTGGTGTTTTTGCTAACGCTCAGACAGGTAATTTGCTGCTTTTTGGCATCCATCTGACCAGCGGATCGTTTGAAAAATGCCTCAAATATGCTCTGCCAATTTTGGCATTTGCTATAGGTATTGCTTGTTCTTATGCCATTCGAGCTGTTGCGCGAGAAGAACATCTGCATTGGAGACAGCTGGCAGTTATTGTGGAAATTGTACTTTTAAGTGTTGTTTCTTTGCTCCCAACAGATATGAATCTGCTGGCAAACAGCTTGACTTCACTTGCGTGCGGCATTCAAGTTCAAGCATTCAGAAAGCTGCATGGGCACGCATTTGCCACCACCATGTGTATTGGTAATCTTCGCGGCGGAACGCAAGAAATTGCGGCGTATATGCATACGCACGAGCCTGCTCACATTGAGACCTCGCTGCTCTACTTTGGAACTATTTTCTGCTTTGTGGCTGGTGCAGTAGTGGGCAACTTGTTTATCCCGCTTATGGGAACTCATATGATTTGGCTGTCACCTGTAGCGCTTCTGGTGGTTATTTTGGTCATGTTTATTGATCGCGAGAAACAAGTTCTAGAAGCTCACGGTAAGACCGTAAAGTAAGCCATTAAGTAAGCCACAAAGTAAGCCGTTCTCAAAATAGTCATATCTTTTTTGAAAGAATGGCAGTTCATGGGGTATACTTTCTACACTTTGAATTGCAAGCAACGTCATGCGCGTCCGCAATTCAGGAACATTGAAAACTGCATGGTGGCAGTTTCTCTCATTATTGGGGGTGACTGGATTCGACAAGGTGAGTTTGCGGTGGGCAGCAAGCCGTGGTCTCCTCGCCACGTAAAACAGGGGTAACGTCAAATTGAATTGACAACACTCTTACTTTTGAGCCTCGTATGGCTCTCGCTGCTTAATTAAGTTCAGCGCGTCTAACTGGGATTTTCTCCTGTTCTCAGGGTGACGTCATTTTAGGGAGATGCTTGTAAGGACGTAGTTGGTATGCCTTACAAAAAGATTGATCCAACTGGAGCACCAAACGCCTGTTACTAAGCGTGCGATGCTTGAGATCTAATTAGTAACTGAGCTTGGAGACACCTGCCTAGGATTTGCTTTGGACCGGAGTTCGATTCTCCGCACCTCCACCATATATTCGTTACGCATGAATGGCAGAATTTCTGTGATTTATGAGTACATCTATATTTTTGCATCATTTTGTTGTTGCAGAACGCAAAGTAAAACCGTATTCCAGTCTGCTTGGAATGCGGTTTTACTGTTTATTAGTATGGTTTTACGTTAGCGTCTGTTTTTATCCGTTCAGCAGGAGCTTAAATGACTGATAGTAATTTAGTAGTATTATTTTAGTTAACCAAATCTAACTTAAAGGAGAGTTATATGAAGCCCGATTATAAGAACTGGTTTCCAAAGGGAATGGTATATGGGTTCTTTTTCGGAACTGCTGTTTGCCTAGCTTTTCTTTTTATAGTGCTGTTTGTTGACTTTATTCCTATGAAGTTCTTTCAGACTATGCTTGTTCTAGTTTTTGGTGTCCTCTCTGTGATTATGATTGTAATAAGTATCTGGGGATTTAAGATGCACCAGGCCTTCTCATACGATGGCAAACGTCAGATGGCTCGGCAGATTATCGAGGGAGTAGCTAGTTACATTACTATTCCAGCAGGAGGCAAGGGATTGGATGTTGGATGCGGCAGCGGAGCTCTTGCTATTGCTGTTGCAAAGAAAAATCCAGGTGCGATGGTTGTTGGTATTGATCGTTGGGGCAAAGAGTACGCTTCGTTTAGCAAAACACTTTGCGAGAATAATGCAAAAGCGGAAAGCGTTACAAATACAAGTTTCTTTCCTGGTGATGCCGTTAATTTGAATTTTGAAGACGAATCTTTTGATGCTGTTTTTAGTAATTATGTTTATCACAACATTCCTAGTAACAATCGTCAAGAAATCCTATTAGAGACACTGAGCACGCTTAAAAAGGGTGGTGTATTTGCTATTCACGATATTTTTTCTCAGAATAAATACGGAGATATGAATGCGTTTTTAGCTACGTTAAAGTCTATGGGCTATGAAAGTGTAGAGCTCATTGATACTACTGAGGGTATATTTATGACTCCAAAAGAAGCTAAATGGATGATGCTCTCTGGATCAGCGCTGCTTGTGGGAAGAAAATAGAGTTAGGACATTGTCGTGTCAAGGAACGCTACAAGATTTCAAAAAGTACTGATGTCGTGGGTGTATCGCGGCAAAGAAATATTTAAGCCCCTTAACACAGGTGCCATTGATGAGCACGTGAGGTGCATACGTGAGTATGTGGCCAATATTTTCTTCTACACCAAAGGCAGTACTACCATCATGATTGACGCAGGATACAGCTATGATCGCCTGCAAGAAAAGATGGACTGGCTGGGAATTGACCCTAAGGATATTCAGCATATTCTAATCACTCACCTAGATACCGATCATATTGGCGCAATTGAGTCGGACAGTGACCAGCTTTTCAGCCACGCACAGGTTTATATTGGCGATGTTGAAAATAGGTATTTAACAGGAGAAGTTCGTCGCCGTGTAATGAATGGCTGGTATAAGCTACCAAAGGTGAGCATTTCAAATAAAAAGACACTTCTGCACGACGGGGAAGTGCTTGATATTGATGGCATAAAAATCGAAACAATTCTTGTCCCCGGTCATACCTGGGGTCACGTGGTGTACCTGATTGATGACGAATATTTATTCTCTGCCGATACCATCTGGCTGGGAGCAGACGGTGGTTATAGCTTTATTAATAAGCTTGCAGAAGACAATAAACTGGCTGTTGAATCGCTTGCAAGGCTAGAGGGTATTCTGCGTGAGCGCGGACTTAATCCCAAAATTATCACCGGGCATACAGGTTGGGCGGATGACATCAACTTTGTCTTTGCTCATACCGATGAGGTGTGTAACGTCAACAAACCAGTCAAAGTTCATGACCCCAAAGCTCCTTACGACGCATATGACGAACGCGATGACACGCGCGAAAACGCAACGAGCACACCGCTTCTTCCCTGTAATAGATAACGCTGGAGCAACAAAGAGTACATGATAAATGCACGCTAGGACTCTGTCAGAAATGGCAGAGTCTTTTTTTCAGACAGAAAGTGATTAAAGTTTTAAGATTTTCTCGTTGACATATTCCACAAGTGGAACTACTATCTTTATAAAATATTCAACAAGTGGAATATAAGGAGATGAGAGATTTGCTTAAACAGGGAATTCTTGGTCTCTTGAATTATGGAGATATGTCCGGCTACGAGATTAAAACCATCTTTCAACAGTCGCTTAATTACTTCTGGACTGCTCAGACAAGTCAGATTTATAGAGAGCTGCAGTCGCTAGAAAAGGACGGCTGGGTTACCTCAACGCTCGTTGCTCAAAAAGGAAAGCCGAATAAAAAGGTTTTCTCGATAACTGAAGCCGGCAAAGAAGAGTTGCAGAGGTGGCTGAGGGAAGACTCCCAGTCCTCGGTGCTGCGCATTCCGCTTTTGATGCAGACGTTCTTTAGGGGCGAGTGCTCCTACGAGGAAAACCTTGCGTTCTTCAAACGAGTCGCAGATAACGCTTCATCGTTTCCTGGTGGAAGTGAGCTGGCAGCTGGCGCGGTGGCCGCTTACGCAGCTCAAATGGGTGATTCAGAGAAGGCGTTGTTCTGGCAATTTACTATCGAGTACGGCAAGATGCACGAGGAAATGCTTAGAGCATGGAGCGAGAAGTGCATGAAGGAGTTGGAAGCGCACCATGAACATTCTGCTCATTAACGGCAGTCCTAAGGGCAAAGCTAGCAATTCTTTGCGTCTAGCTAAGAGCTTCGTTGAGGGTGTCTCCGAGCAGCATGCAAATGAAGACATGATTATTGAGCAGCTCAACGTTGCCACTATGGACATCAAGCCATGCAAGGGTTGCTTTCACTGCTGGAAAAACACGCCTGGCAAGTGCATTATGTCTGACGATGAAGAAACTGTCATCCAGAAACAGCTCTGGGCTGACCTGGTTATTTGGAGTTTCCCGCTCTACTACTTCAATGTGCCTGGACTACTGAAGAACCTCATTGATCGCCAGCTTCCCATGAGCCTGCCCTTCATGAGCGACGCAAAAAGGGGATACGGAAGCGGTGCCCACGAGTCTCGCTACGACATGTCCGACAAGAAGCACGTTCTCATCTCTACCTGCGGATTCTATTCTTCAGAGGGAAACTACGATAGCGTTACCAAGATGTTTGATCACATTCTTGGCCAGGGCAACTACGAGAGCATTTTCTGCGGTCAGGGTGAGCTCTTCCGCGTAAAAGAGCTTTCCGCACGCACCAACCAGTACCTCGAGCTTGTCAAAAAGGCTGGCACAGAATACGCTCAGGGTGGCATTTCTGACCAGACAAAAGCCGAGCTCAAAGTCTTGCTGTATCCAAAAGAGATGTTTGAGCAGATGGCGGATGCAAGCTGGGGAATTTCTCGCAATACAAGCGCTCAGGTCAGCAAAAACACTGGCGAGAAACCCGTTGAGCAGGTGCCGTTTGACCATATCTTCACCTCCCAGATGGCGGCTTTGTACAACAAGACGGCTTACGACGGCAGAGACCGTGTCCTTGAGATGAACTACACCGACCTTGGTCGTAGGTATCAGATTTTGCTGGGTAAAGACGGCAGTAAAGTCTTTACTGATGGCAGTCTTACTACCACCACAAAGCTCAACACTCCGTTTGAGGTCTGGCAGTCCATTTCTAGGGGCGAGATGAGCGGACCAGAGGCGCTGGGCAAGCGTCTGTATACCGTTGAGGGTGATTTTTCCTTCATGATTGATTGGGATAAGTATTTTGGTCCCACTCCTGGCGGCGCATCTGGAGGTGCGCAGAACGTGCCGCTTGAAGAAGCGGGCAACACGCAGAAAAACCCTCAGATGATTACAATGCTGCTCCCTTGGATTACCTTCTGGACTGCAACATCGTTTGATTCTCAGGTTGGCGCCATGATTGTGCTGCTTGTTACTGCTTTAATGCCGCTTATTATGAGAAACTTTAAGTTCACCATCTGGGACAGAATCTCATTTGCTCTGGTTGGAGTATTGTCTGCAGGCGTCTTTATGAGCGGAAATGGCGACGGGAATCTTATTGTCAATTTGGGATATCTGGCATTTGGTCTTATGTGGCTTGCATCGTGCCTTACCAAAGAGCCTCTCTGTGCTGCATATGTTAAGTATAGCTACGGCGGAGATAGTGCCTACAACAATCCGCTGTTCATGAAGACAAACTATATTTTGGCTGCATGTTGGGGTGCTATGTACGTGTTAACAGCCATTTGGAGCTGGTTTGCAGTTCAAAATGGTGTGGGCGGTATTTTGGTTATTGTGAATAACCTGGTTCCTATTGGAATGGGCCTGTTTACGGCGTGGTTCCAAAAGTGGTATCCAGCTAAGATGGCAAGTGGAAAGTAATAAGAGCGCTGCGTGTTGCAACTGCATAGTACGCGCAGAAAAGAGAGCTGGCACACTGGCTCTCTTTTTGGGCTTCTCGTCGTTTTGCTTTACTATAGCCACATAAGGAGATGATGCGACATGAATAAAGCGGCTCAAGTAATCAAGAACCTTTCACAGGGATTTTTAATTTCAGGTATTTTAAGTGCGCTCATGGGTGCATACTACCTATTCGCTAAGGCTGGACTTCCTCTGCAAGACCCTCCGCTGGCGCTTAAAATTCAATACGAGATCGACTTTGGCGTTGGCGAGAAAATGCTCATGTTAGGCCTAACCTGCCTTTTTATCGGCTGTGTTGGCTATACCGTTGCGTGGATTTGCTCCAAGACAGAGAGAGTTCAAGATCCAGATAATCATCAAGCTGGTAGACCTTCTCACCCGTAACGCATCAAGCTGAAGCATGCAAGCAAAACGTGTGAGTTGAATTAATACTCACCAGCAGCAGATGCGGACTAGATACAAAAATTTGAACTATTTTCAAAACAGTACTGTCCATGCAAACTGTACTATTCATCAGCAAAATTAACTTTTTATGTGAATACTAATTTCTCTTATGTTTTGGCTATCAATTTGTAAGAAAATGTAGCTGTAATATGCACATCTTTTTGAGGGGCCATCATGAAAAAAGGTTTTCTTAAGAGAACCTCAGTCTTTCTAACCATGGTTGTGGCATGCCTGTTTATGTCTATTAATACAGCTCAAGCACTTGATCACCAGAAAGACGATAGCGATCTTACCCAGATCAACATTTACCAGCTCACGCTGACTAGGGATAACATGACTGTTCTCTCGCAGAGAGCTGGTGTTAAGTGCATAGAGATTCCTGCTTCTGACACAGGCAATCTTCCTTCAATCGCTTTTGTTGTTCAGCCAACTAAAGACGGTTCTGACCAGCAGAGAGCGTTTTGTCAAGTACTTTTTTATGTTTATGGACGATTTTTGAAAATTGAGCAACAAAAAACAGTAAACCTATTTTGATTTACTGTTTCTCAAATTGTTGTATTCAATTAAACAAACTGCAATTTGTCTGTCTCAAAACAATTCGTTTATCATTGTCACAAATAAATCCGGTTTCAATAAAACAAGACCTGCATGCCCCAGTTTAGGCAAAACCTTGAATTCTGTTTGCGGAAAATGCTGATTCATGTAGGCGATATCAAGTTTTCGCTCCTTTTCTTCGCCATCGGCATACCAGTAATGCATTTGCGTATCGACCTTCGGAATGGGCTGTGGAATCTTATAGTTGTTGCATGAGTCAAAAGTTCTCCATAACGTTTTTCTACTGGAGCACTTCAAAACATCTGCAACATATTGAAGATCTTCCTTCGAATATTCATCGGTAGCAAAAGCCTTCTCAAGCAAGCGCACTCCACCTGTCCTGCCCAGCATCATCATGAGATAGTCTCTCAAGGCGATAAAGCGTGTGACAAGCCATGGTAGCTGATATGGTGTAATGCCTCCGTCCATAATGCAGTGTCTGATTGGAATAAGTTGTTCAAGCGTTACCATTAAAGCAACGGAGCCGCCCATCGAGCACCCATATACTGCATACAATTCGGCAATCTCTTCAGCCTGAAGCCACTCATTCAATTCGGCAGCGATCTTCTCAATGCTTGTAAAGTCACTTTCATCCTCAGAATCATATCCGGGAAGAGCCGGAATAATCAGATGATATTTGTTTTTGAGAAGCGGAATTAAATGTTCAAAATAATCCCATCTTACAACAGAAGGATGTATCAGCAGAATTGCTTGTTCATTACCTTTTCCAAATTCATGTATATTCATTAGTCTAATCCATCCTGTGTACAAATTCTAATTTGTTTTACTCGCTGTTTGTAGTATATTTCCTCTTCTGCCATTAAGATTTTTTCATCTATATTTTTCATTTTCTGTTCTCCTTTCTGATTTTTAGTAAAGAAAAAACAGTAAACCGATTTGATTTACTGATCTCATTTTTTCTATTCTTTCCGTTCCGATTTCACTACCTTTAACAGCTTATCTTGAAATGTATCCTTACTGTTTGGGTCAAAATATATCTCTGTTACAAAAGTTTTTCCTCTAATCTTTTTTATCATGATATTGTTCGGCTTCTGGGGTATGGTCTGTTCTTTTACTGTCTGTATTTTATCGTTCTGTGCTTCTTGTTTTTTCTGTCATTCAATCCTCCTTTTACTTGCACAAAAAAAGATTTCCTGTGATTTAGGAAACCTCTTTTCGTCTTGGTTGATATTTGGTTTTAGGTTGTGGCTTGTAGCTTCTTTCTTGCTCGGTATTCTCGTGCTTTTATCCGTTCATACTCTCTAAACTTTTCAATGTTTTTGGCTCTATATTCTTTGGAATATGCCCTATGATATGCTCTTGATTTTTCTTTCTTGGCTTCTTCTATTTCTTCTCTCATCTGTATCATTTCCTGTTCTGTTGGCTCTATATCTTTTGTGAGTTCATTTTCAAATTTTCCGATATAGTTGAAATACACTTCTATTCGCTGAACCGCATATTTTGCTCTTTTAACATCTCGCTCATGCACTACAATTTTACTGATAAATTCATTGATGGCGGTAGAGGTAAGTTCTTCAAAGTCTGAATAGCTTTCTGCCAGTCTTATAAAGTTCTTTGCTCTTTGGTTGGCATTTTCAAATTCAGATAAGTGTTCCTCTTTTTTCTCTTGTTCTGCTTTCAAAGTATAATATTTTTCTGCATACTTCCTTGATAGTAATTCATAGCGTTCCCTTTCGATATTGCCCAGTGCATTGTCCTCATACAGCTTATTCATCACTCTTTCTATCTGTTCCATTCGGTCTGTAATTTGCGGGATACGCTTTTTCTGTTTCACTACTTCTTCGGTCTGTTCTTTTGCAAGACTGTTTTTTACCAGTGTCTCAAATTCTCCTTTATTTGCTAATGAATACTTTGCTATCTTTCGCAAAACCTCTGTTAGATTTTCCATCACATCATCGACATCAATGCGATGTGGAGAATGGCATTTAGGGTGCTTAGCTTTTCCTTTGGCATATTCACTGCAATAGGTTACATGCTGTACCTTATTGTTCTTGTGTATGGTGCGTATGTGCATTTTTGTACCGCAATCTTTACAGTACATCAGTCCCGATAATGGGTGGATTTCTCCATCTCCGTTTGGTCTTTTTACCGGTGCATTTTTTAATATCCGTTGTACATTTTCATAGGTACTTCTATCTATGATTGGTTCGTGTACATCAGGGATTATTTGCCACTTGTCTTTATCTACATAATGGTTTCGCTTATCTTTATAATGCTTTTCAGTTTTGAAGTTGACTACATCGCCACAATACTCTTGTCTTTTCAGTATGCGTGTTATGGTTGCTTTGTTCCAGTTGTATCTGTTTTCTTCATTGAGAGGTTTGCTTTTGGCTGTTCCTCTGTCTTGTCGTTTCATATAAAAGGTTGGGGTTAGTATTTCTTTTTCTTTCAGATAAACGGCTATCTGATTTCTGTTTTTCC
>CALKTD010000020.1 GCA_937997345.1 uncultured Atopobium sp. | reverse complement strand
GGAAACAGCAGCGCCGGCAGCAGCACGTCTGGCGAGAAACCCGGTGCACTCGTAGCAGTTTGCGCCTGTAGATACAGAAGGGCAGCAGCGTAGTCCAGCCTGAGCGGCGCAAACTCACGTGCCGGCCCTCGACCGCCAGTCAGACTGCGCTTAAAGAGCGCCTCACCAGCAAGGTCAATGCCAACTGTGGCACGGTTGCGTGATACGCGCACGACAATAGTTACGTCAGGTGCAAGCGTGTTGACCATAGGACGGCTTCCGCGCTTTGCTTGAAGCCGGTCTACAATCGCATCTTTTGTTCTGACGGTAATGAAGTTGGTGTTTCTGAGCTGGTCATTTGTGCCGTGAGCGCTCACTGCAATGGTGGCATGCGGACCAATATGGTCTTCCCAAGCAATGTGGGAGAGGTCTTCGTAGAGAGCGTCTGAAGTTGCAGCGCTAACGCGATCAAGCACCAAAATGACGCGAGACGTGAGACGAGACCATAAACAGACGCGGTAAGCATCGGCTAATGAGCCGTAAAACGCAACCTGTCCGCCAAGAGGGCGCACCTTTTTGATGCGTAGGCTGTCTAGCTCCTGTGCAAGAAGCTTCTCAAAGCCTTTTGGACACGTTGCAAAGAACTCAAGTTCTTGAGACATCGGGACACCTTTCGCCCGTAGGAATTGAATACATACTAATGCAATATTTTCCCATGTTTTTCTTGCCAAATGGTTGGGGAAAAGAAAATACATCAAGAACTCGTGGGTATTCGGCCATGCGTGTTCCCCCTCGGCCGCGCGTGATTGCGAGCAGCGCGTCTGCAGCCCGCACCAACCTCCACTCACCGAAGAGCGGACAGTTCATACATAATGTCCCAAATCATCTGTTATTTTTCGCTTAAAATACGCGTAGTATCTTTTACTAAGAAATACAGAGAGCTGTTTGAGGTTTGGGAGTCATTATGGATGCAAAAGTTATGGAAGCATTTGAGTCCTGGCGTGCAAACGTCACCGAAGAAGACCTGGTAAAAGAGCTCGGAGAGCTTGCAAAACCAGAAGTAGAAGATAAGCTCTACGACGCATTTTATCGCTCACTTGCATTTGGTACCGCTGGTCTTCGTGGCACCATTGGCGTTGGCACCAACCGCATGAATGTCTACGTTGTTGCTCAGGCAACCCAGGGTCTTGCGGATTACCTCAACGCTCACTATCAAAATCCTACCGTGGCTCTTGCAAGGGATTCTCGCCTTAAGGGTGAGGATTTCCAGAAGGTTGCAGCTGGTGTTTTGGCAGCTAATGGCATCCGTGTATACGTCTACCCACGTATTGAGCCTGTTCCAACGCTCTCGTTTGCCGTCCGCTATCTCAAGACTTCCGCAGGTATCGTGCTTACCGCAAGCCACAACCCTGCGCCCTACAACGGCTACAAGGTGTACAACGATAACGGCGGTCAGATTACCGACGAGGCCGCAGCAGAGATCTCCGCAAATATTGCTCGCGTTAATCCGTTTGACGTCAAGCCTATGGATTTTGAAGAGGGCCTGGAGAAGGGCCTGATCATTTGGACTCCAGAAGAGGTTCTGGACAACTTTATCGAGGCTATTAAGCGCGTTTCTATTCCAGGATTTAAGGCTGCCGACGGCTACAAGGTTGTATACACGCCGCTCAATGGTACAGGTATGGAGTGTGTCACGCGCATCCTTAAGGAGATTGGCGTCAATGACGTTGACGTTGTGCCAGAGCAGGCAGAGCCAGACGGCAACTTCCCAACGTGCTCATATCCAAATCCAGAGTTCCGTGAGGCACTTGAGCTGGGTCTTAAGCTTGCTGACAAGGTAAAGCCAAACCTTTTGGTGGCAACTGATCCTGACGCAGACCGTATGGGTACTGCAATCCCTCACAACGGCGATTACGTGCTGCTTTCCGGCAACGAGATGGGCGTCCTGCTTATGGACTGGCTCCTTACCATGGCTGAAGAGCGTGGCGAGAAACCCCAGGATAAGGTAGCTGTTTCTACTATTGTATCCTCTGCTATGCCCGACGTCTTGGCACGTGCTCGTGGTTTTGAGATGCGTCGCGTCCTCACGGGCTTCAAGTACATTGGCGACCAAATTGACCAGCTCAAGGATGCCGGCGAGGAGGACCGCTTCCTCATGGGCTTTGAGGAGTCCTACGGCTATCTTGTTGGCACACATGCTCGCGATAAGGACGCTATTGTTGCAACTATGCTCTGTGTTGAGATGGCTTCTTGGTATGCTGCTCGCAACATGGACCTCTACGAGGCAATGGATGCCCTGTACCAGCGCTATGGTTACTACCTTAATGGTGTTGTCAACGCTGCTTACCCAGGCGCTGAGGGCGCTGCAAAGATGGCTGAGATTATGAGTGGCTTGCGTAAGAATCCACTGGAAATGGTGGGCAATTACAAGGTTGTTGGCGTAACAGACTATGCTGAGTGCGCAGAAATGCCTCGCGTCTCGGGCCTGCAAAAAGAGGCTCCCCAGACACTACCAGCATCCAATGTTATTGAGTACAGGCTTGAGGGAGACAACAAGGTCATCTTCCGCCCATCAGGCACCGAGCCAAAGGTCAAGGCCTATCTTTTTGCCAACGGTAAAACTCGCGAGGAGGCCGAGGCACGCATCGCCGAGCTTAGCGAGGCTGCACAGAAGGTGCTTTCATAGTTCGCCTTTACCTCTAAAGCGTCTTTTCCACGCAATTTCTTGGCGAGAAATCCGTCCAGCCCAGCATTCACCTTTTGTGGATGCTGGGTTTTTACTCCGCGGCCTTTACCGTCACGGTATATAGGGCGTTTGCGGCGCTGGCAATTGTTTCTGCCGCCCATGGACGTGCGCTTACCTCAGGGGACAGAGGGTCGTGAACGTTTACGGTACCATTATCGTTCTTGCTGGTCACCAAAATCCAGTGGGCGCCATCAGAGCTCAGTTTGTCACCCTTAACCTCAACAAGCAGGAAGGTTTCAGCATCTAGAAGCGTGGTGATATTGTCGGCAGAAATGTTATAGCTATCAGCGGTAAGACCAAGGTTAGCTAAGTTTTTCTCGAGAAATGATCTGTTCATTCCAGAGTCGGTATCAGAAGCTTTGGCGGTTTCAACAGCACCCGCAATATCCGCTGGAGTCCAGTTGTTCTTTCCGGTAAGTCCCATGTATGCCATAGAGAGGGCAGTGGGACCTGATCCCTTGGTAGCAATTACAGAGCCTGCATATGAGACACCACCCCACCTGGAGTCCCAAGTATAGAGCTGTGGAGCTGTACCTTTGGTAATTGAATCGTCGTAGGTTTTGGCTTTGCCGTCAGAATCGGGATAGTTTGCAACAAAATCAATAGCCTCGGGGTGGGCAAGCGCCAGTTCGATGAGGCTCTTATCGCTGTACTTATCAGCGTGTTCTGCAATCCATGCAAGGTTTTTGTTCTGATCAAGCTTGGCAGCAAGAGCTTTAGTCAGCTCTTCTGAAGTTCCTACAGCAACACGAGAATCAACGGAGTTGACTTTTACCTCTGGAGTAGATTCTTTAGCGCAACCGCGCACACAGCTCGACACAATAAAGACCAGTAAAAGTGCTGCAATAACCGCCAGTCCAATAACAATGTAGGTTCGTGTACGAGAATCAATGCGATGCAGCAGAGATTGTCTCTTAAAAAGAATAGCCTGCGAACCAAGGGTGTTTCTCTTGCGACGCCTTGTCTGCCTATCAGAAAAAATGCCATCACGAGGAGGACGGCCATTTTGTGGAGGGCGATGATGCTTTGCAGGATCTCCGTAGGAGCCTTGTCTTCTATCAGGTGAATCATTCAGGGGCATGGTGGCCTCCAAGCCGTAAAAATAGTTTCACTCATGATGAATCATACGGCGAGAAGTGCATAAATACTTTTAGAAAACGGTGAATGCAATATTCCGACCGACGAGCGGGTTACTTGCACCGTTTAGCGGTTTGGCATGCGCATAAGGGTTGATTAAGTATATTCTTTTACTCACTATCATTTGTTTTCAAAAGTTAGTGAGCCGCATAAAGAAAGAAGGCGTCGTGAAGCATAGAAATACTCGACAGGATGTGATTCGTGAGCTTGTTCGTAGCGAGTCAATCCGTACCCAGCGCGATCTTGTTGACATGCTTAAAGATCGTGGCTTTGCCTGTACTCAAGCAACCGTTTCTCGTGATACAGCAGAAATGGATTTGCAAAAGCTTCCCGAGGGTGCTTATGTGCTTTCTGAAGATATGCATTTGCAGAAAATGCTCTCTGAGTTTGTAGTTGGGGTTACGGCAGCAGAGAATCTTATTGTGATTCGTTGTCATCCTGGCACTGCATCAGCCGTTGCGTTTGCCCTTGACGACGTTGAGCTTGATTACGTCGTAGGCACCGTCGCTGGTGACGATACCGTTTTGATAATTGTGGATAAAACTGAGCACGCTGCAGACGTAGTACGCATCATTACGCAGCTTGGTAACGTAGATAGCGTTCTATAAAACACAAAGCTTTTGGTGAGAAACCCGTCAAAAGCGTACCTTATTTAAGAAAAAAAGGAGCCTGCTGAGCGCAGACTCCTTTTTGTTGTAGATAGACCAGAGGTTTATGGAGTTCCAGTTCCGGTTCCAGTTCCAGTTTCTGTTCCAGTTCCGGTGCCCGTTCCTGTTCCCGTGCCCGTACCAGTACCAGGTGTGGCTGGAGTAGTAGGAGTGGTAGGAGTAGTGGTGGAATTTTCCTCTTCCTCCTCGTCGGTAGTCTCCTCTTCCTCTTCGTCGTCATCTTTCTCATCTTGCTTGGCATTAGCGGAGCCACCAACAAACTTCCAGTAGCTATCAGGTTTATAGGAAATCTTTTCAGTGGTCTTAGGGAATTCAGCACGCGCAACACCAGAAAGTGCTGCGTTCATGTAGTACGCCCAAACATATTGAGCAGTAACAAAGGTAGAGGACTCTCCGCCGCCAATAATAACGGGGTCACGACTATCTGGATATCCGCACCAAGTAACTGTTGCAAGCTGTGGGGTATAGGCGCAGAACCAAAGGTCCTCAGAGTTATCGGAAGTACCCGTTTTACCAGCAACTGGTTGGTTGAAGGTCTTCAGGTTGTTAGCATAGCGACCAGTACCGGAGGTAAGGACGCCGCTCAGAACATCGGTAGCAGCTGCAGCAACAGCTGGACTAATTGCCTGAACTGGGTTGTCCTTGTGCTCGTAGATAACGTTTCCGTTACGGTCTTCAATGCGCGTAATAGCTACAGCATCACGGCGAACGCCGCCTGCAGCAAGGGTTGCAAATGCTGTGCACTGCTCAATAGGGGTTACGCCCTGAGAACCAAGAGTGGTAGACAGGTATGGCTGTAGCTGGGTGCGAATGCCCATAGCGTAGCAAGTTTGAAGGATTTTATCGATACCAATAGCTTCAGCAACCTGTGCATAGACAGTGTTGGAAGAGTAGACCGTACCTTGACGCAGCGTAATTGCGCCATAGCTGTAGTTACCTGCGTTTTTGACCAACCATGTTGGTGTAATTTGCATAGGAGAGTTGCCGTTAAGAACAATCTCTGGATTCATGCCCTCAGAAAGAGCTGCTACCAGCGTATACATCTTAAAGCTGGAGCCCATCTGACGGTTACTACTGGTTGCGATGTTGTACTGACTCTTTGAGTAATCCTGTCCACCAACCATTGCTTTAATGTAGCCAGTTTGAGGATCAATAGAAACCAAAGCGGCACCCAGGCGAGGGTTGCCAAGCTCAGCAACACGTCTTCTAGCTGCCTCATCAGCATCTTTCTGGAGGTCAGGATCAAGTGTGGTATAAACGCGCAATCCACCCTGAAGAATAGTATCGCTATCAAAGTCTTCCTGAAGCAGGCTACGAATGTAGTCAGTCCAGTAAGGGAACTGGCCAATGTTATCAGTCAAAGTACCAGGATTAAGTACCAAGTCTTCTGCAACAGCCTCATCGTATTGCTTTTGCGTAATATCGCCTGCGCGAAGCATACGCTCAAGAACAGTGTTGCGTCTTTCTCTTGCAGCCTCTGGGTTAACGGTTGGGTCATAGGCAGAAGGTGCATTTGGAAGACCAGCAAGTGTTGCGGCTTCAGCAAGAGTGAGGTCACTTGCGTGCTTATTAAAGTAAATAATACTTGCAGCTTCAATACCGTAGGCACCATTACCGTAGTAGATGGTGTTGAGATACATATTAAGAATCTGGTCTTTAGTAAACTTCTTCTCCATCTGAATAGAGATGTAAGCCTCACGGACCTTACGCTTCAAAGAACGCTCAAACTGCTCGTTAGAAAGAACGGTGTTACGAACAAGCTGCTGCGTAATAGTGGAAGCACCCTCGCCGCCACCAAACAGAGAGCCAACAGATGCACGGACAATACCCCAGGGGTCAATACCACTGTGGGAATAAAAACGCTTGTCCTCAGTATCAACAGTGCCCTGAATAACATAAGGAGAAATCTGATCCAAGGTAACAGAACGGCGCTGCTGCAAATAGAAGTCAGCAATGTCGTTGCCTTTGGAGTCATAAACGCGGGTAGGCTCTGCTACCAAGTAGGCATCAGCAGAGTTGTAATCAGGCAGGTCCTCGAGCCATGAAGAAACAGCTGCACCCAAAGAAAGAGCAAGTGCAAGCGCGAGAAGAGCCATAAAGCCAAAGAATCCAGCAATGCCAAAACCTACGGCATGTGTATTTGCGTGTTTACGTGCACGACGGGTTCTAATACCCATTGAGCCTCCTTGTCATAGCTCTCACTATTATAGTCTGATATTTATGTTTCAGTGAATAAAGAGTTACAACTCTGTTGTATTCTGATAGATAACATTTTTGATTGATATTATTTGTAGCAGTAACTATATGGTTTAACAGGCTTGCGTTGAGAGGATATAGAGTGCTTTCAGTAGAAGAACAGCTCCGTGTTATTACTTCAGGAACTATGCAAATTGTCCCTTTGGACGGTCTAAAAGAGAAACTCAAGAAAGGCACTCCTCTTAATATCAAGCTTGGCGTAGATCCAACAAGCCCTGATTTGCATCTGGGTCACGCAGTTCCTCTGCGCAAGATGCGTCAGTTCCAGGACCTTGGTCATAACGTTACGTTAATCATTGGTAGCGGTACTGCACTGATTGGCGATCCTTCTGGTCGAGATTCTACTCGTCCTCCACTCACCGCAGAGCAGGTAGATGCTAACGCAGAGACCTATGTTAACCAGGCAATGAAGATTCTTGATCCAGAAAGAACCACCGTTGTTCATAACGGTGACTGGATTAAGCCTATGAATCTTGAGACCATGCTTGGTCTTATGAGCAAGTTCACTATTGCTCGTATTCTTGAGCGAGAAGACTTCTCTAAGCGTTATCACAACCAACAGCCAATTGCTCTTCATGAGTTCATTTATCCTGTTCTTCAGGCATATGATTCTGTTGTTATCAGGGCAGACGTAGAGATGGGCGGAAACGACCAGATCTTCAACTTGCTTGCCGGACGTGATCTTATGCGTGATATGGACATGGAGCCTCAGATTGCGCTTACCATGCCTCTTCTTGTAGGTACTGATGGTACTAAGAAGATGAGTAAGTCTTACGGCAACTACATTGGACTGACCGATGAACCAAACGATATGTTTGGCAAGGTTATGTCCATTACTGATGAGATTATTCCAATGTATTACCGCCTTTGCTCCACGCTCTCTATTGATGAACTTGATGCCATTGATAAGAGCTTTGAGGATGGTACTGCTGATCCTTACCAGCTCAAGCGTGCACTTGGCAGAAATATTGTTGACCTCTACCACGGTGAGGGAGAAGGCCTTAAGTCTCAGGCAGCTTTTGATGCCCAGTTCAAGAACAATGAGGTTCCTGACGATGTCAAAGAGTTTGCAATTTCCCTTGAAGCAGATGAAGACGGTCTTATTTACCTGCCAAAGATTTTGGTTGAGGTAGAAATTGCTTCAAGTAATGGTGAGGCTCGTCGCCTGATTGATGGTGGTGGCATTAAGATTAATCAGCAACCTCTTCCAGCAAAGACCTATAAGGTTGAGCCATCAGTTCTTGAAAAGGCTCTTCTCCAGGCAGGCAAGAAGCGCTGGGCTCAGCTCATCTAGTCGGTAATGGCCACCAAATAAGGAAACTCACACATGTGGAGACAGTTTGCTCTAGCCGTAGCAGTTGTACTGGGTCTTTGTTATGTACCAGGATATCTTTTTTCTCGTGCTCTTGGCACTAAACGAATTACATCCCTTATGGTAGCTCCGCTTATCTCGGTCTGCCTCATTGGTTTTTCTGGAATTGCAATATATCCTCTGGGCCTAAGAGGTGTAACGCCGCTTTTGGGAGGCGTTGGTCTTTTTATCCTGATTGCTGCTGGACTTTCGTATCTTATTCGGAAGGTCAGGCCTACCCAGCAAAATCAATCTGATGCAAATCCTGGCGAGAAGGACTCTCTAAACGGAGTCTTTCTCTTAATAACCGCCGTTATTTCTACTGCGATTTTCTTTGTTATTTTCCACAAGGCAATTAGAAATCCTTCATGGTTCTTGCAGTCCGCTGATAACTACGCGCACCTTGCGTACATTACAAGAAGTGTTCAGTCGGGCATTTATTCCATGCTGCATGCTGCCTTTTATACAGGAGCAAGACCTGAGCTTCAGACCCCCTTCCTTGACGAAGGCTTTTATCCAAATGCTCTTCACTCTTTAGCTGCAATCGCTACGGTCATAACGGGTCTTAATGAAGTACTTACAGAAAATGTTGTTTGGTTTGTGTTTGTGGCAGTGATATATCCAGTAGGTGTCTGCGCTCTGCTTCAAACAATAGGAAAGAAAAACCTAGTATCTAGTGTTCTGACTCCATTTGTAGTATTTGCACAATTGGCATTTCCTATTCGTATGGTCACCGTTCATGCGGTATTTCCAAACGTAATGGGATTCTGCGCTGTTCCCATTGCTGTTGTTCTCTTCATTTTGACGTTCAATGGTGCTGTAGCAGATGAAAATAATTCTGCTTCTGTGCAGGTAAAGCCCTCCTCGTTTGTAAATCCAAAGTTGCTGTTTTTGTGCATGATGGGCATTCTCACCCTTGCTATGATGCACCCAAGTGCAGATTTCTTCTGGGCAATCTGCGTTTTGCCTTATGTACTCTGTAGTTTCTTGCCACGAATTGCTAACTTCCTTTCAGACAAATTCACTCTGACACAAGCACAAGGTATTGCACTTTTAGCTGTTTTGGAAGTTGTGGTAGCAGGTTTCGCGGTTGGTATTTGGGTTTTCCTGCTTAATACCAGTTTCTTGGCTCCAACGGTCAATTTTGTGTGGGAGATTTACGTCAGGCCACTTGCAGCAGCTCAAAGCGTATTGAACTTTGGCTTGCTCATGAACATGCCACAGATTCTTTTTGCCGTTGCGTTCTGGATTGGATTTATCAGCTGTATTTTAAACAAGAATCGCCGATGGCTCATTCTGGTATTTCTTATGACAGCCGTCATTTATGTGGCAAGTCTATCTGAGGTGCTTCCTATCAAGAGGTTCTTCTCGGGATTTTGGTATACCGATCCAGAAAGAACCGCCGCGATGGTAACGCTTGCTGCGGTGCCCGTTGCGATTATTGGTATGGAAACCACTATTACACTTGTCTTTGATTTGATTAAATACATTATTAAGACAGCTAAAGAAAAGGTAAACAAAGGCAAGAAAACAAGCTCAGAAAATAGTGCCTGTGGTATTTCTGCAAACGGAGATCAGGCAACCTGCAAGCCCTGCATGTTTATTAAGAACTTTGGTATTCTTGCGTGTATTGTTGCTGTGTTGTGGGGCTGTGCGCTTATGAGTCCTTGGGATTTGGCAAGCCTGCCTAGGCGAGAGCGTAGTGAGCTTCGTTGGGGCATCATTTGGCTTAATGAGGTTTTTGAGCCTCGTGAGTGGACAACTTATAAGACAAGTGAGGACGAGTTCGTAAGAAGAGCTTTGCAGATTGTTGACGATGATTTGGTGGTCAATAATCCATACGATGGTTCATTGGTTCTCAACTCACTTTATGGTATGAATATTTTCTACCGAGAGAAAGTAGAAGAAGAAGAATTGCCACAAAGTGTGATTATTCGTACAAAGCTTAATGAGGTAGTTACTAATCCAGAGGTTCAGCAGGCGGTCCGAGAAACTGGAGCAAGATATGTTCTGTTGCTCGACTTAGAAAATCCAGCCCTGCTAGGAAATCAAAGCCATTTCTTCTCAGGCCTGCAGATTACCGATAAAGATCCTGGATTTGAGATTGTTCTTCAAGAAGGACCTTATAGACTATATAGAATTACGGCCGTTGAGTAGGACTTTGGTAAGCTTACGTATGAGCGCTATTCTAAGTACCATTGCGCGAGAAACCCGATTGATGAGGAGTAGATTGTGAAAGGCATCATTCTTGCAGGAGGTAGCGGTACGAGGCTTTATCCGCTGACAACCGTTACGTCTAAACAACTCCTGCCTGTCTATGACAAGCCAATGATTTACTATCCTCTGTCTACGCTTATGCTGGCGGGGATCAGAGACATTCTTGTTATCTCTACTCCTCGTGACCTTCCAAATTTTGAAAAGCTTTTGGGTGACGGATCTGATTTTGGTATCTCTATCAGCTATGCTGAACAGCCTTCTCCCGATGGACTTGCTCAGGCATTTGTTATTGGTAAAGAGTTTATTGGTGATGATGCAGCAGCTTTGATTCTTGGAGACAACATCTTCTTTGGAAACGGTCTTTCGGGACTTGTAAGAAAAGCTGCTCAGCAGGCTCAGACTGCTGATCGCGCTACCGTTTTTGGTTACCACGTTGATGATCCAGAGCGTTTTGGTGTTGTTGAGTTTGATAAGAACTACAACGCTATTTCAATTGAAGAAAAGCCAGCTCACCCAAAGTCTAACTATGCAGTAACTGGACTCTATTTCTATGATCAGCGTGTTACTGAGCTGGTAAAGCAGGTTAAGCCAAGCGCGCGTGGCGAGTATGAGATTACTGACCTTAATCGACTCTATCTTAATGATGGCACGCTTGACGTTGTCACTCTTGGTCGCGGCTTTGCATGGCTGGATACAGGAACTATGGAGTCTCTGTTTGAGGCATCTACGTTTGTTCGCACCGTTGAGACTGCACAGGGGCTTCCCGTAAGCGTTCCAGAAGAAATTGCTTTTGAGAACGGTTGGATTGATAGCTCAAAACTCATCGAGTGTGCTGAGCGTTATGGCAAGTCTGCTTATGGCGAGCACCTTAAGAGTGTTGCAGAAGGACGTATTCTTCCTTCTGAAAAAGGGGAGTGAGATGCGAATTCTTATTACTGGTTCTCACGGTCAGTTAGGCAATGAACTCAAACGCCTTTTTGAGACCGCCGTCTCTGAGATTGGTCCTATTCCAGAGTCGTTTATTGAGCCAGATGTTGATTATACCGACGCAGGCGAGCTTGATATTACCAGCTCGGAAGCAGTGAATGCATGGTTCAAACAGCATGAGCGCTATGACGTTGTTATTAACTGTGCTGCCGCAACAAATGTAGATGGTTGCGAAAGTAATTTTGAGATGGCTTTTGCGGTAAATGCGCTTGGCCCCATGAATCTTGCACGAGCTTGCAGTGCTACACAAACAAAGCTTGTTCAGGTATCTACTGATTACGTCTTTAGTGGTAAAGAAAGTTCTTCTCGTACAGAGCAAGATGCGCCTTATCCTGTTTCTGCGTATGGTCGTTCAAAATTAGCGGGAGAAGGACTTGCGCTCGCAGCAAATCCTCAAACATTTGTGGTGAGAACTGCATGGCTTTATGGCTATGTTGGCAAAAACTTTGTGGCAACCATGCGGGCTCTTGGCGTAAAGTATTCAGAGATTAGCGTTGTTGATGACCAAGTAGGTAATCCTACCAGCGCAAATGATCTGGCACACACAATCTTGTGTATTGCGTCTACTGAGAACTATGGCATCTACCACGCAACCAACGAAGGAACATGTTCGTGGGCTGATTTTGCTGAGGCTATTATGGCTGGTAGCAACCTTGACTGTAAAGTTACCAGAGTAACTTCTGCTCAGTGGAAAGAGATGCACCCAGAAAGTGCTTCTCGTCCTGCGTATTCATCTTTGGTAAACGGACATCTTGAGAGTACCATTGGAAATTGTATGAGGCCTTGGCAGGAGGCTCTTGCAACATATCTTTCGAAGGTAGAAAGAGGTTAGTGTGAAAACCTATTTAGTTACTGGTGGAGCTGGATTTATTGGATCTAACTTTATCCACTACATGCTTAGAAGAAATCAGGACATTCATATTTTGAATGTAGATGCTCTGACGTATGCAGGCAACCTTGAGAACCTCTCGGAATATGATCAAGATCCTCGCTATACCTTTGCTCACGTAGACATTAGGGATAAAGAGGCTCTTACGCAGTTGTTTGAGACCTATCATCCTGATTACGTTGTTAACTTTGCAGCAGAGAGTCACGTAGATCGCTCTATTGAAGATCCGGGTGCCTTTGCTGATACTAACGTTATGGGTACTGTTTCGCTTCTGAGTGTTGCAGAGTCTTTCTGGAATGAAGGTCAGGGCTCCTACGGAGACCATAAATACCTGCAGGTTTCTACCGATGAAGTTTACGGTTCACTGCCACTTGATGATCCAGAGGCATTTTTCCGCGAGACTACACCATTGAGTCCTCATAGCCCTTACTCTGCATCTAAGGCTTCTGCAGATATGTTTGTAAAGGCCTGGCATGATACGTACGGATTTCCTGCGGTAATCACGCGTTGCTCCAACAACTATGGTCCTTATCAGTTCCCCGAGAAGCTCATTCCTCTGATGATTGAGAATTGCCTGGAGCACAAGGCACTTCCAGTTTATGGTGACGGACTCAATGTTCGTGACTGGCTCTATGTTGATGACCACTGCAAGGCAATTGCTATGGTTCTTGAAGGCGGCAAGCTGGGCGAGGTTTATAACGTTGGCGGTCACAACGAGCGCAATAACCTCTACATTGTTAAGCGCATCATCAGCGAAGTTGCAAGAATCACCGGTGACGCTCAGATTACTGAGGATCTGATTTCTTATGTAACTGATCGTAAGGGCCATGACCGCCGTTACGGTATTGCGCCTGATAAGATTAAAGATGAGCTTGGCTGGTATCCAGAAACTCCATTTGAAGAGGGAATTGTTACTACTATCAACTGGTATTTAGAGAACCGTAAGTGGGTTAAGAATGTAGTTTCCGGTGATTACCAGGATTACTACAAGAAGATGTATGAAGGTCGATAATGCGCACATACGATACAGAAACGCTTAAACATCTCCAGCAAGTTGAACGCATGATCTTTAAAGATTTTGTTGATACCTGCGAGTCTCATAATATCCGCTATTTTGGTATTGCTGGCACTGGTATCGGCGCCTTGCGTCATAAGGGTTTTATTCCTTGGGATGACGATATTGATGTTGCGCTTCCTGCAGAAGACTTCCATAAACTCCTAGCTATCTACGATGAAGAATGGGCTGATAAATACAGCATCATCAACTCAGAACGCAACATCAACTACCCGTTCCCTACAACACGCATTATGCTCAAGGGTACTAAGTTTTGCGAGGAGGCGCTTGCATCGCTTCCGCTTGACCTTGGAATCTTTTTGGATGTCTATTGTTTTGACAATGTATCAGACAATCAAAAAGAGTATGAGAAACAGGCTCGTGATACCTGGTTCTGGTCACACATGCGAATTTTGATAGATGTTCCACATCCTGTTATCCTGGCCGATGGTATTAAGGGAAAGCTTCTACGTGTTGGAGTTACCATAGGCAGGGGAGTGTGCAAGCTGCTTCACGTGTCTACTCAAAAGATGTACGAGCATGAGCAAGAAGCTCGTAATCGCTATGCTCACATTAAAACTAAGCGTATTGGCTATCTTAACGATACCGATCCATGGACGCAGACGTATTACGTTGATGACATTTTCCCTGTTAAGAAGCTTGAATACGAAGGAATGATGGTTGCGTTCCCTAACAAGATTGAGGAGTTCCTTGAGCTTGTGTATGGAGACTATATGCAACTACCTCCAGTCGAGAAACGCAAAAATCATTATCCCGCTCGTCTTGATTTTGGTCCTTACTAATTCAAAATCTGTTTTGATTTATAGCATTATTACTTTAAACGGCACATATCGTGCCGTTTTTTATGAGCTTCGATAGATAAGTAACAAAAAAGCTCATACGTACTACTATGTTCAAAATAATATATAGATTGTCATAATTTGAACATAGTAGTACCATCTCAAGAGTGTTTTAGATTGAAATTATATTTTTCGCTGTTAGTTGGTCTTCACTTGGAGGAACCGTGGCACTGACAAAAAACGTGTTTTCCGTATTAAAAACTATTGCTCTTTCTGATGAGAAGCTCAATCAGAGGCGGATTGCAGAGAATACTGAGTTGTCCTTGGGGTCAGTTAACTCAGCAGTTAAAACGCTTGAGGATCAAGGTCTTATTGAAGATACGCTCATTACGCCCAAGGGTCTTGAAGCTCTGAAGCCTTATGAAGTTAAGAATGCCATTATTATGGCTGCTGGTCTTTCTTCTCGCTTTGCACCTATCTCTTATGAGAAGCCAAAGGGTGTCTTGAAGGTTCGCGGAGAAGTTTTGATTGAACGCCAGATTCATCAGCTGCTTGAGGCTGGAATTACTGATATCACTGTTGTTGTTGGATACAAGAAGGAGTACTTCTTCTATCTGGAGGAGAAGTATGGCGTCAAGATTGTTGTGAACCCAGACTACGCAACCAGAAATAATAATTCAACGCTTTGGTATGTAAAAGACCAGCTTGATAATACCTACATCTGTTCGTCTGATGATTACTTTACTCAGAATCCTTTTGAGCATTATGTATATGAGGCTTATTACTCAGCAACGTATGTTGCAGGAGAAACTGATGAGTGGTGTCTTAAAGAGGGCCGCGGTGGGCGTATTACTGGTGTGGAAATTGGCGGTTTAAATTCTTGGATTATGCTGGGTCATGTCTACTTTGACAGACAATTTTCAAGGAAGTTTGTAGACATCCTTGAAGCAGTCTACGACAAGCCAGAAACTGTCGATATGCTTTGGGAAGAGATTTACGTCCGACATATCAAAGAGCTTTCTATGACCATTAGAAAGTATCCTGACGGTGTCATTTATGAGTTTGATTCCCTTGATGAGCTTCGTCAGTTTGATCCTGCATTTATTGAGAACATTGATTCAGAGATTTTTGACAATATTGTCTCGGTTCTTCATTGTCAGAAAAAGGATATTCATGGTTTCTATCCGCTAAAACAAGGACTTACTAACTTATCTGCTCATTTTGTTGTGGGATATGGTGATGATGCCCAGGAATATGTCTATAGGCATCCAGGTGTTGGTACCGAGAAACTTGTTGACCGTGCAGCAGAAGAAGCAGGCCTTCGTCTTGCTCGTGAGCTGGGTCTAGATAGTACCTTTATTTATGAGGATCAAAAAGAGGGCTGGAAGATTTCTAAGTTTGTAAGAAACGCTCAGAATCTTGATCCTCACAATCCTGAGCAGCTTAAGCGTGCAATGGAAATGGGTTATAAGCTGCATCATAGTGGCGCCTTACTTGATCGTACCTTTGATTTTGTTAACGAGGGTCTTAATTACGAGAAGCTTCTGCTTGAAGAGGGTCCTATTGAGATTCCTGGCTACTATGAGCTTCGCGAGAAAGTCTTGCGCTTGAAGAAGTATACAGATACCGATGAGTATCCAGTTGTTATTTCTCATAATGATTTCTTTTATCTGAATTTCTTGATTGATGAAGCTGGCAACTACAGTCTTATTGACTGGGAGTATGCAGGTATGTCAAATGAGGCAAATGACTTTGGTACCTTTACGGTTTGTTGTGAGCTTACTGATGATGAGGCAAACGCCGCTATTGATTATTACTTTGGAAAAACAGCAACTTTTGAGCAACGTAGACACTTCTGGAGTTATGTAGTCTTTGCAGGTTGGTGCTGGTATCTATGGTCGCTCGTTAAAGAAGCAGAGGGCGAGAACGTAGGTGAGTGGTTCTTTATTTACTATCACTATGCTGCAAATAATATTGACCGTGTACTTTCTTGGTACGAAGAGACCCAGAACTAAGAGTAAAAGGGGAAACAATGCAATATGGTTTTTTAAGTGGCATTCTTTGGGCACTTGATACCGTTATTCTTGGTGTTGCTCTTGGTATGAGTCCATATGTTGATTCCGCACAGGCATCGTTTGCTAGTGCGTTTATGCATGACTTTTTTGCTGCTGCTATTCTTCTAGTCATGATGGCACGTAAGGGCAGGCTCAAAGATACCCTTGAAGCTGCAAAGACTAAAAGCGGACGTGTTGTTATGCTTGGTGCTCTTTTAGGCGGACCAATTGGCATGAGTGGTTACCTTGCTGCAATTAATGCCATTGGGCCAGGCTATACCGCAGCTATTTCAGCTTTTTATCCAGCAGTTGGTTCACTTCTAGCATGGTTTCTGCTTAAAGAAAAAATGAGTTTGAAGCAAGTTATTGCTCTTATTGTGGCTCTAGTAGGTGTTATGGTCATTGGCATATCTACTGCCGCAGGTGAAGGTAACGGAAACGTTTTTGTTGGTATTGTGGGTGTTATAGCTTGCGTTTTTGGCTGGGGTTCCGAGGCAGTTATTTTAGCTTGGGGTATGCAAGACGATGCTGTTGATAATGAGACTGCACTTCAGATTAGGGAAACTACCTCAGCGTTTGCTTATGGTCTTATTATCCTACCTTTAGCAGGTTCCGTTGAATTTACAAGCCAGGTTGCAGTAACTCCTGCTAATGCTGTGGTATTTATTGCTGCTCTTGCTGGAACTGCTTCATATCTCTTCTATTACAAAGCAATTGATTCTATTGGCGCTTCTCGAGGTATGGCCTTAAATATTTCTTATTCTGCGTGGTCAGTTATTTTTGCTGCTCTTGCAGGTATTATTCTGCCAGCAATTATGCCAGAAGCAATTCCTTCTCCACTGACGGTAATTTGCTGCATTGTTATTATTGTGGGAACAGTTCTTTCGGCTACTCCAGACTGGAACGAGCTGTTAAAGAGAGATTAATTTGTTGCTGTAACTTTAGGTGTCTTAAACAAAATAAGAGAGCCATTCCGCTGGAGAATGGCTCTCTTTTGTATTTCTCTAAGTTTGTGAGAGTTACTTTTTGGAAACTAGTCTCCAGTTATTTCCCGTTAAACTCCAGGTGATGAAGTCGGTTGCATCGCCATTAATGACAAATTCTCGAAGCTCTGCATCACGGTTATTCTCGGTAATAGTTTCAATATAGTAGCGAGGTCTATCTTCTCCCTCATAAGACTCATCAAGAGGAGTAGTGTACCTGGAGAGCATCTGAGAGTCTGCGCCCATGTCCTTGAGTGTTTGAGCCAAGATGTCGTAGTGCCAAACAGGAGCATCTGAGATCTGCATAGGTTGAGCCGCTTCTTCTGCGCTTTGACCAGCAGGTTTATAGAAAATTGCTGGAGCAGAAGTCTTTGTAATATCGTTTGGCGTTAGATACCAGCGACCATGGTCAGCGGTTACAACAATAGAGGTGTTTTCGTAAAGACCAAGGCGCTTAAGCTCTGTAATATAAGCGTTTACAATCTTCCAGGCACCACGTGTCTGTTCGATCTCGTTCTCTTCGCTAGCATCTTTGGGGCGCTCAAGATTTCTGTTAAGAATGAAAGGACCATGGGAACCCATAAGATGGATGAAGCGGAAACTTCCTGTATCGTTTTCATCGTGAACAGACAGACCATAGTGCTGGAGTTCCTGATAATACTTAAGATCATCTTCGTTATAACGCTGAGAAGACATGTCTACCTCGTCATACGTAAATTTCCTCATCATACGCATGTTAAGGTCTTCGGTGTAATACCAGAAACGGGGCTTTAGCACCCAAGGCATATCTCTACAGAATGCTGTCTTGTAAAGAATACGAAGCGCTCCAAGCACATTGAGCTGATTCTCTGAACCACGACCACGAAGCTCGTGATAGTTGATGGTTCGGTTGTGCATATAGTCGGTATAAATTGAATTAAAGTTATCGGTATACAAGCCAACGGAATAACCTAGTTTATTGATGTCATCTAAATAATGGCTGTTGTCTGCCCAACCATCAACAAAGTCACCAAATGGCTGACCAGGTTGTAGGCGATTTTCAAATACAAGAGACGGGATTCCATAACGCGTAGGAATCATGGAGCCGACGGAATTTCTGTACCACGTAAAGCCAGTAAGAGGTGCAAATGTCTCTGGATACTCATCGTAAAGCTTCTGGACAAAGGCCGTATCAGTGGTATCTAGAACAAACACCACAACGTTCTTCTTGGAAGATACGTTATAGAGACCTTCACGTGTTGCATAAATTTGTTGAGATTCTCTTGTGTTTACATCTGTGAAAGCAGCTACAGCAGGTCCCCAGAGACTTGCAACGCCAACTGCCTGAACAATGATAAGAGCTGCTGCGGTTACCAGAAGACCTGTTCTAAGCTGGCGTGCTCTAAGAAGCGAGAAGACTACTGCAGCTGCAATGATTGCTAGCCAGATGACACCGGAGACAATCATTTGGGTTGTGAAGTCTGACCAGATAACTGCATGTCCATCAGCAAGCGGCATACCACCATTCAAAAACACTGCCTGAACATACGACGCCACGCCAATGGCACCCACAAACGCAACAGCAACGTTAAACACGCGCTTATGCAGCAGGGAGAGGACTGCGGTAGAAAGAAGCGTTAGCAAAAGGCCAGATAAAAATACAGGACCTGCTACGTCATTAAGGCTAAACGATAAATCTTTTGCGTTGCTGGCCACCAGCTCAAGTGGAGCTACGACCAAGATAGTAAAGACCGTGAAGAATGAAACAAGAAATGCAACACCAACGCGACCCTTAGGTTTGAGGGTGCCTTCTTTTTGTTCTTTGAGACGAACGGACTCTGCTGCAAGGATTTCTTTCATCTGAGTATTTGCAGCTTCTGCACCTTTGGTGTCGACCTTGTGAACCTTGCCTTCGACAATTTTGTTTGCGTTCTCGTCAATCTTAAGCAGGCGGAATAAAACCTTACGAGAACGCCTAAACGCAACGCCAAGGACCGCAGAAAGTGCAACTACGACCGCTGCCAGTCCTGGATGGTGTAGGTCATAACCGATGGATCAACGTAGGCCTGAGCGATTGCTGGTAGAAGTGCCACCAGACTAGAGTCAACACAAGCGTGTAGAGCAAGCCATGGATGATGAACAGAATTTTATTGGCTGACGATGTGATCATAGTCAACGAAACCCCTTGTTTAAGTGGAATAGATTTAACAGAGTCTATTTTATCTTTTTATCAAAAAAGAAGCTCGTAACAAGATGTAGTTACGAGCTTCTGATTTAGATTTAAGGCTAACTAATCTGCAAAGTATTTGTTCCTAGATAGTAATCGCCCATTACCTTACAAAGCGTGCGTGAAATATCTCGGGAAATATAAGAATTTGAAGTACCATTTGCAATAGCCTGAGCAAATGTAATGAGCTCAAACCTAAAGCCCTCACCATCAAGTTGATAGAAGTAGCGCTTATTTTCCGCAGGATTTTCGTAGCGGATTTCAAAGTAGTCTGTTTTCCACCAAGGCGCCGGAACATAGACATAAGCGTCAGTGCCAGAGACAACTAATTCACCCTCAGATTTAACACCGGTTGCTACTTTCATAGAAGCTACCGCACTTGGATAGACAAAATCTATCTTGGTAAATTCACCTTCGTGGACAAAGCCCTTCTCGCCACGAGTAATGATTTGAGAAGACGTGTAGTCGGTGCCAAGAATTTGGAAGATAGGGAGAAGAGCAATGGGTCCCCATTCACCCATACCACCCCAGTTGGCACCCGTAATTGAATCATCAGTTTTGTTATAACGAAGTGAGGTGCAGGTGGCATCAACTGAGACAACCTTGCCGATTTTTCCACCTTTGACCAAAAGAACAAGTCGATGGAAGGCTGTTGAATATGCTGTTTTAATGGCGTCTTGAAGCACCAGACCACGTTCTTGTGCATAAGCTACTAGAGAATCGCCAGCTTCTGGTGTTAGAGCAAAGGGGGATTCACACAGGACATGCTTTCCCGCCTCAAGCGCCTGCCTGATTTGTTTCTCGTGAAGAGATGGATCAGATGCAATGACAACAGCATCAACTTTTTGTAGGAGCTCGGAGATGTCAGAGGTAACAACAGGAAGCTCAGCTAGTTCAGGAGTAAGCATGGTAGTGTCGAGCGTAGCAATGCCCTCAATCTCCATACCGTTTACAAAACGAGCTTGCCTCCTGTATTTATCAAGCCAAGAAGCGTCACCAATGAGGCCAACAGAAAGTTTGCGCTCTTCACTGCGAAGCTCCGTGCTTGAAATGCCTTTTGTTCGGTCAAGATATACTACTTTGCAGTAATCAGAAAGGTAGTCAAATTTGCCTTTCCAGTCTGAACCAATGGCAAAAATATCTGCACCATAACGGCGGATATCGTCAATTTTTTGACCTTCGTATTCCTCAACGATAATCTCGTCAGCAAGGCCGGTTTCTCTGACGTTTTCAATTCGTTCAGAGAGGCTTTGCTTTACGTTGATTTTACCGCGAGCCATATCGTAGGCTTCAGCGGTAACGCCTACGATAAGATAGTCGCCCAGGTCTTTGGCGCGCTTGAGTAGGTTAGTGTGACCATAGTGAAGCAGGTCAAAGGTGCCATAGGTGATTACCTTGGTCATGGTTACTCCCTAGTGGTTAAAAGACCCCTACGCTGAACGTCATGAATTGCTGCAACAAGAACGGCATTGTCACTTACATCGTGTGCGCCAATGTGTCCAACGCGGAAAGAAGTATCTGCATTCTCGCCACCATTTGGACAAATCCACATGCCGTATTCATTTTTAAGCACTTGGAAAAGTGTTTTTGCAGAGTAGTTACCTGTTGAAAGGAAAGTAACTGCATTTGAAGGAGAAACAAGGCGCATCTCAAACGGAAGACTCTGAGCGCGCTCACGGAAATCTTTTGCGAGTGCTGCAATACGTACGTTTTCAGCATCAACGCCGCCTGCTTTAACAATGTTGCTGAGGCGTTTATGGATCTGAAGAAGCGTTTGTACTGCTGGAGTGAAAGGCGTTTGGCCGCGCTCTCCATTTTGGAGAAGCAAATTAAGGTCAAGATACATGCATGGTGCTTTAATTCCAGCAATCTTTTTAACTGCCTTTTGAGAAAGCACAATTGGAGAAATGCCTGGAGGGCAGGCAAGTGCCTTTTGAGAGCCAGTAATCATGACGTCTACACCTAAAGAAGCCATGTCAAATGGATCTGCTAAGAAAGAACTGACGCAGTCTGCAATCCAGAACAGATTATTTTCTTTGCAGAATGCAGAGATGAGCTCCGCATCATACAAAATACCCTGGGAAGTCTCACCTAGATTGACGAGAAACGCGGTGTAGCCCTGATTCTGATAACGCTCTAAATCGGCTGCAGTTAAAGGCGAGCCATAGTTGAGCTTAATTACGGTATGTGGAATGTTATGCAGCTCAAGAAGCTGAACAAAACGATGACCAAAGCTACCGCCGTCAACTACAAGAGCTTTATCTTCTGCTGAGAGGGTGCCTGCAACAACGGTTTCCATTCCTGCAGTACCAGATCCAGTTACAAAAACAGCACGAGAACCCTCTGGTGCTTTTGCCAGCTCACAGAGCATCTGCTCGTTCTCAAGCATGGTAGTTGAGAACTCTGGAGTCCTAAAGTAGGGGACATCAAGCGCGCCAAGAGCACGAACATCGTTTTCTGATTGAACGGGACCAACAGCAAAGTTCAGCATATTTCTCCAATGATTGCTACATTGTTTTATATAAGTATACAACCTGCACTTATATGGTTTCTAGTTGTCACGTTTCTACGCTGTAATGACAAACTAGCCGTTACTTTTTTGTCCGCTCTTATAGGCCATGTTAATAAGCTTGGCCACAGGAGCTGGCCAAAACTTCTTGAGCATCTCTAAATCTTCCTGTTCACGACGGTTATCGTGAATAAGGTGGCTGGTTTCAGAATCTTCGTGGATGCGGTGAAGCATGAGCACACGGGTGTCGTACAAGAAATCACCCTCACGTTTACTAATTGCTTCCCATGCTTCCCAGTCTAGGTTAGAGCCAAATCCAGCTTTGAAAACAGGGACGTCAAGATTGGGAAGGACCAATGTGGTGCTTGGGCAGCAAATGGCGCAACCCAGCTCAAGTGCGCGACGTTTGGCCCATGCTTTACCTGCGTTTTCTGGCTTTGAAAGCGAGTACAAGAGACGACGCTTTACCTTAAGTAGTCGATTTTCAAGAACTTCTTCACCATCGCGCAGCTCACCATAATTGGTGAAGTAAATCAGTGGACGAAAAGAGCTGTTCACGCGTTCAAGCATATGCTCTGCATAGGAAGGTTTATACAGGTCATCCTGGTGAGCAATGGTTACCAAAGGAGTTGTACAAACGCTTACCGCAAAGTTCCAGTCGCCAGCGATGCCTCCTGGACCAGGATTGATATGCATGGGAATGTTGTACTTCTCGCAAAGAGACTGAATCAGTTCGTTTGGTGTTGAAGTAGCCAAAAGAATATTCGTAGACAGTGTCTGCTCCTTGAGCGAGAGAATGCACTCTTCTAGATAGGGGCTCTCGCCATATGCGCAGACAGCAAACGTGTGATCCTGAGGTGTATACATTGCTACATCCAATCGATTAGCTCCGATGTCTAGTATTATAAGAATGTTATCGGACGATGGCGAATGGGAGCCCTAGTGGAGTCTGACGGATTTAAGACATACGAGAACCCCGACGAGCTAAGAAGAATTCAGATTCTTTCAACGCTTTTGATGGATGAGCTTGATCGCGTCTGTACAGAACTTGGTATTTCGTATCAAGCATATGGTGGAACTGCTATTGGAGCCGTGAGGCATAAAGGCTTTATTCCCTGGGATGATGATGTAGATATCTCGATGTTCCGCGAGGACTATGAGATTTTTCTGGAGAAGGCGCCTGCTCTTCTTCGTCCAGATTTTTGCATTCAAAACGGCAGAAAAGACAATTTCTTCCCGGCAGTTAATACAAATCTCTCTTTAAAAGGAACGGTTTGTGTTCCCGATGAGTTTATGACCTGCCCCTTTACATACGCTATTTCAATTGGAATTTTTCCCTTTGATAAAATCCCAGCAGACCCAAAGAAGCTGGCAAAGGTTAAACGCCAAACATGGTTCTGGGGTCGTCTGAATTTCTTGTTAGTTACCCCAACACCTCGAGTGCCTTTGACTGGCTGGAAGAAAAAGATTGCTCTTGCGGGATGCTTTATTATTCATCATGCCTTGAAGCTTTTTAGAGTTTCATCTGCATTTATCCAGCGCAAGTGGGACCAGGCTGCTCGCACTGCAGAGAGCGAGAAAACCAATCACTACGCCAGCTTTGTTGAACCTGATCCAGAGAACTGGTCTATGGATAAAGAAGACGTTTTTCCTATGGTGCGCGTTCCTTTTGAGGACATTACCACTATGCTTCCTAAGGAGTATGACAAGCTTCTTACCAGGGGATATGGGGATTACATGCAGCTTCCTCCAGAGAAGGATAGAAAGAATCATCATCCTGGTGCGCTTGATTTTGGTAAGTGGAAAGATGTGGATGTTACCAAGGGAAGTCGTCAAGCATTTGAAGATTTTGGCCAGAAAAGCTAACTATGACTATAGATACTTCTGCTGAACAGCTCAGAAAAAACTACTTTTGGAATACACTTGGCTCTTTGATGAACGCTGCCTCAACGGTACTTATGTTGATGGTGGTCACGCGTACCATGGGAGCCGCTGCTGGTGGTGTTTTCTCGCTTGCGTATGCTGTAGCTCAACAGCTGATGGTTATTGGCCACTTTGAGATTAGAACATACCAGGTTACCGATACAGAAGAAGTATTCTCGTTTGGTGTATATCTTGCCGCACGAATCATCACAACTGTTTTGATGATTGCAGGAATTATTATTTTTACCTTGCAGTCTCAGGGATTGAGCTATGAGGGGTTGCTGTATGCCCTGATTGCGTCATTGCGTTTATTTGACGTTGTAGAAGATGTTTTTCATGGCATGTTCCAACAGCATGGTCGCTTAGATATTGCTGGCAGGGCATTCTTTTATCGCGTTCTTGCAACGGTTGTTGGTTTTGCAGTAGGAGTGCTTCTTACAAAGAACCTGCTTGTTGGTGCCGCTCTTTCTTTTGTTGCTTCTTTGGTGGTTATGGCTGCGCTTGTTGTTCCTCCCACAAAGAAAATGGCAACGCTTAAGCCTACCTTTGACATTAAGCAAATTACAAAGCTGTTGGTTACCACTGCTCCGTTGTTTGCTGGCTCATTCTTGCTGACGTACGTTGTTGGTGCTCCTCGCTATGCGTTGGGAGGCCTGAGTGATCAGACGCTCCTTACGTTTTTTACGGCACTAGCCATGCCCGCCATGGTTATCAATCTTTTAAGTAACTTTGTCTTTAAGCCATTGCTCACTCAGATGGCTGAATATTGGAATAATCAGCAAGATAAGCAGTTTGTTGGATTGATTCTTAAAGGCTTTGCGGTAGTTGCGTTAGCCACTATTGTTTCTATGGCACTAGCGTGGCCTCTGGGAGCTCCAGTTCTTGGACTTTTGTATGGTCTTGATTTTGAACCGTATAAGTTAGAGCTTTTGATGCTGCTTTTTGGAGGTCTGCTCAATGCCCTCACGGTTATTTTGTACTACGCCGTAGTAACCATGCGTAAGCAGGTTGCCGTGTTTGCGAGCTACGCTGCAGGTGCGGGTTTTGCTGCACTCACAGGAAGCTGGTTTGTGGGTAGCTTTGGCATTATGGGAGCGTGTGTACTCTATGATGCCTCGCTTGCAATTCTCGCCCTTGTATTTGGCATTTTCTGCTTCTTGGGATTTAAAGACCAAAAGAAAAAGTCCGCTGCGTAGGCAGACTTTTTACATAAATTGCATGTAGATGAGCGTGCTGACAGAGGATTGACGTGTCGTTTACACGCGAGTGTGCTGGTTTAAGTCAGTTATAAAATCAAGGTTTTTCTCGTCACGTGCATCTTTATCACGCAGAGCAAGCTCAGCTGAAAGCTGCTCAACCTTATAGGTGAGCTTAGAGATTGCGCAAGACTGGTGGAAGAGCCTAATCAAGATCATCACAATAACCAGCAGCAAGACAAAGTTTGCAGGACTCATAAAACCAAATATGCCCGAGAAGAAATACGCAAGCTGGGGAATAAGCGCAAACAACACAAGGATTCCTGCAGAAACAACCCAATACACAGAGTCGGAGATGCGAATCTTTGATTTGCGGACGCTATTGATGACAATGCCCATGGCAAAAAGAGCACCAATAAGCAGCAGAATTCTTAGAACTAAAGTCATGGTGTCACCTTATCTAAACCACTGGAAGAGCAAAAGCGAGAGACACGTGCGAGCCATATACATAATTGAGTTATAGAAGCTCAAGTAGGACTCGCCTCCTTGGCGCTCACGCATCTCAGTTTCAATCTCGACAACCTTAGCTTCTCGACGCATGAGCAAAGAGATGGTGTCTGGCTCGGGGGAGAAGTCAAAGGAGCGCGCATACGTTTCAATTAGGCCGCGGTCGTACATGCGCATGCCTGAGGTGGGATCAGTGATAGTCTGACCAGTGCTGGTCTTGATAAGCCAAGAAATCAGCTTAGAGCCAATCTCTCGAGGAGAGTTTCCGCGAGCCTTGGTAACAAAGCGAGAAGCAATGACGATATTTGCTCCCTCGTTTACCATTGCCTGGGCCATAGGGGCAATATACTCAGGCTTATGTTGGCCATCGGAGTCAAACTGTACGACAGCGTCATAACCATGCTCTTTGGCGTAACGCATACCAGCCCTAAAGCCTGCAGAAAGGCCTCCGTTAACAGGCAAATTGAGGTAGTTAAATCCACGCTCTTTACAGATATCTAGCGTGCGGTCAGATGAGCCGTCGTTGATTATGACGTAATCAATCTGAGGAGCTACCTGGCACAACTCTGTAATAGTTGAAGCAATGCAGGCTTCTTCGTTGTAAGCGGGAACGACTGCAAGAATTCTCACAAGCATCCTTTGAATTGCAAATTACACGTTAACTGCATGAATATCATAGCTCAAAAGCCTTATTAATCTTGACTCGTATATAGTAGATTACCTAAAGAAATCGAAAGGTGAACGCTATGGAGTTTCCAAAAGAGCTTAAAAACCCTATTCAATCGGGCAATTTTACGTTTTATGACACCTCGATTGAAGGTGTAAAGGTTGTGGACGTAAAGCTGTACGGTGATGCACGTGGTGGCTTTATGGAGACCTACCGTGAAGAAAATTTTGTTTCCGGCGGTATTGATGCTTCGTTTGTACAGGACAATCAGTCCTATTCCGTTCAGGGTGTGCTCCGTGGCCTTCACTTCCAGATTGAGCATCCGCAGGCAAAGCTTGTGCGTGTAATTTCCGGCACTGTCTTTGACGTTGCTGTTGATCTGCGAGAGGGAAGTCCAACTTGGGGTCAGTGGGAAGGCGTTGTCCTGTCCGCTGAGAACCGCAGACAGTTCTTTGTTCCTCGCGGCTTTGCCCACGGCTTTTTGGTCCTCTCTGAGACTGCGGAGTTCTGCTACAAGTGCGACGACATCTATCATCCAGGTGATGAGGGTGGCATTATGTGGAACGATCCAGAGCTTGGCATTGAGTGGCCAGCATTTCTTGGTGAGAAGACCTTAGATCCAGCAAAGGTTATTCTTTCTGACAAAGATAAGATTCATCCAGCACTTTCTTCACTTAAGAAGTAATAAGCGCTGAAGGCAAGTTAGGTACTATGAACGAACGTAATCGTCGTGAGCGAGAATCCACAGCTCACGAGCTAAATCGCATGAACGAGCCAGAGTGGACTGAGGAGGCCTTTGATAAGGAGCTTCCATCTCAGCCACTCCCTCGTGCAACACAGATGGAACTTCTCGCCCCCGCAGGAGGTCCTGCGCCATTTACCGCAGCTCTTGCTGGTGGTGCTGACGCTATTTACTGCGGCTTAGGCAACAACTTCAATGCTCGCCGTGGGGCGGACAACTTTGATGACGAGTCGTTTGTGCGTGCGTGCAGGCAGGCTCATCTAGCTGGCGCTCGCGTGTACGTCACCGTTAACGTTGTTGTTAAGTGGGACGAGATGCAGCGTGTACTGCGTCTGATTCGCCGTGCGTGGGTTCTTGGCGCTGATGCTTTTATCATCCAGGACTGGGGTCTTATGGCTCAGGTAAGAAAGACCTGGCCAGAGATTGAATGCCACGTATCAACGCAGGCAAACATTCACGATACACGCGGTGTTGCTGCCTGTAAAAAGCTTGGCGTGGGCCGTGTTACGCTGTCCAGAGAGCTTACTAAAGAAGAGATCTCTACCATTTCCAAGCTTGGTGTTGAGCTGGAGTGTTTTGGCCACGGTGCTCTGTGTTTCTGTTATTCGGGCATTTGCCATATGTCATCTATGCGTGGAGACCGCTCCGCTAACCGCGGAGCTTGTGCTCAGCCGTGTCGTCTGCCGTATGAGTTGCTTAACTCTAAACATGAAGTTGTTTCGATGGGTGGCATTGATAGGCTGCTCTGCCCTAAGGATTATTGCACCATTGATGACGTGCCCGACATGATTGAAGCGGGAGTGGGCTCACTTAAAATTGAGGGCCGTATGAAGGCACCTGAGTACGTGTACTCGGTTGTGTCTTCGTATCGTCAGGCAATTGATGCTGCCGAGAAGGGCGTGGATAACCAGGCCGATGTGGCCCGTCGTCACCGTTTGCTTAAACGCTCATTTAACCGTGGTCTGACCAACGCTTACCTGCATGGTACCGCTGGCAACGAGATGATGAGCTACGAGCGCTCCAACAACCGTGGCGAGATTGTTGGTGAGGTTACCGGAGGACGCCCACTTGAGGATGCTCTTGAGCGCAAGAGCGGTCTTAATGGCGGCCGCGTTAAGCTACGCCGCTATAAGCAGGCAGATGTTGACCTTATCGCACATGCACCTATTGGCAAGAACGACTTGCTTGAAATTAGACCTCTCGATGAGCCTGACAAGTTTTTGACCGCTCTTTGTCCCGTAGACGTTGAGCCAGGTCAAACAGTTACCGTTCGCACTTCTCGCGTTATGCAGACCGGCTCCACGGTGCGCATTATTCGCTCTGAAGCTGCGCGCGTAGTAGCTGAGCAGATTTCTTCACTGGAGTACCCTCGAAAACGAGCTGTTGACGTGGCCATTATTGCCCGCATTGGCCAGCCCTTTACCGTGGTGCTTACAACGGCAGATGGCGTTGTAAGCGCATCTGCCGAGGGCTTTGCGGTGGAGGAGGCACGCACCAAGGCAGTAACCTCTGACGAGCTTATTGAGCACGTTGGTCGCATGGGAACCTCGCCGTTTGAGGCCGTAAGCTTTGACGTCCAGATGGACGATGCGTGTGGCATGAGCTTTAGTGCAGTTCACAAGGTCCGCGCTGCAGCATGTGAGCAGCTCGAGGCCGCGCTTTTGAAGGAATACCAGGATCGCGAGCAGAAGATTGCTCCGCTTTCCCGTCTTGCCTATCAAAAGGAGCGAGAAGCTCAGGACAAAGAGAAGCTCTTTGTCTTTGATGAGGCGGCTGCAAAAACAAATACATCGCAGGCAGAGGTCTGTGTTCTGGTTGAGACTCCCGAGCAGGCACGTGTTGCACTCAAGGCGGGAGCAGATCGTCTGTATGCAACAACCGATGCGCTCTCAGAGACTTTGTGGCCAGAGGATCTTCTCGCCAAGGTGACTCCATGGCTTGATGAGGTATGTCGCGAGATTGACCATAATCGCCTGGATCTCTACGTTGCTGCAGGTAAGCCGGTTGCTGTGGGCAACATCTCTGAGCTGGCGCTGGCCGTTGAGCGCGGAGCTATCCCAGAGGTGCGCGAGTGCATTCCAGTCCACAATGATTATGCTCTGCAGGCACTTGCCGACATGGGCGCAGAGGGCGTCTGGCTCAACTCCGAGCTTACCCTCCAAGAGATCTGCCATATGGCGAGAAACGCCTCGATTCCTGTGGGCTATATGGTCAGCGGCCGTATTCGTACCATGACAACCGAGCACTGTATTTTGATGTCTACGGGCAAGTGTATCCACGATTGCGACACCTGTAAGCTGCGTCTTGAAGAGCATACGCTCAGGGGCATCGATAACGATTACATGCCTGTAAGGACTGACAGACACGGTCGCTCCAAGATTTGGAGCCCTAAGCTCTTTGACGGCGTACCAGAGATGGCTGAGATGCTGTCTTGTGGTGTGAAGCGTTTTATGGTGGACGCAACGCTTTTGAGCGCGGAAGAGACAAGGGAGGCTACCTCTCGCGTAGCTGCGGCGATTGCGGCAACAGCGTCGGGTGCATCATTGCCTGCACGTCTGAAAGACGCTTCAGTTGGACATTTTTTCTCGCCAATTGGATAGGGTAGAAATAAGTTTGGAATTTTGGGTAGGATACCCATGTTGTAAGTTATGGGCGCATTCGCGCTTTAAGAGTTTGAATAGGAGCAAACATGGCCATTAATCGTGACCTTTTGAATGCAACTCTTGATGTTATTCGCCAGAGCCTTCAGACCGATGGCGGCGACGTTGAGCTTATCGATGTAAGCGATGACGGCACTGTTACTCTTGAGATGACTGGCTCTTGTGCTGGTTGTCCTATGTCTGCATACGACATGTCTGAGGGTATTGAGCGCATTCTGATTGAGCACGTTCCTGGTGTTAAGCGCGTTCAGCCTGCAATGCTGTAAGTTACCGCTCGGCGTCAAAAAGTGAACGTTTGGCGCTTATCGGTTGTTAGTTTCATATGCATAAACGTGTTTTTTATGCAGAGAAGTTGTGGTGAACCATGACTGACCTGCATATTTACAAATTTTATATATCACGCCCCGCACATTATTGTGTAGGGCGTGATATTTTATATAAACGGATAGCTAGGTTTTCTGACCATACATTTGTATGACGTAAGAAAGGTGGACGTTGTGGTTCTTTCTGATTGCGACATTAAAGCCGAGATTGCAGCTGGTCGTATCGTTATTGAGCCTTTATGCGAGAAAAACGTGCAGCCTGCATCGGTTGACGTATGTCTTGGCTCAAACTTTAGAATTTTCCGCAATTCTACGCACACCTCAATTGATCCACTTGTAGCTCAAGAGGGTCTTACTGAGTCAATTGATGTTCCAGAGGGAGAAGTTTTTGTTCTTCATCCTGGTCAGTTTGCACTTGGCACTACGCTTGAGCGCATTGCTATTCCTGACGATATCCTCGGCAAGCTTGAAGGTAAGTCCACCCTGGGTCGCCTTGGTCTTATGATTCACTCAACCGCGGGCTATGTTGATCCAGGTTGGGATGGAGAGCTCACACTGGAGCTTTCTAACGTAGCTAACCTTCCAATCATTTTGCATCCTGGCATGAGGATTGGTCAGCTTTCCTTTGAGCGCATGAGCTCTCCTGTTGAGCGCCCTTATGGCTGCAAAGATCTTGGCAGCCATTATCAGGGTCAGCGCGGAGCAACTCCTTCGCATGTTCTTTTAAAGTAGTTTTAGTAAGTAGGACGTATTGTGTGGCTTGATGCTTTCTATCATTCATTAAACCCAGTAGCACTTTCTCTGGGTCCGCTATCTATCAGGTGGTATGGTCTGGCATATCTCGTAGGCTTTGTGCTTGCTGGCGTAGTTATGTACAGAACTGCTCAGCACTGGAAGCTTAACGTCACCCTTGATGACGTGCTTAATCTGATGGCTGGCATCTCATTTGGCGTTATTGTTGGCGCCCGTCTGTTCTACGTTATTTTTTACGGCGCCGGTTATTACGTGGCTCATCCACTTGATGCCTTTGCTTTAAGTCAAGGTGGCATGAGTTTTCACGGAGGCCTTGTAGGAGCTGTTGTTGGCGGCTCTATTGTCTGTAAGGCATCGGGCCTCTCTATCCCCACCATCTGTGACCTGGGAGTTATTGGTGCGCCGCTTGGTCTTTTCTTTGGACGCTGCGCAAACTTCATCAACGGTGAGCTTTGGGGAAAGCCAACAGATTTGCCTTGGGGAGTAATGTTTGAGACAGGAGGAGCGGTCTACCGTCATCCTTCTCAGCTCTACGAAGCACTTCTCGAGGGTCTTTTGATGTTTGCTATTTTGTACGTCCTTTCTAGGAAGTACCCTCCTCGTCCACAAGGAACGTTTATTGGAACGTTTTTGATGCTCTATGGCATTTTTAGGTTTGTTGTGGAGTTTGTTCGTGTTCCTGACGAGCAGCTTGGTTATCTCTTTGGCAGCTTTATTACCATGGGACAGTTGCTCAGTCTGCCTTTAGTTGTATTTGGAATTGTGGTGCTTGTTATGGCAAGAAGGCTAAACTCACCGCAAGTTGGAAGGAATGAGAAGCATGTTTAAAAAGGCGCTCAATAGCCTTTTCTCCATACTTTTAGTGTTTGCGCTCTTACCAGCTCCTGCATTCGCAGAAGCAGCGGGAGAGTTGACCACTACTACTACTGCAACCTCCTCAGCAGAGAATGCTCTTACTGATCAGGACAATACTTCTAGCAGGGCGGAAGTTACAACTGGTGCAACCACAACCTCTGAAGAGACGGGTAGTGGTGTTACAGCAACTACAAATGAGACTGACTACCCACACAAAACACTGGACCAGGCAGTAGAAACACTGAACAATTCCTTCTATAAGCCAAAACCTCGCTATGGTGTAGATACTAACCTCAACACTATGGTTGCAGAAGAGCTGCGTCGCATTGGTGCTGGAGAGGTTAACGTTAGAGTGGCATCGGTTCAGATGTCTTCGACAGCTTCATATGCTCATGCAGGTATTTCTACTGATCTTGTAACTAACGGCTCTATTGAGTACTTCTGGATGGATGCGGCTGGTTTTACTAATCAGAGAAGCACCCTTGTTTTGCGACAGGCAAAAGTTACCTTTGAACTTTCCAAAGATGGAAAGACCGTTCAATATACCTGTAACGTTTTAATTCCTTGGGATGAGGCAAAATCTCAGGCACAACTTGCTGGCGTATCCCAAAACCTTGCGCCATCATACGCGGCAGGACAAAATGAATCTTCTGTAACTTCAGACTTTACCCTTCCACATAAGCTTATTTCCGCAGATGGAAACCAACTTTCATGGTCTAAGGTCACTTGGACTAGCTCAGATACCTCTGTCGTTCGCGTTGATGGATATGGTACTGAGTCGTATAAGGCAACAGTTACCCGCGGTATTCGTGACAAGCAGGTCACGCTGACTGCAAATGTTTCTTTGAGCAGCTCCGATGCTCCTCAGACAAGTTATCAGAAAACCTTTACCATAACGGTTCCCGGCGATTCTTCGGCTATTACCGATGCACAAAATAATCTGTTGAGGCGAATTAACAGGCGTTTCTCGGCATCAAGCATTAAAGATGTGTATACCAATCGCTCAATTAATGCCCAAGCGGTTGCAGACGATCTGCAGATGCCTACACCAAAGAACTTTGGCCTGGACGGAAAGCGCTATCAATTTACGTACACTTCCTCTAATGCTGCTATTACGTTCAATGGCTATAGAGGAACGGTGTACCAGCCTCTACCTTCTGCTTCCGCGCAGCAGGTAGACATCACTTTGACCGTTACCGATAAAGAAAATCCCGAGGTATCAGTCTCTAAGACTCTTACGGTTACAGTAAGCCCGCTCAATCAGGCTGACATTGATGCAGAGCTTGCTTTGATGAATGATTCAAAGGCTCATTTCTGGGATGCACTTGCTACTCCTTCTGGTCAGCAGAATAAACAAGACAGCGTTTCTGAGTCTCTGGCTACACCAAATAAATTCTATCGTGCTGCAGACGGCTCTTTGACCTGGTCTTATGATGTTAACAATACCGATAAGACCGCAAGTGGTATTGTGCCTTCAGAGTTCCCAACATACGATCCAATGGGTCCTGCTGATCAGGCGCGCACGTACAGCTCTTCTCAGCCAACAATCATTCAGAACGAGAATCTTGTTCTCGCACAGACTCCTGAGTACAACACGTCTGTTACGGTTTCGGCGCTTCTTTCAAGTGCACGTTATTCTCGCTATGCAAGCTTGTATCCAGACAACGAGCAGTTCCAAGCCCTTACTAATCAGAAGGTCTTTGCCACCTTTACCGTGGCGGGCGAGAAGGGCGTTCGATCTGTAGAGGAAGACCCAGATTCAAGTCAACTTGTTTCCGTTACCCTTTCTGTGGTGGGTCTTGATAAAGACGGCAAGCCTCAGCACTGGGCTCCTACCCAGACTATTGAGGTTCGTAAGGGTACAACTGCTGACAAGGTAACGTATGACTACCTGAAGAATAACGGCCTAACCTATGATGCAGCAGGCGGTTATCTGTCTTCTATCACGTCTCCTGCACAGGGACTTACACTTGCAACAGCACAGGTAGATGGTGCCTATAAGTGGTGGCAGTTCTTTGTGAACGGTCAACTTTCGGACAAGATGGCAAACAATGTTACCTTGGACGAAAACACTACTATTACTTGGACATATGGTGGTCAGGATAGCTCTATTCCAACTCCTCAAAATGAGCTGGTTATCAATCCATTTGCCGAGCACCCTAACTACGAGGCATCTTGGAGCGGTTTTGGTAGCGGAAACGGTTCCACTACTACGCAGAGCACTCCAATTAACTCTGCAGCTCTTCGTTGGAGTGTGACTGAAGGAACTCAGAATGCACCTGGATTTGTTTCTGACCAGGTCATCGTTAAAGACACTGTCTATTACGTGAGCGGTTCTACTCTCAAAGCAGTTGACGCTGCAACAGGTAGCCTTATTGCTGAGGCACAGATTGGCTCCAAGGTCTCGTACTTTGCACGTCCTCTGTACGTTAATGGCATGATTGTTGTTGCTACTGATGATGGATGCCTTACCGCATTCTCGGCAACAACTATGGAGTGCATCTGGAAGACAGAGCCGCTGGATACCACCAATGCCTTGCAGTCTGTTTCTAGCCTGACGGTTAATAACGGCACCATCTTGGCTGAGTTTACTAAGATGAGCGGATTTGACGCAGCTGGTGGCTACATGGTTGCTGTTGACGCTACAACTGGTGCGCTTCGCTGGAAGCAGAACGCGCAGCCTGCAAATATTCCTGGAGCAACCTCTGGTCAGCCTTCAGGTTATTACTGGTCTGGCGCAGCGGCTTCGGGCTCTGACTTTATGATTGGCGACGAGTCCTCCTCTGTCAGGCTTATCAGCGGTACAACCGGCGCAATTGAAGCGGAGCTTAACCTTGGCTCACCAATTCGCGCAGGTATTGTTCCTGTTTCCGTTGATCAAAACGGTAATGGAACCTATCTTGCCGTAACCAGAAATGACGGTACGCTGCACCTGATTAGAAGAAATGGCTCTTCTCTTGTTGAGGAGAAGCAAGTCAAATTTGCAGCAGAGTCTACCTCTACACCAACTATCAGCGGTTCTAATGTCTTTGTTAATGGCGTTGATGCTGAGGGCTACGGAACTATCTCTGTGATTTCTCTTGACACCTTTACGGTGATTGACCAGGCTCGAGCTGGCAAAGGTAAGTCTCAGAGCACCCCTCTTGTTTCTGTTCAGCAAAACGGTACCTATGCCTATTTCACGGTAAACGGTCTACCTGGTGGCGTATGGGTATACAAGTTGGGTACCAGCCGAGCAGCTCAGATTTACACTCCAGATAAAGATCACCAGAACTACACCACGTCGTCAGTCATTGCAGATTTTGAGGGTAACCTTTACTACACCAATGACTCTGGCACGCTTTTCTCGCTTATTAATCAGAAACCTTCTGGCGAGAATACCCAGCCATCTGGAGACATTTTTAGTAGGACAGATTCAACAGCTACAAATGTGTCAGCTCAGGATCCTTCATCTCCAGCTGCGCATGAAACTTCCTCGACCACTGCTGCGAGTGCTGGTGAGGAGGTTACAAAGGCTCCATCTGAGAACAAGACTGCAGATAACAACTCTGACGAGAAGCAGCTTCCGCCTACTGAATACTCAAACAAGCAGGCTGCTGCCCCACAGCAGGTGTCCTCTGCACCTACCATCCCGCTTTTGAGCATCTTTGGTTTCTTTGCTTCTGGCGCAGTCCTTGCAGTATTTGTAGCATTGCTAAAGAAAGAAACCGCTGCAATTCACCATGTTTCCAATGGCCGAGGCCAGGTGAGATAGTGGTTAAGCTCACAAGAGAATCCAAACGGATTCTCTATTTAGCAGCATCGATCGTATCTCTTTTGTTCATGCTTTTCTTTGCATGGACATTAGTTCAGTATTTTTTTGCGCCCACTTCAGGTGCTTCCGCTCAAGAGGCACCCGCCGCGCAAGGTCAGACGACAGCAGGTGCTTCTGGTGCTCAAACAGACTCTCAGACGGCACAGACGCAAGGAAGTTCTAGTTCAGACACTCAGTCAAATGCTGATGCGTCTAAAGCCCAAGATTCTTCTAGTCAGAAAACGTCGGAGCCTTCTAACTCTGGTAACTCAACAAGCTCTGTAGCTGCTCCTCGTAAAGAGAATAACGCACTTTCTGTAAGTGTTACGGTTGATGGATCTGCAGCTAAAGGGTCTTCATTTACCGTCAACCTCCAGGTACAAGAGGGTACGTCAGTCTATGACGCATTGCTTGCAAGTGGGGCCGGGGTAAATGCTCGAAGCACATCGTTTGGTATGTACGTTGCGGCTATTAATGGGCTTGCTGAGCGCGACCATGGTCCACAGAGCGGCTGGGTATATTCGGTTAACGGTGTCCAGCCTAACTACACGTCAGATGCATATGTTTTGCACGATGGTGATTCAGTTGTTTGGACGTACGTTAACGCGGTGAACTAATGAATCCTGCGCGCACAAGTTTTTCTCGCCTTCATCCACTTGCTACGGTGGTGCTTTTTGGATGTGAGGTTGCGCTTGCCGCATTTTCTTTTCAGCCTCTCTGTGCGCTGATTGCTTTTCTAGGAGCACAGCTGTGTACAATCCAGTTGTTTGACGCCAAACATGCTGTTAAACAGCTTGTTTGGTATGCTCCAATTATTGTATTGATGGCAGTAATTAATCCGTTTTTCTCGGCATCTGGCTCTACTGTTTTGTATTCATTTGGGCACACACAACTGTACGTAGAAAGTCTGGTGTACGGAGCTACCTCAGGTTTGGTGCTTGTAAGTACTTTGAGCTGGCTTGAGTGCCTGCTTGTAGTAGTGTCGCCGCTCGAGATGTTGCAGCGCTCAAGCGTGCGCTTTCCGGGATTGCAGCTGGTTTTGAGCCTTTCTGTGCAGCTTATGCCGCAGCTACTTTCTGATCTGACAACTACTCGTCAAATCCAGTCAGCAAATACGGCAGCTAGAGCGTGTGATTCTGCCACACGGCCTCATCAGCAAAGCTACATTCCAGGTCAAAGCCATTTTTTGAGCGCGAGAAAAGCTATTGCGCAATCAGCCACCAGCATTAACGCAGTGTGTATGAGGGCGCTGGAGAAGTCGATGAGCACGTTTCAGTCTATTGTGTCTCGAGGCTGGGGGATGGCAGGGCACAGGAGTAGGTGGAACACTGAAGTGCTTGACGCCTACGATACTGTAGCATTGCTGGTATTTGTTTTCTTAAGCGTTATAGCAGCGGTTTCTTTGTATATGCTGGTACAAGCTTGGCAGTTTTATCCCACTATGCCAGAGTTCCAAGTGAGTTTTTGGTATCTGGGCGTAGTGCTGTTTACCGTTTTACCAGCAATTTTTGTGCGTATTGATACTGTCTTATGGGAGCAGTCTGTATGAGTGAGCATTCTTCCTATATTCAGAATTCGCCTACTTCTTCAACTAGTAAAGAAGTAGTTCTAGCTATTCAAAATCTCTCGTTTGCGTATGCTCTAACTCCAGACCGCAACGTCGTAAAAGATTTTTCCTGCGAGGTTTGTGCTGGTCAGATTAGTCTTTTACTGGGACCAACTGGTTCAGGCAAGTCCACCATTTTGAGCCTCATTAAGCCTGAGATTGCGCCTCAAGGTAGACGTGATGGTTCAATTGTTGTTTGCGGACAAGAGGTTTCTACGATGACTCAGGCACAATCCGTAGACACCATTGCATTTGTGCCGCAAGCCACTTCACAAGCACTTGTGTGTGAGACACCTTTGAAAGAGCTGGCTTTTGGCCTGGAAAATCGAGGCGTTTCAGAGAAAGAAATGCGCCGACGTATTTTTGAGACAGTCAGTTTCTTTGGTATGGAATCGCTCTTGCACAAGCGCAATCACAAACTTTCTGGCGGAGAACAGCAGCTTGTTGCCCTTGCCGCAGCGCTTGTCTTGCGCCCAAAGCTGCTTTTGCTGGATGAGCCAACTTCGCAGCTGGACCCGTTTGCGCAGAAGAACTTCACCACTCTCCTGGAGCGCGTCGCGCGTGAGCTCAATGTTGCCGTGCTTGTTGCCACTCACGACGTTGCCGCGTTCGAGCACCTCGCTGACACACGCGTCTGCCTTGATGGCGAGAAGCCCAATGTACTCCAAGCAGACGGCTCTTTTCGCCAGACGCTTTGTCCTCGCAGCTCCGCGCCAAACCCAGCATCCATCGTGGCCGACAACTCTCCCGTGCTCGAGTTCAGCGCCGTGACGTTTGCGTATCCACAGAGCGAGCAGCTGGTGCTCAGCAAGTGCTCGCTTGAGGTCACGGGGCGAGAAATTCGCGCGCTCGTAGGCGGTAACGGTTCAGGCAAGTCAACACTGCTAAAACTTGCAGCGGGCGTTCTCCGTCCAAGGCGCGGACATATCTACAACCAGCTCCAGCAATCTCAAGGATACATTCCACAAAATCCTGAACTGCTCTTTACCTGCCAAAGTGTGGGCGAGGAGCTTGCCAAGTGGCAGCAGAGCGGCGCCTATTCTGACCAGGAAGTTAAGGAGCTTCTGGAAGCTTCGGGACTTCTTGCTCGCACAACATATCAGAAGCTTATGTCTTCTCATCCATACGATTTGTCTGGCGGACAGCAGCAACTCTTAGCCCTCGTAAAAGTGGTGCTCACAAAGGCTCGTCTGCTTATTCTTGACGAGCCAACAAAAGGCTTGGATGCCCCAACTAAAGAAGCTGTTATTGCTTTGCTTTCTCGCGCACAGGCAGAAGGTACAACTATAGTAGTAGCAACGCACGACATGCAGCTGATATCGCGCGTTGCTGATAACGTTTCTTTAGTTTTTGATGGTCAGATTTCTCTGACAGAACCAACCTCAGAGTTCTTTGCGAACTCGTGGGTGTGGTCAGCGGAGTAGGCAGCTAGAACTCTGGCAGCAGCTAAAAGCCCGCACGGCACTTAGCGACACGACAGCTAGAACCTTAAGAACGGCTCCTCATCCTGGCCAAGTTCCTCAAGAAGCTCATCGTTAAGATCGTTGATGTCGCCAAACTCCTCGTGCTCATGCTCCTCTTCATCGTCCTCCTGATCATGATTATGAGCATGCTCATTGAAGCCGTAGGCATTGGCCGTCTCATCATTAAACTCAAGTGTTGGAAGAGCGCTGGTAATGCTACACAGACCAACTCCTGCAGGCATAATCTTTTGCCACTGAGCAATCAGAGGAGAGGTAGGAACTTCTCCCAGCTCAACAATAGAATCCAAGAAAATCTCTTTTGCGCCGTCAAGCAGGTCAGATGACTTTGAAACCTCAATGAGGTGCTCCGAGAAAAGCTCAAGCGCATGATCTGTGGAATCTGCCTTAACAATGCAAGGCATAAGACAGTAGTTGTCAGTAGAATCAAGCTCGTCGTTGTAGCTAAAGTTTCCCAGATAGATCATGAAGACCTCCTTGTTGTAGTTTCAAATCATCTTATGCCAAAATAAGACAGACCTTCTTGATATTTTTATTTTGACGGTAAGCGTGAGGTTCTTGTGGATAATCGGTACATGTTATCAATAGCTCTAGAGGCTGTAGCACTCTTTGCTACTCCTATTATTCTTGCTGTTGAAATGCTTTATTTGCCTGATTTTATCGCAGTATCTTCAATTATTTTAGCAATCATTTCAGTTGCATTATTTATGTTAAGTTTTGAGACAAAGAAGCCATCAGTTGCCAATTTGGTACCTACTGCCGTCTTTAGCGCCTTAGGTGCTGCGGGAAGAATTGCCTTCGCGCCACTCGCGTACGTAAAGCCTGTTTCCGCAGTTGCTATTTTCGCGGGAGCGTTTCTTGGCAGGCACGCGGGCTTTTTGGTAGGTGCCTTATCTGCGATTCTTTCAAACGTTTTCTTTGGTCAGGGCTCGTGGACGCCATGGCAGATGTATGCGTGGGGGCTTGTTGGTTACCTGGGAGGCCTTCTTGCAACTTTCACCTCAGCTTGTCCCGCATCTTCTAAACACCCATCCGTCCAACAAGGTGAGAAACCCCACAAGCTTCCACCTTTCTTGCTTATGACCTGGGCGTTTATATCCGGACCCTTCTTTGGCTTTGTGATGAACGTGTACTTTGTTATTGGATTTGTACATCCTCTAACGCTAGAATCCGCTCTTCTCGCATTTGCGGCTTCAATTCCGCTTGATCTAACACATGGCGCAGCAACGCTTGTTTTCTTGATTTTGTTATGGCTTCCGTGGCAAACATCCGTTAGCCGAATCCTCACAAAATATAATTTCACTGGTAGGAGCTTTAGATAAACCATCTTTTTTCGTTTACCTAAAATGCCTTCCATTTTGCGGCCTTTGATCTAGACTGTATTTACTGTCAGCCCCCAGATTCTGGGGGTAAAAATGCAACCTACATCTCTCTTTACTGCAACGGCAAACTCAACACTTGAGCTGCTTGCTCCTACGCGCTGTGTTGTGTGCGAGAAACCCGGTCAGCTCCTCTGCGATGAGTGTCGGGCAAAGCTGCCGTGGATTTCTCAGCAGTGGGCGTGTCCTAATTGTGGCGCTCCATACGGGAGGCTTGTCTGTTCAGAGTGTGCAGATAAGAAGAAACGACCTGTTCAGTGGGAGAGTAGAGCGGTCATTTGTGCCATGGGATTTAAGGGCCCTCCTGCACGGTTGATTTTGACGCTCAAGGATGGCCATGAGCTTCGACTTGCGCCGGTAATTGCTGCAGCTATATTGTGTGCGCTTGAAGAAGCCTCAGTATGGAGTGCTCTTGACGGTACTTCTCGCTTTGATAGTTCAAAAATTGATGGAGTTTCCTTTATTCCAGCAACTGCGGAAGCGTACGCGCGCAGAGGCTTTGATCATATGGAACTTGTAGCCCAATCGTTTTGCCAGCTTACAGGTTTACCTTTGTATGACGTGCTTATACGTCCACATGCAAAGGATCAAAGAACGCTTTCATCGACTCAAAGGCAAATAAATTTGAAAGGAAGTATTGCTTGTACTGCGCCGGTTAATCAATCAAATATTTTACTTTTAGATGACGTCGTAACTACTGGAGCATCAATTAGAGAAGCTACAAGGGTACTTTGTGCCGCAGGCGTGCATTCTGTAACCGTAGGCGCATTAGCTCGCGTATGGTGAGTTACCTATGGTTGCAAACGGCTATACTTGATAAGTCTTTTCAGGTCTGTGGTTGCGAAGTTCTCTGTGAGCTTTTAGTCCATGACAGACGAGGTCAAAGGGATCCACGTAAGTTTACGTGTGCGCACGTAAACGATCATGGCTCGTCCTAGAAGTAAGCCATACCGCCTGTTATATCAAAGAGACAAAGGGTCTCGCAGGCGAGAGAACTACTAGTGGAGCTGCTGCGGTAGCAAAGCAAACGTTCCAGTATGCGAGTGTGGGGTCAAATACCAGGTCAGCTGAAAAGACACTTGAATAGAAGAAGGAGTTCTGATGACGCGCGTTAAAAGCTCTCTTAAAGTGTTACTTCTCATAGCACTCGCTGTTGTTTTAACAGGATGTTCCATTGGTCCTATCAACATTGATTTGGATAAATGGTTCCACGTCAAGTCAGTGCAAGAGGCAATCCAAGAGAAGCGAGAAGCCCGTCAGCAGAAGATTCCTGATTCCTCACTGCATACCGCTGGCACTTTGACCGTTGGCCTACGAACTCAGTCAGTAACAGCTCCAATGATTGTGGCCTCAGAAGCTGGAACGCTTCAGGGAATCGACGTTGAAGTTGCTTCTGCAATTGCAGACCAGTTGGGTGTAGATGTTAAATTTGTGTCAGTTAATGGACCAGTAGATGGCCTACAAGCAGACTGCGATATTGTCATGGACGTTAGAAGTGGTGAAGATTCAACAAGTACGCTAATTTCTGGGTATGCTGAGTCTGCGACAGCTCTTTTCTATAAGGGCTCAGAAACAGATATTACTGCTGATAGTTTGAGTGGAAAGTCAGTGGGCGTTCAAACGGGTTCTTTGTCTGAGCGAGCAATGGGTCAGGTACTTACCGGCATGTCTGTCCAAGGTTTTTCTAATTTAAATGATGCTTTTGAAGCTCTTGAAAATGGTTCCATCGATTATGTAGCCTGTGATGCATATGCAGGTGCTTATCTAGCAGCAAACAAAGATATTTCTATGGTTGGTGTGGTTGACGTTCCATCTACGATTGGTATTTCTGTAGCAACAAGTAACAAAGCTCTTGCTACACAAATTCAGCAAGCTCTTTCAGCTATTCAATCTAACGGTGTTGAGGGAGTTATTAGAAACAAGTGGATTGGCACCTTGCCACACCTCTCAACTACCAATAAGATTTCCGGACTTGTGGAAGTTTCTACGCAATCTAACAGCGCTGATTCATCTACATCTTCCTCTGAGCAAAATTAATCGCGCATAATGAGAAATAGTCTCTAACCGTTTACCGCTCAATTCAACTTTTTATGGAATGATTGACCGATAAATGGGTATTGTTGTTATACAGACATCAGTTAGAAGATGTCTTGTGTATCCGATAGGAGGCTCCCATGGTGGACATCAAGATTTCGGGACGCAAGGTAAGCATTTCTGAGGCTTTGCGCACACACGTAGACCAGAAAATCGGTGATGCTCTTAAAGTATTTGACATCACTCCTATGTCTTGCGATGTAGTTCTCAGAGTAGACAAAAACCCTTCAAATCCAGATAGAAAGACAGCTGAGGTTACGGTATTTGTTCGTAACAATGTTGTTCGTGTCACCGCTAGCTCTGACGATATGTATGTGGCTATTGATGAAGCAGCAGAAAAAGTCTCCAGACAGCTACGCAAGTACAAGACAAAAGTTGTTGAGCGCCGTCATCATGTAAAGTCTGAGCGCGGAGTTGCTCTTACACAAGAAGATCTTGCCAATCTCATTGAGATTCCAGTTGAAGACCTTGATGACCAGCTTGTTCGTGAGAAATACATTGATCTTGAGCCAATGACGGAAGAGGAAGCGCTTGTCCAAACTGACCTTCTCGGCCATGATTTTTATGTCTTTGTTAATGCTTCTACGGGTTTGACTAATGTCATCTACCATCGTAAAAATGGTGGTTATGGAATTATCAAACCTAAGATTGAGGAACAAGATGTTCAATAAAAAAGATAAAGCCGAAGAAGAAATCAGCGAGGTTGCCTTCGAAGATCTTGAGCCTACTGAGCTTTCAGCTGCATATCATAAGCCCAGTAACGTTCGAATCATTATGGACTCCTGTGCAGACTTTGCTCCAGGAATTGCTGAACAGCTAGGTGTCGATATCATTCAGTTCCCTTATGTGGGGCCAGATGGAGAGCACTACGATGACGGCTGGAAGAGCATCAGTGCACATGAGTTCTTTGAGGGTATGCGTAAGGATAAAAAGCTGCGCTACACCACTTCTGCAATTACTCCTGGTCATTACCTTGAGGTCTTTGAGCGTGCTGCAAAACAGGGCACCCCAACGGTATATCTCTGCTTTACCTCTGCTCTTTCTTCATCATTCTACGCAGCTGAGCAAGCGGCAGATATGGTAAGAGAGAAATATCCAGACTTTGAGATTTACGTAGTTGACAACGGTGCACCTTCGTCTGCCGCCCAGCTTCTGGGACTTGAGGCTGTTCATCAGGCCAATAAGGGTCTCTCGGCAAAAGAGATTGCTGAGTGGACAGAAGATGCGCGTAACTACATTCATGGCTACTTAACACTTGAGACCTTGGATGCTCTTGCAGCAGGTGGCCGTATTCCAGCTGCCGCAGCAAACATTGGTGGCAAGCTTGATGTAAAGCCAGAGCTTACCTATGACTCAACAGGAGCTCTTACTGTCAAGACAGTGTGCAGAGGCCGTAAGAAGGCACTCAAGTCTCTTATCCAGGATTTTAGAGATAGTTATTCTCATGACACCTCGCTTCCTGTTGGCATCATTTCTGCAGACGCACAGAAGGACGCCAATTGGCTAGAGGCTCAGATTCGTAAAGAGAAAGGCTGTGAGGGACTCACCATTATTCATAGCCAGGTAGGACCAGTCATTGGTGCTCACGTTGGCCCAGGTATGGTGGCTATTGTCTTCTGGGGAACTGACCGCCGCGAGAAGCTTTCGCTTTCTGACCGAATTGCTAACAGGGTTCGTAAATCTAATTAACGGGTACAAGGTATGGGGTCGCTCTTTGGAGCGGCCCCAGTTTGTATATTTATTTCAGTCTGAAAGGACTCATACATGGCACTGAGCAAGAATGCAAAGGTTGCTTTTATTGGAACAGGCATTATGGGCGCTCCTATCGCAGAGCACCTTATTTCTGCTGGCTATGACGTTACTGTTTACAACAGAACACCAGAGAAAGCACAAAAGCTTGTCTCGTTGGGCGCTCACGCTGCAGAGAGTGTGACAGATGCTGCAAAAGACGCTGACGTTGTTTTTACTATGGTTGGTTATCCAACTGACGTTGAAGACGTTTACTTGGCAACAGATGGCCTTATCCGCGTTGCTAAGAAGGGTGCGTACCTTATTGATCTGACCACTTCTTCATCTCAGCTTGCTCGCGATATTCACGATGCTGCTGAAATTGAGGGAAAACATGCATTTGACTGTCCTGTTACTGGCGGCCAGAAAGGCGCCCAGGACGGCACTCTTACGCTGATTGTCGGCGCAACTGAGAACGATGTTGAGCCAGTACGCGCTCTTCTCGAGACCTTCTCGGCAAAGATTTTCTGCATGGGTGGTGCTGGTAAGGGACAGACTGGAAAGCTTTGTAACCAGGTATCTCTTGCATCATGCATGATTGGCTACGCAGACGCAATGGCCTTGGCAGAGCAGGGTGGACTTGACGTTGAGCAGATGCTTGAGGTTGTTGCTAGTGGCATGGGTTCTTCTCGCGCACTTAAAGAGCTTGCTCCTAAGTCGCTTGAGGGAGACTTCAAGCCAGGATTTTTGGCCGAGCACTTCCGCAAGGATATTGCGCTTGCTCTTGCTCAGTCTGAGGATCTTGAGATTACGCTCCCTGGTGCAGAGACTGCCTTTACCCTGTATGACATGCTCTGCCAGATTGGTGGCGCTCGCAAGGGTACCCAGGCAATCTCACTGCTTTACACTGATGAGGCTACGAGCACTGCAGCTGGTCTTGACTGGTCACTTCTTGAGAGCCAGGAAGATGAGGATGAACACGAGTGCTGCTGTGGTCACGACCATGAAGATGGTAATCACGAGTGCGAGTGCCATGGTCACGGACATCATCATGACCATGAAGGCCACGAGCACGGTCATGACGGCCACTGCTGTCACTAAGTGCTAGCCGCAAAGGAACCCCGATTATGAGTGATATTTCTACTCCTCAGAGCTCTATTGCGGTTTTCATCGATTATGAAAATTTGGCACTAGGAACAGGCAAAAGAAAGAAAAACGGTCATCAAGAGCCAGGTCATCTTCCAGAGATGAAGCTCATTATGGAGAGGTTGGTTGATAAGGGTCGCATTACTGCCAAGCGTGCTTACTGTGACTGGCAGCGCTTTCCAAATGCTATTACACCTCTGCATGAGCTTGGTATTGAGTTAATTGAGATTCCAGATAGGGCATATACTGGCAAGAATTCCGCTGACATTAGACTTGCGGTAGATGCTGTTGAAATGTGTCTTACTAAAGATCACATTGACACATTTGCTGTACTTTCTGGTGACTCGGATTTCTCGCCATTAGTAGCAAAGCTTAAAGAGGCTGGTAAAACAGTTATTGGCGTTGGCATGAAGGAGTCTACCAGCTCGCTTCTTGTTGAGGTCTGTGATGAGTTTATCTTCTACGAAGATATTTTAAGTTCTGGTAGAATTCCAGACTTTAAAGAGAAAGTACCTGCCGAGAAACACGACTGCTATCAGCTCTTATTTGAGACCATTGAGTCTTTGGAACGTGAAAGCGAAACATTTATTTATGCGTCTCGTTTAAAGGAGACTATGCGAAGAAAGCGTCCACAGTTTGCTGAGGCAACTTATGGATATCGTTCGTTTACTTCTCTTTTACGTGAAGCATCGAGCCTTGGATTTATTAAAATTCATGAGGATCAAAAAAGCGGCACCGTTGTCGTAGACGGATTTAGAGAATAATGGGTGTTTTAGAGAGGATTTAGGTTTCATGGCAGAGAAGAAAGAAACTGCTCAGAAGCCAAAAAAGGCTTCAACTAAGGCAACCGCAAAAGCGGGCTCTACAAAGGCGTCAAAAGAAGAAAAGAAACCAGCTAAGAAGGTTACTAAAAAGCCAACTATGGCACAGATGAAAAAAGTGAACGCCCTGGTCATCGCTTTGTCTGATGCTAGCAGGCGCGCTCGTCAAGATGCTTCTCATGAGCTTGCAGAGCTGGCTCATGTTGCTCCTCTTGCCTTTGAAGAGCATATTGATTCTCTTATTGATGCACTGTATAGACCAGAAGCACAGACTCGTTGGGAAGTGCTAGATGCGCTTGCCAATCTGAGTGAGCATTTTGGTGACCAGGTCTTTAAGGCATTTGATGCCGCTGAGGCTTCTCTGTTTGATAATGACTCAGCAACTGTACGTTTAGCAGCATTTTTGTTTCTCTGCCAGTATGGGGCAACTTCCGCAAAGCATTCTGATGAGGCATGGGCACTTCTGGATGAGGCGGTCCAATGCTATCATGGCGACGCTGAGTACCATGACATGCTCCAGGGCCTTCTTGCCTTAGCACATGGAACTATTTCTAAAGACGTAAAAAAGGCACTATCTCAGCGTATGAAATTTGATGCAGAAAATGCCACTGGATACATCAAGCAGTATTCCGAAGAGATTGTTGCAGCTACTAAGTAACTTGTTTTGTATATAAGTGGCTGTGTATAAACGGGAAAGTTTCCCGGTTATATGTTTTATTTTTTGATAATAAGGGTAAACTAAAACTTTGTGTTGGTGTACGCATGGTTTCATTAAGCGATGAAAGGCAAGGATATGCCATCTATTGATGTAAGAAAGCACTTTAAGATTTTTATTGGATTAGGCGCTGTTGTATTGTTTGCCCTTGGTGTTGTTATTGGTCGCTTTCTCCTTGGCGGCGGTGGAGCTACTGGTTCTTTGAATGGTCGTACCACACTTTCTGAGGGCGAGCTCAACACCCCCGTTGCTTCTTATACCTATAACGGTCAGACCAAAGAAGTAACTACTCGTGAGGTTATTGAGGCTACTTCAGGCCTTGATGCAGCAAAGCAGTCTGATGGTACGTATGCTGTTCCACCAGCGGATAAGATTATTGGCTATATCCGCAATGCTCTTGTTGTTGCTGAAGCCAAGAGTAAAGGTATTACCGTCACTGATGATGAGATTAATGAGTACATGCAGAATAACTTCAAGACAACCGATATAAGTAAGGTTGCTTCTGCATATAAGCTTTCTGAGGACGTTGCAAAGAAGCTTATCAATGATGCTGTCATCATGAAGAAGTATCGTGACAGTGTTCTGACCACAACTCTTCCAGATGCTCCAAAAGCACCAACTGCACCTGAGGACGGCAACTCTGAAACCACAAGCCAGGAGTACGCTCAGTACATCATTGGTCTTGCTGGCGATGAGTGGGATGCTAAGAACAACACTTGGGCTTCCCAGGATGGTGATTACTATAAGCAGCTTTCTGCTTATACAATTTCCAATGATTCTGCTTCTTACGCAGCCGCTCAGACTGCTTATAAAGTTGCAATGAGCAAGTACTCCGCTGTTGCAAGCAAGGCTTCTCAGGAGTGGTCACAGAAGATTAACGAGATTCTTGGTAAAGTATCCGTTACTGTTTACTCTCTTGCTCTTTAGGATTTGAAATTTAATGAAGGTTGCTATTAGCGCTTGTTTACTTGGCCTCCCCGTCAGATATGACGGAGGGGCCAAGTCTGTTTCTGCAGTACAAAGACTTGCTCAAAAAGTAAACGTTACAAAGATTTGCCCCGAGATTTCCTCAGGTCTTCCTGTGCCTCGTCCGCCCGCAGAGCAGCGAGAAGGACGCGTTTGGCTCAAGGATGGCTCAGATGTTACAGACGATTTTGAGCGTGGAGCTAAGATTGTGCTTAGTGCCGTTAAGCCTTCTGGCATCACGTTCGCCGTTTTGAAAGCAAAAAGTCCGTCTTGTGGCGTGCATGAGATTTATGATGGTACGTACTCAGGAAAGCTTGTTTCTGGCGAGGGAATACTTACTCGTCACCTCTTAGAGGAGGGGATTTGTGTGGTTACCGAGAAAACCATTGAGAATGTAAGCCCATCTGTCGAGCATCCTGTTGCTCTTATTTTAGGAACTGGACTTGGTCATCTTGCTGGTTTAGTAAAGCCAGTTCGTCGCATTGATTATCGTGATATTCCAGGTTTTCCTGTTAGTGCTTCTCCCATGACAGGACACACCTTTGAGGCAACAATTGGCACTATTGATGGGGTGCCTGTAGTTGTCTATCCAGGTCGCGTTCACCTTTATCAAGGCTATTCCGCAGCCGAGGTAACCTCTCTTGTTCAACACGCACATCATTTAGGCTGCAGAGATATTATTTTTGCAGGCGCAACAGGTGCTGTTTCTGGTAATGCAAAGACTGGCCTTGGGGTTATTACTGATCAGATTAACCTTACTGGGACTAATCCACTTGCAGAGTGGGCAGGTCTTCGCGATGTTGAGACTCCATTTGTAGATATGAATGATGCTTTCTCACCTTACCTTAGAACGCTTGCGCGTGGTGTAGCAGATGACCTTAAGATTGAGCTTAATGAAGGCGTTTTTGCCGGTCTTTTGGGACCAAACTTTGAGACTCCTGCAGAGGTTGCTATGCTTCGCAGTTTTGGTGTCTCATATGTTGGCGTTTCTACAGCTCTTGAGGTTATTATGGCCCGAGCACTTGATATGAACGTATTGGCTTTGACGCTTGCAGCAAACCCAGCTGGTGCTCATGGAACTACGCATAAGAGTGTACAAGAGGCGTCCGAGAAGTATGCAGATGATCTTGAACGTCTTCTTCGTGGCATTCTCGGGCTTCTTTAGTATTTCTGCTTGAATAATACAGGGCTTCCCCGTATAGTTGTTAACGCGTTTTTGTACGCCAGCATAGCTCAGTTGGTAGAGCACCGCTCTCGTAAAGCGGGGGTCATCAGTTCGATCCTGGTTGCTGGCACCATCAACTATTAAATAGCCGCCTCGTGCGGCTATTTTTATGTCACGAGTGACCGTTTATTGCTTCTATCAAGCAACTTTCATCACGTACGAGTAAACTAGCGTTAGGCGATAGTTTGCAAAAATTGGTAAAGCTGGCTGATTGGATAAGTATGACTCTTCATGAACCGCCGTACTTCTTAAGTAATCGCGATTGGTATACAACGCCGGAAGATGAAGGTATCGATGATTTCTTCTTTGATGATGGCCGTGGATACCACATTAAAGATGACGCTCCAGAAGAAGCAAAACAGAGCTATAAAGAACTCTATGACATGCTAGATAGCAATTTCCTTAGAGTTTTCTTTGACTAAGGCTCTCTAATTAAATCCAGGTGAAACAACTACGCTATGGTGGGTATAGACAAAGTAGTAGTAATTACTAACAAAAGGAGTTTTTATGGCTACTCAGAATCTCGAGCTTTTTTATAAGCCAACCTGCCCATACTGCCACAAGGTAATGTCCTTCATGGAGCAGAACAACATCGAGCTTCCTATGCATGATATCGTTGCTGATGACGCAGCTCGCGAGCGCCTCATTGAGGTTGGCGGCAAGCGCCAGGTCCCATGTCTGTTCATTGACGGCAAGGCAATGTATGAGTCCGGCGACATCATTAACTACCTCTCCGAGGTCTTCCATGTTTCTGGTTCAAACGATGATTCAGATGACGGCTCTGCAGCAGCTGCTTGCACCATTGGCGGCGCCTGCTCCTTCTAAGCTCATTGTCGAGAAACCCCTCTAGCAGACGGGTTTCTCGCTATATGCATTAAAAACCTCTCTGTTCCAACGTATTGAACTGCCTCCCATTTCTTGGACATAAGAAATGGGAGGCAGTTCATATGTGGGTGGTTATGATTTTGCAGCGTGCTAGCGTCGGCTTTTAGGTCTGACGCACAAAATAGCGCAGCTTTAATATGTCTCGCTGAAGAATCGACATGTTCTTAATCAAGATAGCAGGCAGCTAGGCGGTCGCACTACCCGATATGCATCTCTATGCATAAACTTCATCTAATATGCTTATACATGAATAGACTTATATAAGAAATTTAACTATAGGTAAATTCCGCACCTAAGGAACACACTTAAGTCAGATATTCTGCTCAATTGCAGGCATATTACACTTCTAAGTCAGATATTCTGCATGTTTCAGCTATTTTCGGCGTAATGTATACGTCTTTTTAACAGATTATCTGACTTAGGTGTGTTTTGAACTGCTTTCTATTTCTCGTGTCCAAGAAATGGGAGGTAGTTCACAAATGTCAGGCGCCTTGCAATCAATTGTGGTTTTCTCCTCAATACGTTAGGTTTAACCTTGCGGTCATCCCAGCTTTTAACCTTACTAAGATTAGTTTTCAGCCTTCTTGATCTTCTCGCCAAGCTTTTTATCAATGAAGACGTAGAGGTAGCCCAGGGCAACAAAGACAACAATCAAAATCACAATGGTGAGGGCGACGGTAGGAATTCCCAGCTTGTCAAAGTCCATAAATCCGTAAGGCCAGCGAGACTTCTCTTTAATCTGCACACCAAAGCCCAGGACCAAAACAATAATGTACGCAAAATACGTGAGCGGGTACAAAGGCCAGATCAGAGGCTCTTTGAAGCCCATAGTTGGCTTCTCGTCAAAGAGCAGCCAGTCCAAAACGGCGCAGATAGGAATCACGTCGTGCAGAATAAAATTGTTGAACTTAAAGACGCCGTTAACAAAAACCTCGCCGTGGTCAAGCAGGAAGTAAGCTACCAGGCCAGTTACGGTAATACCCAGCATAAGCGTGTGCTTGACCGTTGGCATCCATGGCTTCTGAGCGGTCTCAGGATGCTTGTAAGCCTGGAACAGTGCGCCCCAATAATAGGCAACAAGCAGCAGGTTAGAGATGTTGGTGAAGTAATACAAGAAAGAAACGCGGAAGTTCATTCGGAAGACGCCCGCAGAATCACACAGCACAAAGGTGCCAATCACAGCAATAAACAGCTTGAAAATAAATGACGCTTTCTTAGATTTAATCAACGCAGTACCTCCTTCTGTAAAGCGAGAGGTCACTGTAACCCTAGCGCGCCGCGACAAAAATACGTAATTCTCAGAGTTAACAGTTATGTTTCAAATGAAAAAGATTCAAAAAAAATGCGGTCTTCTCGCTTTTGTGGCGAGAGGATCATAGAATTTTGAAACCTTATCAGAGTGAGAATCAATGTATGTTAAGCGTAAGCTTCATGCTACTTACCAGTGATTATTTACTGAAGTGCGTGCTTAATCACAAGAATTGGATGGTGCAACAAAAGTCGAGGTCCTGTGGATTTCATGACCTCTTTGACGCGAGCGCGCATCTCTTTGCTATAGCAATGCGATTTGCATTTTGAGCAAAACGTCTTTGTCTCTATGTGAGGACAGCGGTCCACACGCGTATGCGCATACTTCTCAAGCTCGGCGCACTCGTCGCACAGAGGCTCATGAGCTTTGGTGCGATGGTACTTCTCGCAATAAAAACGAATCATGAGCGAGAAGAGATTTTTTTCTTTTTGACGTTTCTGCGCAATTTCTTCAGGTGTCATCAGCTCACTCGTCCCCCATCAACGGTGTAAACAACATCTGCAATTCCCATGGTAGAAGCCCTGTGAGAGACAAGAACCACAGACTTGCGCTCAGTTTCTTTATCAAGCGAGCGCAAGATAATTGCCTCGTTTAGACTGTCCAGATTACTGGTTGGCTCATCAAGCAGCATGAGTGGCGCATCGTGCAAGAATGCGCGAGCAAGGCCAATGCGCTGGCGCTCTCCGCCAGAAAGTGAGTCGCCAAGCTCTGCAACAGGCGTATCGTAGCCCTGAGGCAGCGTGGAAATGTACTCGTGAATTGAAGCCTTCTTGCACGCCTCAACAATCTCTTCATCCGTTGCATCAAGCTTTGCAATGCGGAGATTGTTCTTAATGGAATCGTGATACAGATGCGTATCTTGCGTCATGTAGCTCTCAAGATCGCGCAGGTTAGAGGTATTAACCTGCTCCAAAGGGGTTCCAGAAATTTCAATGGCACCAGGTGTTGCTGGCCAGAAACGCATCAAAAGTTTTAGCAGCGTAGACTTGCCTGAGCCACTCTTACCTACTATTCCCACGATCTTATCGGTAGGAATATCCACGGAAATGTTGTCCAGAATCTGCTCGTTATCATACGCAAATGAAAGCTCAGAGACATGCACGCCCTCATATGAGATGCCTTTTTGGTCCACTACGTCTTCAACCAGGGGCTGTTCGTCCAGAATATTCAAAACACGATTACCCGCAGCAAACGTACTGGTCAGGGTTGTACCAAGTGCTGCCAAAGCCACAACAGGCCCAAACGAACTCATCAATGCAATGGTGACAATGAAAGCATCGGTCATAAAAATCTGCTGGTGATAGGCCAGGTAGAACGAACTAAAGAACATAACAAGGCCGGAGAGCAAAATAACCGTTGAGGTGACCGCATCGTTGACACCAAATGCCTTCTTAACTGCCTGCTGTCTGTCGCTTAACTGATCAGCTAACTGACTTGTTTCCTCAATCATCTGAGTACCCGTGCTGTACTGCAGAATCTCGTCAAGACCACGCAGGTTATCAAGGGTAACCGTAGAAAGGTTACCAGCAAGATCTCTTGCCTCAGCAGAGTCTTGCTCGGATCGTTTAGACATAGCAAGCGGAATTGCCACGCCAACTACCAGGTAAGAAACAAGTGCAGTAAAACCCAAAATCCAGTTGGTGCTGCTCACAATAAACCACACCATAACAACGCAGAACACAGCCGCAATGCAAATAGGCGAGATAGTGTGTGCATAGAAAACCTCAAGTAGCTCAATGTCTGAAGTAATGACGCTCATCAGGTTGCCCTTATTTTTGACCTCAAGCTTTGCAGGAGCAAGCTTTCTAAGCGCCGTGAACACACGGTCTCTAATAAGCGCAAGTAGTTTAAACGCAATAAAGTGGTTGCATTCCTGCTCGGCATAGCGCAGCAGACCGCGGACCAGGGCAAACAAAAGCATGCCACCAAAAAGCAGCGCCATAGGAGAAGATGAAGCAAAGCCCATAGCGCTGAGCAGTGCATATGCTCCAAATATACTAATGAACGTGGCAGCAAGGTTACCCAAGACTCCCATCAAAATTGCAAGTATCATAAAGCCAGCCAGCGGACGAACCAGCCCCACCAGTCTCAGCATAATAGTGAGCGCGCTACGGCGAGAAGTACGTGCAGTTGTGGCGCTGTTCTTAACTTCTGTTTTCATTACGCCTCAACTCCTTTCACATAATTCTCAAGCTCAGTCTGGGCCCGCGTCATTCGTTTGTACTCGTCATTTGTTGCAAGCAACTCTTGGTGCGTTCCACTTCCAACAACGCGACCATGCTGCATAACAACAATCTGATCAGCTTTTTTGACGTTTACTAAGCGGTGAGAAATTACCAGCACCATCTTTGTCTGAGCAAGCTGGTGAACCTGCTGCATAATAACGTCTTCACTCTCAACATCAATATTTGAAGTAGCTTCATCAAAGATGTACATCTGGCTATTGTGAAGCAGGGCTCTGGCCAGTGCTAATCTCTGACGCTGACCACCAGACAAGTTGGAGCCCTTCTCGGCAACTGGCGCGTCAAGTCCACCCAAAGACTTTACGAACTCAGCAAGATTGACCTTCTCAAGGGCGTGCCAGAGCTGCTTCTCAGTTGCCTCTGGGTTACCCATGGCAAGGTTAGAGCGAACGCTTCCCATAAAGAGATGTGCTTGATGACCAATATACGTAACATTTTGAAGCAAATTCTGGTCAGAAATGTCTGACAAACTGGTATTTCCAAACAGAACATCGCCAGAATACGAGCGGAGTTTTCCCGTCAGAAGTGCCGCAATAGTTGATTTTCCACAGCCTGACTCTCCTACCAGGGCGTTCAAAGAGTTGGCGCATATTCCAAAAGAAACATTCACCAAGACGGGTTTCTCGCCATCGTAAGAGAAAGAAACGTTGCGCAGTGACACATCGCTAGAAGCTGGAACAGTCTTGGTACCCTGCTCTCGAACAGGCATATCAAGCAGGTCAAAGATTTTGTCCGCTGCTGCCATGCCGTTCATAGCAATATGAAAATAGCTGCCCAAAAGACGCATAGGCAAGAAAAACTCAGCCGAAATCAAAATGACAAAAACGCCCTCCCACATAAAGAGGAGCTGGTCATTTACCTGCTGAATTGCAAGGATCGTACCAAGCGCGCTTCCACCAAATGCAACCACATCCATCACGGTGATGGAGTTGAGCTGCATGGTTAGAACCTTCATGGTAATACGCCTGAAGTGCTCGGCTTCCTCGTTCATCTGCTTATGTTTGAAATCGTCAGCCTTGTAAATCTTTGCTGTGGTCAGACCCTGCAGGTTTTCCAAAAATGTATCGCCAAGCTGCGTATACTGGCGCCAATATTTAGACAAAAGCTTCTTTGCAAACTTCTGGATAAGAACAATAGTCATTGGGATGAGTGGAACAAATACCAGCAAAACAATGCCAACTACCGGACTAATAAGAAGCAAAACAAAGAAAAGTGTGAGTGGAGCCAAAACGGCGTAGAAAAATTGTGGCAGATACTGCGCAAAATAGGTTTCCAGCTGGTCAACACCTTCAACTGCCAGCTGAACAATCTCGCTGGTTGCATACGAATTTTTATACGATGGGCCAAACTCTAAAAGCTTCTGATAGATTCTCTCACGAAGGGTCTTTTTAACCCTCTTAGCTGCGTAAAAGCTTGTCTTGTGCTGAGCTAGTTTACAGAAATACCTAATCACAATAGCAATAAGGCAGAGTGCAATAAATACCAGCTGCTCTTCAAAGACAAAATAATCCATGAATAGGGCTTGTATCATTCTTGCCAGAGAATACATAAATACGATATTGGCGAGAAGCGCAATCCACTGGTAAAGCACGGTCAAGCCAATGTATTTTTTACTCTCCTCAATAAGGGCAATGAGGCGTTTGTTAATCATCATATAAAAACTTCTCTCGCTCTTCTTACAAGCAGAATCTTTGATCAAATAACTGTTTTAATTACTTTACATGTAGTTTTGTCGTTGCATATATGAGTTTGCCCTATGCAACATTTAAAATCAACACACAAAATAACGAGAACAACTGCTATTTTTGAACACGTTCCCAGTCCTCTTTTGTGAGTACTGAGATACCAAACTGCTCTTCTTTGCCTGTATATTTATTCAAGTCTGTAAAGATTTCTGCTTCTGTGAAGCCACACTTTTGAGCCACTGAAGCAGACCTCTTATTACGCTCAAGATATCTAATAATCACCTGGTCAACGCCATGCTCTTCAAATGCATAGGTAGTAAGAGCTTGAGCGCCTTCAGGCGCCAACCCTTGTCCCCAATAAGGACGACCAATCCAATAGCCAATTTCTGCCTGATGCAACTGCTTTGAGGAATCTTTTGGATCAGGAATTTCTTTAAAGTCCAATGACATCGAGCCAATTACATGACCAGTCTTCATATCCTTTACGGCATAACAGAACTTCTCGGACAATACATTTGCAAGAACCTGCTTGGAATCTTCCAGAGTCTTGTGCGGTTCCCAGCCACAAAGTGGTCCGATCTCTGGATCTTTTGCTAGTTCATAAAGCTCATCCGCGTCAGATGCATGCCATGGAATAAGAAACAATCTCTTAGTGGTAATCATTCAAACTCCTTTTGAAACTCTTTGTCTCTGTCTCTTACTGTTTTGTCTTTCACCTATTTTTACTGTCCAATCTGTTGGACACTCATTCTTTAACAAATCCATATTCTATTCTCAACATTTTCTAAGGAGGCTCTTATGTACAGTCCTACAAAGCTTGTTGATTCCTTCGTTGTTTCCGGTCTTCCCTACTACGACGCTCCTCTTGTCTTTGACCAGCTCAAACTTGGCTCAGATCTAACCATTGTTCCTGAACGTGATAACCCTTACGACCCAGAGGCTCTTGCTCTGTACTCTAATGACCACAAGCTGGGCTTTGTTCCTAGAGAAAGCAATTCTCTCTGGAGTACTTTGCTCTTCTACGGACATCAAAACATTGTTACTTGCAAGATCACGCAGCTCAGCGATCACCATGGTCATCTTCTTGTTAAAGCAGGTCTTTACGTCATTGATGCTCGTTAATTGGCGCGAGAAAGACTACTTGTTTTGACCTGGTTTAGCTAATCCTCTTTCTCTGATTGGTAGCTCTGAAGAATTCCACTCAAGTACTCTTGATATTTCTGCCTGGTCTTCTTTGGAGCTACCAGTTCTATATCTGTTCCAAATGTTGCAAGCCAACCATAAAACGTTGGAGCTTCCATGACAGAAACATGCACGTCAGCTGTAGTTCCATCAGCACTTGGATTGTTCAATATGATGTTCTTGCCAAAGCGGTCGTACACCGAGCACATTACGCGCTCATTGACACGAAGCGTGACTTCAACAACCTCGCCCGAGTACATGCCAAAAACGCGCTCTTGATACTTGTCTATATCAAACTGCTTAATCTGCTCGTTAACCGTGGCGTCAGCATCAGAGACCTCAAGTCTAAACATGCGGTCCACGCGATAATTGACAAAGTTTTGATGCTTATCGTTCCACACAATAAGATAGTAGAAATCGTCAATATACGTAAGTTGAACAGGCGTTTCTTCTCTTACAGGAAGCTCTTCAATAACCTTATCTTTAAAGCCCTTTTTGCGGTACTTAAACGAGACCTTTTTCTTCTGCAAAAGTGCCGTCTGAATAGCATTGAGTGCATAAAACACAGACTCATTTTGCGACTTAATGCGACCCTCAACATGGATGCGCTTCTTCAGCGTATCAGAGGTAGACTTCCCACCCAGCTCACCGATAAGACTCACCAGGTTATTTGCTTTGCGCTCTGTCAAAAACTTTGACGACTGCACAGCATCTGCCATCAACATGAGCTCTTCAGCCTGAAACTTCCTCGTTGCCAGACCATACTCAACAGGATGGCGCTGATAAGACTGGATGTCGTAGCCAAAATTCTGCAGCGATTTAATATCGTCGTAAAGTGTTTTACGTTCCACGCTTAGCCCACGCTCTGCGAGCTTTTCAATAAGCTGAGGCGTGCTCAGACCATGATCGTCATCAGTTTCTTCCTCGAAAATTTTTACGAGGTGCAAGCAGCGGGTCTTCTCGCTTGGCATACTGCCTCCGAAGTCTAGCTCCAATAAAAATCTCCTGTCCATTTTAGTGGACAGGAGTCGAGAAGAACATATGGTCAGAAACTCTTCGGTAAACGGCATGGAAGTCGCAAACAAAACCGCAAACCAGCTGATGTTTAGCCCCAAACCTCTTCTGCAATTTCTTTCACAAGCGCAATCTTTGCCCACTGCTCATTCTCGGTGAGCTTATTACCAATCTCGCAGCTTGCAAAGCCACACTGGGGAGAAAGGCAGAGATTCTCCAGAGGCACGTACTGAGCTGCCTCATGAATGCGCTCGATAACCTTTGCTTTCTCTTCCAGCTGGGCGTGCTTGGTGGTAATCAGACCAAGCACAACCTTTTTACCAGCTGGAACAGAGGCCAGGGGCTCAAAGCCACCGGAGCGATGATCATCAAATTCCAAGAAGAAAGCATTTACGTGCTCTTGAGCAAGAAGAGCATCAGCTACATCGTCATAGCCGCCCTTGCATGCCCAGGTACTATGGAAGTTGCCACGACAAACGTGCGTGTTAATAGTCAGGTCAGCTGGAGCCGCATCAAGAACGCGGTTATTAATCTCCAAGAGCAGTGCCTTAATCCTCTTAAGACCATCCTGGTCAGCACCAAAGAAAAGCTCTGCACGTGGGTCAACCAGTACGCCCCATGAGCAGTCATCAAGCTGAAGATTACGACAGCCTGCAGCATATGCTTGCTCAATAAATGTGCCGTAACCAGCAACAATATCTTCGAGAAGCTCCTGGTCATTGGCATAGTACTTGTCAGTCTGCTCGCGGTTCATAGGCATAATGAACTGCTCAATAAACTGTGCAGGTGCAGGAATAGTAAGCTTGGCAACGGTTGTCTCGTCCTCAAACTGCTGGACAAAGCGGAAGTGCTCAATAAACGGATGCTCTTTGGTGAGCTCCACTTTTCCTACAAGGAAGGTGTCATCAATCTTTGCAGTCTCATCGTGGAAAGGAAGTCCGGTGTTAGTTGGCGCATGGCCAATACCTTCAAACGCCCACATAAAATCGAGGTGCCATGTTGCACGCCTAAACTCACCATCAGTAATGACTTTAAGGCCTGCCTGCTTCTCCTTTTGGATAAGCTCTGTAATAGCTTTGTCCTCTACTTGCTTGAGCTCTTGCGCATCAATCTGACCTTTTTCAAACTGAATACGAGCCTGCTTAAGATTTTCTGGACGGAGAAAACTACCAACAACATCAAAGCGATGTGGAGTAGTTTTATCATTTTCGATTGCCATAATGACCCCTTAGAACTACTTACAAAAATCAAGTATGACAATCAGAACTTTACTTGTGAAATACAAATACTTAACTAATTCATATAGCTAAAAACTATATCTTAGCGTTCACCATTCCACTCATCTAAGAACTGATCAACATACTCACGCATGTACTTCTCGCGAGCTTTTCCTAGTTCTTTGCCGCTGCGCGTATTCATCATGTCTGCCAGCAAAAAGAGTTTCTCGTAAAAGTGGTTGAGCGACGTTGATTTGTGTGAGTGATACTCCTCGCCACTCATGTTAAGGGTAGGTGGCTCATCTGGGTCATACATTGCGCGACCATGACTTCCGCCATAGGCAAACGCGCGAGCAATACCTACAGCTCCAAGCGCATCCAGGCGATCGGCATCTTGAACACACATTCCCTCAAGCGTTGAAGGAACAACCGAGTCTGTTCCTGAGAAAGAAACCTCATCAATTGCAGTGCAAATAGCCTGGATGACATCCTTTTCAACATTGTGCTGACGAAGAAAATCAACGGCTCGATCTTTGTGCTCATGCGTCTCTGGAGAAAACTTGATGTCATCGACATCGTGCAAAAGCGCAGCAAGGGCAACAATCTCTTTATTTGCTCCCTCCTCTTGCGCAATTCTTACAGCCATTTTGTACACGCGCAACGTGTGGAAGTAATCGTGGCCACTAAAATCTGTGGAGAAGACCTCTTTTACAAAGTTCAAGACATCATCAATAATTTTTGAATTCATAGCTTTCCTACTCAATACATCAAAAAGTATCTCTTACGCATTATTTGCATGGAGTACACATTCTCTCAACTGTCCTTTTCTTAGTGTACAAAGTCTCTCTTGCTAGAAAATTTTGAACTCCAAATTTCATGAAATTGTTAACTATCCAGCTTCTACTATTCAGTTTCCGCATAACTCACATTTATCTCAAAATTTAATACATTTCTACTGAAATTTTTATCCGTTGCACGTTTATGACAAATGTCGAGAAAATCATCAAAAATAGAGCATTTTAAATGCCATTTTTAATTACATCAAATATTTTGATTAAATTATTTATATAACCATGAAATGAAGACGTTTTTTGAAATGTGTTCAAACTATAAAAATCGCTGATTGAGCAAATAATTTTTATCAAAATAATGTAAAATTTTCTATACGAAAAATGCTCTGAATATGTGTCATTTATCTCTATCGTGCTTATCGTGATTCATCACTTTCAGCACAAGATTTAATTGCAAATTTTGCTGGGGTATTTACTATTTGTTAGGAGTAGGTATGGAAAGAAACGACAAGAACTTTGCAAGCAAAGGGGCAAAGACAGCTATGTCTTTAGTACTTGCGCTTTCTTTGGTCCCTTCTTCAGCGTTAGCAGAAATTGCTAGCACTCAAGAGGTGGCTCAAACACAAGAAGTCGCAGCAACCCAAACAAGCGATGCAACAACTTCAACTGCTGAAACAACAGCAGAGACCTCTGCTGAAACCACCACTAACGCAGAGGCTACTTCCAACCAGCAGACTTCTGAGCAGACTACTGCTCCTTCAGATAGATCTTCTCGCCGTGTAAGAAGAAGTGTCGCTGACACCTCAACTGAGCTTTGGGTCGATGGCACCAACGGTGATGACGCTAATGATGGTTCAAATGCTTCCGCGCTTAAATCATTAAGTAAGGCACTTGAGCTTCAGGCTGCAACTCCCACAATCAAAACCATCCATCTAAAGGGTGCTCTTGCGCTAACTTCAACTGTTACTATTCCTTCTGGCGTCACTCTTAACATTGCGTCTGATGGCGCAACGGTTACCGGATCTGGCAATAGCATCGACGGTATTGTTCTTGCAAGTGGTGCAACTCTCACTGGTACCGGTACTCTTACTATGTCTGGTTTTAAGACTGCTCTCACCGCACAGGTCGGCTCTACTATTACTGATGGTAATTACGTCTTTAAGAATAATGCTGGTGCAAGCGGTTCTCGTGGTATTTCTCTTGCGGGCACAGTCAAAGGTTCTACTAACAAGAACAGTGTCACTATTACTGCTGACGATAAGAGCAATACCAACTTCTATGAGTCTGGTATCACTTTTGAAAATGCGACTATCTCTGTAACATCACAAGCACGAACTTGGTTTGACGCTCGTGACCTTAACCTGAAAAACGCAGATCTTACTGTTAAGGGATTTGGCCAGACTTTCTATGTTAATAAACTTAATATGACTGACTCTACGCTGACCATTAATCCTTCATGGTACGGCGCTACGGGTATGACCATTCAGGGTTCTTCCAATATTGTTAACTCCACCATCAATGCAAATGCTGGCTCAACTTCTGGCATTTCTGTTGGTGTTGCTGGAGGAACTGTAAACGTTACTGACTCAACCCTTAACTTCACCAATGGAGGAACCGGCGGTCTTAACGTCAACACTGGTGATGTCATCATTAACAACTCCACCATTAAGGGAGACGGTCGTAACTCGGGTGCTCTCTTTGGCGCACAGACTAACGGCACCATCCAGTTCACTGGAAACAGCCTGGTAGAGACCCCTGCTACCAAGAACTCTGATAATGGTGGTGGCCAGACTCGTCAGAACTACAACGTTGTTGGCGGTTCGTATCTGCTCAAATATGCACCTAACTACAACAGCGGCTTTGGTAGCACTATTCCTACAAACGGCGCAGCTAACGGCAACGAGGCACTCTCGCTCTTTACCCTTGCAGACGCATCAACTAATTCTCTGAGCCTCATTAATGCCAATGGAGCAACCTACACTTATCCAGTTGCTAACGCATCAAGTGATGGCCAGAAGCATGTGTGGGCACCCGCTGCGACCGTTACCTTTGACCTTAACAACCCAGGTGTTACGGGCGTTAACCCAACGTTTGCTGATGGTACTACTGCTAATAAGACCGCTCTCGCTATGCGCGGAAACTCTCTTGCAACCGCTTCTTCTGTGGCAGGGGGTACAACTACTCTACCTGCAGATCCTTATGCAAGCGGCCAGGAATTTGATGGTTGGTACTACATTGATGGCTCCGGTACTGAGCAGCGATTTACTGCAGACACGCCAGTCAACTCTAATATGGTTGTCTATCCACACTGGAGAGCTAACACCTCATCGCTTTACGTTAGGTACCATAATGGCAATGGCGTCTCTGTCATTGACCGCGTTGCTACTAACGCTAGCCGTACCGTAACGGTTCGCTCTGGTGCTGAAGTCAACAACCTCGATAATAACTTCAATATCGCTGGTAAGACCTTTAAGCGCTGGACCACTCAGGCAAACGGAGCAGGTAATGAGGTAGCGGCTAATTCCAGCCTTGCTGTTCCTGCAGGTACTGATACCGTTGATTTGTACGCAGACTGGGAGGAGCAGCACCTTACCGTGTCCTTCTCGGCAAATGGTGGAACCTTCTCTGCAAATAGCGTGTTTAAGCAGAATCCAAACGTCTTTGACATCACTACCGATGCAAACGGTGGAGAGGTTGCTACTATCAAAACTCATCCAACCGTTGCTGAACAGACTAACATCAACGCACTGCTTCAGAACCTCAGTGGCAATACTCTAAACGCTACAACTGCTGGAATTGCAAGTCCAACCAGCTCTAACACCAATACTGCATACACAAATATTGCAACTCTTGAGAACCACATTCTGGACAGCGCAGATAAGCCAGAAACCTTCTTTGGCGTTGTTATTGGTCATAACTATCACTACTGGTTCACTGACGCTGCAGGCAACTCCCCTGCAGCCATTAACGGTGGCGCAACGCTTACCAACGACGTCACCTACTACCTCAAGTGGAAAGATGATCCTTCTATTCAGAAAGTTGAGCTTACCAGCGATCTTCCTGCTGATATGTGGAGTGATTCCCAGAACAACACCACTCAGATTAAGGAAGTTTCTAACGATAAGAGCTTCAGTCTCACAGGCACCATTGATGCTACTTCCGTTATTAACCAGATGACCAACTTTGAGAATAACATCGCTGGCGGCCTCGACGATCTGACCAAGATTACGCTTTCAGGCACAACTTCTACCTTTACCGCAAAACTTACTCTTCCTGCTGGCGTTGTTATCCCAGCTAACCCAACAGTAACCACTTCTGGTCTTGGTGACCTCTTTGATGTTTCAAACGTCTCCGTTAATGGCCAAGAAGTCACCGTTACCCTGAAACTTAAGAATACTTACAACAACTATAAGCAGCTCAAAGATGCTGTTGAAACAGTCGGAAAAGACGACGCAGCCACTGCAGAGATTGCAAGACCCCTTACCGTAACTGTTAACGGCCTCACCCTTGACTCAACTCAGGTTACCAATGGTCAGGAGCTTACTGCTACAGGTACTCTTACTGGTACTTTTGAGTCTTATGCAAAGAATACCGTCACTAACGTTACCAAGAAGTACAACCTTTCTTGGAACGGTGTTCAGATTGCTGCAAGCAGAGACCCTCGTGGTACCGGCATTCAGCAGACTCTGATTGTTAACAACCCTATTGATATGAACATTCCTGCAGATATGCTCGCAGACGAGAATACCGAGCATGATCAGGTCATCACCATGAAGGCGGGCTCTACCTTTAATCTCACTGGTTCAATTCTTGCTTCCTCTATCCAAGAGCAGATGAACAACATCGAGCGTGCCTACCCTAATACCAACCACGACACCATTACACTGAGTAACCTAAAGTTCAAGTTCACAGCAACTCTGACCGTTCCTGAGGGAATGACACTCCCGAGCAACCTTGATGCCAGCACTGTCCAGGCTTCTAACTTTGGTAGTGGCTTTAAAGTCAGCGACGTCCAGGTTAACGGCCGCACCGTTACCGTCACGTTTGAGCTTAGCGATCCATCTTCCATTAGGACGTACTCTGACCTTGAACGTATTGTCGATGAAGCCAGTGCAAACGGTGGTTGGATGAAGCTCACTATTCCTGGCGTCACCATTGACTCCAATGTTGCCGCCGGTACTCAGCTCACCGCTGTTGGTACAGTTACAGGCTCCTTTAGCGCTATTGCTGATTCCGCAGCCGGCAACCGTAAAGCCTTCTCGTTCACTTGGAATGGCGTTCAATGGCCAGATGGTAAGGACGCTGTTGCAACTGATAACGACACCATCCAGCTAACTATTACTGTTGCAGAGGATAAGACCCCAGAGACCCCTTCTCCTTCCACTCCAACTAAGAAGAAGCCATCTAAGAAAAAGAAGACTCCATACACAGGAGACGCTTCTGCTGCAACACCTCTTGCTGCACTTCTCGCTGGTATGACTGCTGTAATCACTTCACTTGGCATTACTAAGCGTCGTAAGAATAAGTAAAACAACACTGCCAGAGCGATTATTTGCACCTAAATGAAACAGCCGCCTTCTTATTTGAAGGCGGCTGTTTTTCTTGAACAAGACGTTTTTCTCGCCAGAGGTTACTCCCCTAGCATGTTTTGCAGATCATAACCAAAGGACTTAACGAACTCATAGGCATCCTTCTGCCAGTCCTCCTTGAAAACGCCAGGAGCAGTCTCAAAGAAGCTAGAGTCCAAATAACGAATAATAATGTAGTTGCTGTTTGGCTGATCAAATCCATTGCCTCTACTAAAATCAATACCGTGACCAGTATTTCTTCTCATCGTAGCTTCAAGAATAGGAACTGTAAGCTCGTTGACGGGAACAACAATGTCTGCCCTATCAAAGAAGCCACCTTTTTCTTTAGTGAAGATAAAGAGATTGTTGAGTGCGCCACCAGCAACACACTGAACTCGACGAATGTCGGAAAGCTTGACCTGATGTTTTGCGCCGGAAATCACGCCGTTTGCGATACTAATCTTTTTCTCCTTGAGGCTGAACCCAAGCTTAGTGTTTAACGTATCAAGGTTATTAGGGAACTCAGTAGTAAGCTTATTGGCTGCAAAAGCGAGGATGATAGTCTTTGTATCTAGGATGTTGTGTCCAAATTCACGAAGCTTAAGGTCTGTGTCAATGCTAACGAGATTATGGCCGTCGTTATCCTTAAAGGTAATCTCGTAAGGACCGTTTGAGCTGCAGTAGTTTAGTAAGAAGGTTGAACCGACCTCTGCAAACTGGACGCTTACCTCTGGTTTTCCGTTGCCTGGAACGTAAGATAAACCGTCTTTTGTAACGGTGTAAGAATACTTGTCGTCACACTTAATAGATACCTGACGATCCTCAAAAATGCTTCTCATAAGCCTTTTACCTCCACGTTTTACAGTACAAAAAATAACTAGAAACTACCTAAAATTATATCGTGTTGCTGAATAATTATTTTACGGACACCAAAATAAAAATTCTGCATCAATGGATATACAGCTGTCTTTACAATGGCGCTTGTACCTAAAAAGTCATAGATTTTCTCACCAAAAATGTTGTCAATACAACAAACAACTGCAATAAATAAACGTAAAATTGTGTTACTTACCAAGCAATCTGCAGGTAAAATTTAACAAACTGCTGTTAGACATTATGGAAGAGTCGTGTCAGAACTAGTCTACGTTTCCAGATCAATTCACCTGATGGGTGCAACTATCACCATCTCTTTATTACCACCTCAAAATGATACGCAGATGGAATGCTCCGCAGAGCAGTTGCTTAATGGCGTCTTTGAACTCCTCAATATCTATAACCAGCGATTTAGCGCAAACGATACCAATTCCGAGCTCATGCAGGTCAACCATGCAGCGGGCAAACATCCTATTCCAGTTCACCCCGAGTTGTTTGAGCTTATTCAAATCGGCAAAGAACAAAGTCTCCTACCTGCAAGTCATTTAAATATCGCCATTGGCCCTTTGGTTCAAACCTGGCGAATCGGCTTTACTGACGCTCGCATTCCAAATAAAACCGAGATTGCGTATGCGTTAGCGTTAACTGACCCACAACTCATTGAATTAGATCCTTTAAACTGCACCGTATTTCTTGCCGAAGAGAATATGAAACTGGACTTGGGATGTCTGGCAAAAGGTTACATCGCCGACAAAATTGCAGATTATCTGAAAAGTCAGCACGTTACTTCCGCGCTTATTAACCTTGGCGGTAACATTAAGTCAATTGGTACCAATTTACTTGCGGGCAGACCGTGGCAGATTGGCATTCAGGATCCGCAACAACCAAGAGGCACTAACCTTGCTGTGCTGCCTATTCGCAACCAGTCCGTAGTAACCTCTGGTACCTACGAAAGGAAACTGCAGGTAAACGGACAGTCTTACCACCACATTCTTGACCGAGATACCGGTTATCCAGTTGACACGCAACTTGCAAGCATCACGATTATCTCGGACAACTCGCTTGACGGAGAAATTTGGACGACGCGCCTTTATGGCGAGAAACCCAATCAACTTCTTGCCCGCGTAGAACAAGAAAAGGACATCGATGCACTTATCGTAACTAATGATAATCGCGTATATTATTCATCGGGGATCTCACCTGAGCTCCTTGTGTAACTCAGAAAGGAATTTTGATGCTTAACTTTGTTGGCCTTATTGGCACCAATTCAAAAGAGTCAAATAACCGAAGGCTCTTACAATTTATGCAAAAGCATTTTGCCGACAAGGCCACCATCGATCTGGTGGAAATCGACAACATTCCCCTGTTCAACAAGCCCGCAAAGATAAAGGTTCCCAAGGTTGTCTCTGAGCTTGCAAAGAAAATTGAAACTGCTGACGGCGTCATCATCGCAACGCCAGAGTACGACCACTCCATTCCAGCCGTACTGCAAAACGCGCTTGCGTGGCTATCCTACGGCATCTTCCCTATGGTCAACAAGCCGGTCATGATTGTTGGCGCGTCTCTAGGCACACTCGGATCTTCTCGCGCACAGCTGCAGCTCCGCCAAATCCTGGACGCTCCAGAGCTCAAAGCAGCAATCATGCCAGGTTCTGAATTCCTTCTTGGCCGCGCTCAGCAAGCATTTGACGAAAAGGGCAACTTGAAGGACAAGACTACCATCAAAAAGCTTAACCTGCTCTTTGACGACTTCCGTCTGTTTGTAAAACTCAACGAAAAAATGGCCGCATCGCGCGAACTTCTCCGCAAAGAGGCTGAAAACTTTGACTGGGAAAACCTGTAGGCCTGGAAGGAACTACCACTATGAAATTTGTTGGAATCGTCGGTTCAAATGCGGAGATTTCCTATAACCGAAAACTTCTACACTTCATTAAAAAACACTTTGCCAAGCAGTTTGAGCTTGAAATCCTTGAGATTGATAACATCCCCCTGTTTAACCAGGACCTTAAGTGGGATGAAAACTTCCAGCTCCGCCTACTGTACAACAAGATTACCAGAGCTGACGGCGTCATTATTTCTACGCCGGAGCACAACCATACCATTTCACCTGCACTGAAAAGCGTTATCGAATGGCTTTCTTACGATGTGCATCCATTTGAGGACAAGCCTGTCATGATTGTTGGAGCTTCTTACTACGATCAGGGAACTTCTCGCGCACAAGTTCATTTACGCAAGATTTTAGATGCTCCAGGCGTAAATGCATACGTCTTGCCTGGTAACGAGTTCCTTCTTGGAAAGGCTAAACAGGCCTTTGATGAAGATGGCAACATTATCGACGAACGCACCGTTAACTTCCTGGGCTTTTGCTTGGATAACTTTGTCAAATACGTAGAGGTGGTCTCCAAATTGAAGAAACCAAAACCAATTGCACCAGAGGATCTGGACGTGACCAGCTCAATTTCCACCACTATCCAAGGTATTGACCCCGACGATCCTGATTGGGTCGAGAAGGCCGCTGAGCTTGTGGGTGCAGTTTCAGGCGACACATACGTAAAACTTGATCACGGCATTTTGACAGTCAACCAAATTGATATGTTCTTGAAAGCAATGCCATTTGAGCTGACCTATGCAGACGACAATAACCAATTCCTTTACTACAACAACGTTCACGACAATCCAGATACGATGCTGGCAAAACGCGTACCTGAGCAGTCAGGCAACCGTCTTTCCACAGTTCACAGCTCTCTTCCTGAAGGTCGTATGAAAAACGTTGAATTTGTCATTGGCGTGCTTCGCAACGGCGACAAAGAATATGTTCGCACTATTGTCCCAGGTACACCGGCCGACATCATCAACACTCATAACTACCAGGCAATGTACTACCCTGATGGCTCTTATGCAGGCATCAATGAGATTGTCTTCAACTTTAAACCATGGTTGGATTGGTACCTCCAAACTACTGGCCAGCGTCTTATAAGCGCTAACGGCACAGTTATTCCACCAGCTGGCGCGCCCGCTCCTGCTGTCGGTGCTCCCGCACCAAGTGCAAGCGTAGACGCCACCTCAGGTGCTAGCGCTTAACGTGCAGTCGCAGCACACCGCGACGCGCGACTGCGATGCGCTTGACGCGCCTACGTGCTCCTATATGCGACCAAGCGCAATGCCATGAAACTGCAAAGCGCATTTGTAGTGCAGAAACGCGGCTTAGAGAAATACGATCTCCCCTCGCCTTCCAGAAACAGACCTCTGGAAGGCGAGTTTTTGTGTTAAGTTGCAAAATTTCTACTTCGACGACAAATATATTCATTTCTATGAATATCTATGCGCAGATATTCAATTTTGTGTATCAATCAATTTTTGGGCAAAAATTTAAGGGTCAAAAAAGGTAAAAAATCCGTTTAGTTGGGGATCAAAACTTTAAAAAGCCATTTTTATGCCCAACTAAGACGATTTTTTACCATCATTGCAATTTTTTATCTGCGAAAACTCGTTATGCAGAAAAATGAAACTCCAACTAAACGCATTTTTTACCACTTTGGCAAAATCAGCGCTCAATACTACCGAACATCAGTCACCCAACTGGACTTCTTTCGACCAATTGGGTTGTCCTTGAGCTGTCAGGTATCGCCGAGTAGTACCCAGTACATCTGATGTTGCCCAACGTCTTCCAGCGTCATCCGACAGTCACTACCCGTTGAACTTGTTGATCTTTCGATCGTAAGTAAGCAGGCCGTTTACCTCTTCCTCAACATCAGATACCTGCGTGTAAACGTATCCCGCAAGGCCCTCATCCTGCAGCGATTCCACCTCTGCAAGCAACTTTTTAACAGCAGCTCGCCAATCCTCGACCGTGGAAAAATCACCGTACCCATACGAGTGGTCAAGCGACGTATGACCTGGCATCATCTGAGTAAGACCACCAAACTCAGAGATTATTGCAGCTCGATTTCCCCGCTGCTTCCTCTGCCAACCTGCACGTAACGGCCTGAAGTAATTATGGATACTCAGGAAATCACCGCATCCTTGGTCGTACCAGCCACTTGTTGCATCGATTGGTCGCGTTGTATCCAACGCACGAACAACCTCAGTAGCAGCTCGCGAATCAAACTGCCCCCAACCCTCGTTGAAGAGCGTCCAAATACCAATCGAAGGATGCCCGTCCAGGAGTTTGACCATTTCCTGACAGGTTTCTGTCCACTCCTTGCGATAACCCTCATTACCTGCGGATAAAGCCTGATGATGTTCTGGAGTTGTATCATTAAATTGGTTCCAAGTAAAACTGAACAGCGTCGGCTTCTGACTCGTGTGCCAGGGACTATACGCGCTACCTCCCGAAACACAATCCTGCCAAACCAGCATGCCGAGTCGGTCGCAGTGATAATACCAACGCTCGCTTTCAATCTTGATATGTTTACGCAGCGTATTAAAACCGGCCGATTTCATAGCCTCTATGTCATATACCAGCGCATCATCGGACGGCGCAGTCATCAATCCGTCAGGCCAGTAGCCCTGATCCAGCACGCCGCGCACAAAATATGGCACCCCGTTCAAGTGCACCCTTGTCATGCCAGCCTCGTCCGCCTTCACCTCGACGGATCGAAACGAACAGTAACTGTGAACTGCATCGACAACCACGCCATCTCGCTGCAGCGTAGCCTCCACAGCATAGAGGTGCGGACTCTCCGGCGACCAAAGCAGAGGGTCATCCACATGCTGCTCAGCGGATATCTCCCCTGCCTCGTCCATCGGAAGTGTGGCGAGAAGAACGTCTTGTCCAAGCTCGTCTTTGAGCGCCAACTCTAGCTTAAACGCGCCCGTTTGTACACCGGCCAGCCCGCTTGCCTGCACGTTCGCTCTAATCTCAAGCGCGCCAAACATATCACCCTTCAGCGTTAGCGACTCAAGGTGAACCGCAGAAACAATCTCGTACCACACGCTTTGCCAAATGCCACTCTGAGCGGTGTACCAAATGTCGCCACGCGAGAGTCGCTGCTTTCCACGCAGTTGAGAGCTGGTATCGCTTGGATCCCAAACACAAAGCACAAGCTCAGCCGTGTCCGCACTGTCTGCCGTGGCCACACTTTCTGTCCTCGCAGCAGATGCATTACTCTCTCCCGTTTCAGGCGAGCCAAGTAAATCTGTCACATCAAAGAAAAACGGCAAATAACCACCACTATGCGTGCCAGCAAGCTTGCCATTCACAAAGCACGCGCACATCCAGTCAACCGCTTCAAAATGCAGAATAAGTCGCTGGTCATCGCCCAGTTTATGTAGTTCAATTTTGCGCCTATACCACAAAAATTCGCTCGGCTGCACCGTACGACAAACACCAGAGAGCGGAGCTTCTGGCGAGAACGGCACCACAATCTGTCCGTCCCAATGGGAAGGAATCGCCTGTTGCGCGAGGGTCTCTACACCAATCTCACTATCTACCGGCACAATCGTATAATCCCACACGCCGTTCAGCATCACGTAATTGTCGCGCTGCATGCGAGGACGCGGATACTCAGGCAATACGTTCGATGGGTCAAGCGCCTCTCCCCAAACAGTCGTCAGAGAATTCAGCGTCTCCTCCGTATGCTTTTTGGGCGCACTTGCCAAAACGCGACGAATATCCAGCATGGTATCTCTCGTTTCTCCTGAAGCAGCAGGTACAAGCACATGACAAGCCAGCGTGACGTATGTATATCATAGCCACTTCGTAAAAGAATTTATATAGCGAGAAAACCGAACAAACCCCAGCTTAGTTACGAACTAAGGCTCAAATAGGACTGGAGCTCAGCACTACTCAAAACCTACGTAAGGGCTAGTATCTGGGAAACCACGGAATGCAGCGATTAACACGCTTGCAGTACTCTTTGTACTCATCGCCAAACTGCTCGAGAAGCCACTTCTCCTCTGTAGCCTGCATCATCACAGTTAAAAGCACCCAAAACACAAAAGGTAGAGGCAGTAAATAAAGGTTACTGGAAAACAGTGCCGCACCCGACATAACAAACGCAAACGCGGAATAGATAGGGTTTCTAACCAGCGCATAAACACCAGTTGTTACCAGGTGATTTGTAATGATTTTCTCGCGAAGTTTTTCTTTGATAGCAGCGGAAGTCCAAAGCCAAATGCCCACGATCAAAAAAGCCGTGCCCACGGCATGCATCACGCCAACCGTTACTCGAATGCGCAGGTACGGAAGAAATCCCAGCTTAGATAGGGTAATGAATGCAACTGTCAGCACCGTGATGGCAATCACATACGCGGGACCGACGCCAAGTACTGGAAGATGATTCTTCTTCTCGTTCTGAGCAGGCATTCGATAAACTCCGTTCAGTTGACGTTTTGTTAGCTATAGCTAACTACGCTATAAAGTTTACACCTAAAACTACACCTTTACGTGGGATTTTTGATTTGACTTCATTGATTTTGTTTCTTCGAATTTTCAAATCAATCGCTTATCAAGGTATTGAAAAAATACCTGTCTAAGTGTCCATTACACTGGACACTCATAATCCTTTTTAAGCCTATGATTACTCAACAATGAGAAATAAATTACCTGTTTAAACAGCTGATTTTTTTCTCTAACTTCTCTGAAAGGAATGCACCATGGAGCGAACAATTGACGTATCTACAAGTATAAGCACGCAAGTTCCGCCTGACACTATAAATGTTGAGATTACTCTTCAAGGGGCTTTTAAGACTCGTGAAGAATGTACTGCTAGATATAATGTGCTACTTCAAACAATTAAAGATGCGCTAGAGAAAAACGGGTTACCTGCTTCAATTTTGAAAAACAATAAATACTCAGTTTCTGGTCACGAGGTAAATCAGTATAAAAAAGATGACAAGGGCGACTATTATGTCGCCGAGAAAAAAACTACGGGATATATTTTCCGCGCCAACTTATCCATCAAAGAAAAACTCAAAAAAGATTTTGTTGACAAAATCTGGAAAGCACTCAGTTCGTGTGGCAATGAAGTGACTTTCTCAGTTGAATTTTCGATAGAACATGATAATGTCGTTAAAGACAACTTATCTGTAGAAGCTATGGTTGCCTGTCGTCAAAAAGCAAATCTTCTCGCTAAGACTGCAGGAGCAAAGATAGTTGGACTTAAGCATGTAGACTATAACTTCGAAAGAGGAGATTTAACATATTCGGCCTGCGCTTGTAGTGCATTTGATAAATCTCTCCATAGAAACCAAACTCCTGAGTTTGATCCATCAGACATAGACGTCAATTGTTATCTAGAAACCTCATGGGAAATCGAGCTTCTGCCTCCAGATAATCTGCTATAGCCTGCACAATCCATCGCACTCCAAAGGGTTTCTCGCGTGGCGAGAAACCCTACTAGCAGCACATCGTTTACTGATAGCTAGCCGTCAACAGACAGCATCCCTTTTACTGGTAGCGAAGCGACTCAACAGGATTGAGCTTTGAGGCTCGACGAGCAGGCCAGTAGCCAAAGATGAGTCCAATGCCAATGCAGATTCCCGAGGTAATCATCACAATGTTCGGAGTGATGATGGGCGTAATACCCGTCTCAAGTGTGATCATGCTACTAAATGAGCCAGCCAATCCCCACGCTCCAGCGTAACCCAAGGCAATGCCAATCACGCCGCCCATAATGCAAATCAAAATGGACTCGCACAAGAACTGCTTGGTAATGTCGGACGCGCGAGCTCCCAAAGCTTTACGCAGACCAATCTCTCTAATGCGCTCTGTCACGTTAGTGAGCATCATATTCATAATGCCAATACCACCAACCAAAAGCGAAATACTTGCCGTAGCGGTAACCAGAATCTGGAATGACATCAACGTGGCGTTCATCTGTTCAATGATGGACGAGAGCGTCATAACCGTCACGCGATCTTCAGCTTGCGCAGAAGGAATGTTAAACCAATCCAGTAACCAGGACTTTGTTTTATCCGCAAGCGCCTTCATATCAACATTTTCGCGAGCGTACCCAAAGACTTGACTGATAGTTTTAGTACCTGTAAGACGCACGGAATACGTGGAGTACGGCATATAAGCCAGCAGCGTTTCTCCTTGACCACCAGCATTTGGACCACCATTTGTCACGCCAACAATGGTGTAACTGTCATTATCAATACGCACAACCTGTCCGATAGATGCATCTGCACTACCAAAGAGTTTCTCGGCAGACTTTTTGTCAAGAAGAACGTTTCTTGACTTGTCATCTACATCGGACTTTGTGAAAAGTGAGCCCACAGATGCCTTGAGGCCCATGGCAGTAAAGTAGTCAGGTGTGCAACCGATGATTCGAGCGTCAAACTGCTTCTCGGCTGAGCTGATGCGAGCCATTGTAGAGTCAATGCCGGTGACAAGCTCGTAACCAGGTACGCTGAGCTGCAACATTTCGAGGTCTTGTTGTGTAACCTCGCGATCTGGCCACGCGTAAATCATGACCATACGTGACTGGTTGAGACCCAATGAGCTAACCAGCGAATACTTGATGCCATCAATTAATGCCGTCATAGTAATAACCGCGCTGATGCCAATAACAATACCCAGCACCGTCAGGAGGCTGCGGCCGCGGTTAGCGTTGAGAGCAGACAGAGTTTCTCGCAACAGATCCATCAGTCTCATAGCGTGGCGCCTCCTGTCGCGGTCTGTACGTCTACTGCAGTCTGCACACCCGTTGAGGTCTGTGCAGTGTGATGCTTCACAAACTCTTTTTCCTGCTCGTCAGTAAGCAAGCGACCATCACGAATATGCACCACTCGATCAGCCCACAGAGCAGTCTCAGGGTCGTGGGTAATTAGCACGATTGTCTTGCCGCGTTCCTGCATAGATTTGAACGTGTTAAGAACCATCTCACTTGTCGCAGAATCAAGATTGCCCGTTGGTTCATCGGCAAAAATAACCGCCGGGTCGTTAACAAGCGCACGAGCAATTGCAACACGCTGCACCTGACCACCGGAAAGCTCATTAGACTTATGCTCGTAGTATTCCTCGGGCAGACCAACGGAACGTAGTGCCTTCCAAGCACGCAGCTCCCGCTCTTTTGCAGGAATGTCTGAGTAGATGAGTGGCAGCGTAACGTTTCGCAGCACCGTAGTACGCGGCAGTAGGTTAAACGACTGGAAGACAAAGCCCAGACGTGTGGCACGAATCTCTGCTAGATCATCATCAGAAAGATCCGCAACCTCAAGTCCTTCTAACTTGTACGAGCCAGCAGTAGGTGTATCTAGGCAGCCTAAGATGTTCATCAGGGTTGATTTGCCCGAGCCAGATGGGCCCATAATGCAGAGAAACTCGCCCTTCTCCACAGTTAGCGAAACACCTCGTAGAGCGTGCGTCAAACCCGCAGCTGTCTCATAAATGCGATGCAGCTTATGTACCTCAATTACTTTGGACATATGTGTTGCCTACTTAGAGTCTTTAGAGCCTGTCGAGCCAGCTGTTGCACCTTCTGGAGCGTCCATATCCGCATCGTGAGACGAACCGCTGCCGCCGCCAATCATTACCTCAGTACCGTCCTCGATGCCGACGCCCTCAATAACGGCCGTCGTGGAGCTTTGTGCTTTAACGGTTACTGGTACGCGCTTAACCTGTAGATGGCCTTTCTCGTCACGAGAAGCAACAACGTTAACGTAACTGCCATCACCGTCGTCCATGACGGCGACAAGAGGAACAGTCAAAACGTTGTCCATGTGCTGAATCATGATGTCCACGTTGGCAGTCATGCCTGGCTTGATGGACGCATCAGGACTACTAATGAGAAGATCAACGGTATAGGAAACAATAGAGCGACCAGGACTATCATAGTTTGTACTAGCGTCGGCTCCGCTAGATGAAACAGCAGAAACATGAGTAACAACCGCATCGCAATACAGGTCCCTCAAGGCAGTGAAAGTAACCTGCGCCTTCTGGTCAACAGCAATACGAGAAATATCTACCTCGTTAATCTGAACGTTTACCTTCATCTGGGAAAGATCTGCAATAGTAATCAGAGGACCGTTGTTACCAGAGCCTGGCGCAGACGAACCAACAGAAGCACCGTTTACCGCGTTCATCACAACAACCGTGCCATCACAGGGCGCGGTGACTACACGTTTATCTGCCTGGTCAACTGCGTCGTTATAGGCAGAACGAGCCTCCTCAAGCGCAATCTGAGCACTCTCAAGATTTGCTTCAGCCGCTTCAACAGCCGCCGCACCGGACGCAGCATTTGCCTCCTGACCGTTCTCGCCTACCTCGGAGACACCGTTGCGTGCAGAGACTAGAGCAGAACGAGCCTTGCTGACCTCATTTTCGGCTGCTTTTACTTGCTGTGCAGCTTTGCGCACCGCCTTATCAAGCTCATCATTTTTAACGGTAAAAAGTTTATCGCCCTTTTTAACCGTTGAACCTTCTGTAACCTGCACATCCTGTATGATTCCATTGACCTCAGGAGTCACCACCGTCGAAGAAATAGGCTTAATGGAACCTGAAGCAGATACGGAGTCAATGAATTCTCCACGCGTAATAAATGTGGTGCTTGTAACGGGAGCCTCAGCTTGATTATTATTTTGCATCAAACGCAGTATTACTAGTATTGCAAGTAACACAATAATACCTAGTACAATGCCCACCTTTATAAATTTTTTTCTACGACGAATCTTGCGATGGCGCATAAGACTTTCATATGCCTCACGTGCCTCTGCATCTTCTTCATCTTCAGTAGGGGTTATTACTCCTATACGAGAAATAACATCCGTTGTGCTATCAGAAGCAGATGATGTGTCAGACTCTTGTTGTTGGAGCTTGCGATCAAGATAAAACATGACTCCTCCGAACCTACGTTTATTCGGAATCTATTCAGCTTGTACACATCTTATATGAGAATATCTGCCCAGAGTTTTACCTTATATAAATTTGCGGCAAACGGTAGTTAAACGAAAAACTATACGTGTGTATTCCTGCGTATACACATCCCTACTCATTTACAATTCTCGTATAGAACTCTACCACTCTGTTTATTTCCTCTACCGTTGGATGGCCTTTTTTTATTCCACCTAATAACTTAAAAGGACCAAAAGTATCAAAGCCAAAGCATTCATACTCTCCTAAAATTTCTGCATGCTTTTCTTGTACAATGCTCTTAATAGCATTCATATATTTTTTATTTATGTTTCCGCAGGTATAGATAAAAAATACTTTCTTGTTTAAAGGAAGATTTTTCTTAGCACACTGAAGAACCAATTTATGCATATTTCCGTAATAAATACCTGATGCAAAACCTATTACCTGATACTCAGATAAATCAAACGCCTTAGTGTTTAACACATCAATAAGCTCTACATCATATTCTTGTGCTATTGCATCAAGTAGCTTCTTTGTATTGCCATGATGCTTGGAATAATACACTATTGCCGCTTTCAAATTTTTTCCTTAATCTTTGATAAACGCCCATGTCAACAGTTAAATTACAAAATTTACTCAGAGATAACAGCTACTCCTGCATCACACAATTGTTGTTTTGTGCTTTCAAACTCTTGTTTATTCATAGACGCAACCGCATGCTCATTAACTGTTGCTTTAAAACCATTCTCTAAAGCACCAAACGCAGTTTCCTTAACACAATGATTACCATCAATGCCAATAATCTCAACTTCATCAACCTGCTCATCTTTAAGAGTCTGTAATAGTTGAGAATTTGAAAAAGCATTACCTACTCGTTTATCAAATACACGATCCGAAACAACTAAGAGTCCAGAACCAAACTTTTTCTTTTTTGAAGCACGCTCCCATGGCATCTTATGCACAACATACATAACCTTTTCTGGTGCATAATGACTAATCCTGTCATTACATGCCTCAATAAGTCCTTTGGTATCGCGAAATCTCATAACATCAGTTTGTACATCAACAACAAGGAGAGCTTTCATAACGCCGCCTTTCCAAACCAACTGTCATAGCCAATTTTGATGATACTATCTAATTGGCTACTTTTTATCGAAGAATCTTACTCACGTAATATATGACAAAGGAGTGCAATGAAACTCTTTCTTACGTCCTACTTAGCAGGTGCAAAAGAACTTGTTCAGAACTTCCTCACCCAAAATGATGTACAGGAAATCTTATTTATTCCTACAGCCGCTAATGTAGAAGAATACCGAGACTATGTTAACGAGGGAATAGCAGTACTAAAAGAAAATGGCTATGACGTAACCATCCTTGATGTTGCAACAACTCCACATAACAAGAGTGTGCAAGCCATCAAAAACTCCAGATGCCTATGCATATCCGGTGGAAATACCTTCTATCTTTTACAAGAACTAAAAAGAAACGGTCTTCTCGACCTTGTCAACCAAAAGGTCCAAGATGGCATGCTCTATATTGGTGAATCTGCAGGAGCGATAATTGCTTGCCCAGATATCTCGTACAATCAAATCATGGACGACAAGACGGTTGCTACAGAGCTCACAAACTACTCAGGTATGGGACTTGTAGACTATTATGTCCTCCCTCATAATGGCGAGTTTCCTTTTGTTGAAACAACTGCTCAAACAATCAAAGTTTATGGCGAGAAGATCAATTTAGTTCCATTAAATAACTCACAAGCTGTCGTTGTTGAAAATGAAGTCTCATCCACACTAACAGAACCCTTATAAATAACCCTTATATCCTTATCCCGCCAAATAAGAAACAAGTACAACAAAAACTATAGGGAAAATAATAAGACCCACAATAATTACCCAAACAGCTGGTCGTGCAA
>CALKTD010000019.1 GCA_937997345.1 uncultured Atopobium sp. | reverse complement strand
TTTCTTTGATGTTTTCAGGCAAAAGTTACAGATTCTTTGCAGAAATCAGGCGCGCGCCGGATGGTACAGAATCGGTTGAAACTTTACGCGCGGCGAGACGCCTGGTACTTCTCGAAAGCAGCCTTATATTTCTGCTCTTCTTTCTTGAACATGGCATTAAAAAACAGGGTGGTTACCAGAAGAATAACCAGGTACAGTGCGGTAAACGACATCCAAGCCTGCGCGATATTAGGAACCCATCCTCCAATGAGTGCCGTCGCAACAAGCGTTGGGAACAGGCAAACGTTGAAGCCAAGGAACCTTTGAAGGTAGCTAAGCCTGGTAATCAGAGGCTGATAGTTGAACCAAATCTGCTGGTAAATGCCCGAAAAAGTGCCGGCGGCGATCAGCGTAAGAAGCGTGATGTTATTCTGCCTGTCACCAAAATTGATTGCCAGCGCAATGATGCCATACACAAGTGAGACGCCGGTAAACCATATAGCTCCATGCGAAATGCCCTTACACATAATCTGACCTGCTGTTTTATTGAGCCCCTCATCAAATTCTTGCTGAGCCTCTCGCTCAATTTCTTGCCAGTTTTGTGATTCGTTGCGTTCCATGATGTTCCCTTCTCTGGGATAAAACTACTGTTAACGTGCAGTTTTTTAGTGGTGTCCGGGTGGTGTTCGAGTGGCGTCCGGGTAGGGTTCGGCACTTAGATCTGCGCTGCGCGAGAAAAAACCTCTAACCCTTACACTATTCCGATGCATCGCTTGATTTCGGCGGCGTACTTTCTTGAAGCAACAAGGGTTTTCTCGCCAAGAGACAACAACATGCGGCCGGAACCTGCGGGTTTGATGCCTGTAACCTGATCCAAGTTGACCAGTTCCTGTCGAGAAGTACGCACAAATGCCGTGTCTTTGAGAGCATCCTCAAGCTCGGTCAAGCGGCTAGAACTTTCCAGCGTCTCCCCGTCTACCAGGTGAATTAGCGTCACGTTGCCGTCCGTCTGGATCCATGCGACATCCGCGAGAAGAACGACGCGCCTGTTGATGGTTCCGGGAACGTATCCGGCCATCTTTCCATCAACCATCTGGAGCTGGCGGACAATTCCAGAAACACGCGGGTCATCAGGTCCACTCAAAATGGTTACCTCGATTTGCGCGCGACCTTTTTCTTCAACCACTCGAATTTCCATGGCACATCCAAACAACTTACTTGACCAAATGTCTCGTTTTCTTACTGCAGCAGGACTGTGACCCGCTTGCATCCTTGCCTTAAGGCATCTTTAGAGTAACTGTTGCAGTTCTTATCTATGGTCTCATATTGCCCAAATGCACTAACTGACGTATGAAGTGCATTCTTTGCGCTCCGAGTGCCGCTTTCTGCGCGCCCGAACTTGCACGCGCGAACGCGTTTGCGCGCACATCCATACAAAAAGCCGCCCTCAAGATGAGAGCAGCTTGAAGTTACTATGCGTTAAATCTGCGGATTCCATGCACCATACCTGCGAGCGTGTCCGCCGAACTACAGCTTAGTTTCTAGCTGCGTGAAGCTTGAGTGTACCCAGCGCAAAGAGAACTGCTGCGCCGCCTGCAATAGCAAACATCAGCGTGTTCTGCAGAGCATCGTCGCCGATATAAGGGATGCGAGACTTGCGAGGCTTAGGGACAACAGAGTTGGTGGTGTTGGTATCTGTGTCGATAAGACCATCGCTGACGTAAACGGCATTAACAACCGTGACGTCCTTCTCGCCCTTGTTGACCTTGACCTGGAAGGTAACGGTGAGCGTGTCGCCCGAAGCAACGTTCTGTGTCCAGGTTACGGCGCGCGTAGCTGGGTCGTAGGTGCCGCCATTATCAGCGGAGCCATCAACGTAGGTTGTGTACTCTGGGATGACATCGGTGATGGTTACATCACGAGCAGTGTTGGTGGTATTGGTGTAGGTAACGGAGTAAGTAAGTATCTAACCAGCAGTTACCTTGTTGCCGTCGATAGAGTTGCCCTGATTGTCCAGGACCTCCTGAGGAAGCTCTCTGTTAGAAGTGCCGCTTACAAACTCGTGGGTCTTCTCGTACAGAAGCTCAGTGGTTACCTTGTTGGAGTGAGCGACGTTTCCGTCGACAACCTGTGTAAGCTCGTTATCAATGTTGGAGCCGTCTGTCTCTACCTTACTGTTTGTAACAGTTTTATAGGTAATAACAAACTTCTTGCCGCCATTTGCCTTGGTGAGCAGGTGGTCCTTGATGTTGACCGTAACCTTCTGACCGTCAACAGCAACGGTATAGTCAGTGCCCTCGGTTAGGGTCTGGCCGTCAAAGCTTACGGTAAGGCTCTGGAAATCAAGGCGCTTGTCAAAGGTGTCAACCATGCTCATCGACTTAATCTTGCCGATGGTATCAATGCCCTGCCTTGGCAGCGTAAAGGTGCCGGTATAGGTAATGATTTCTCCGGCCTTAGCAGGAGCCTGCTCTGGATCAACTGCCTTTACTGGAGCTGGAGTAATTGCCTCAGTGTATACGCCAAAGAGGCTGCCGCTGGTAGCCGCGCTGGTGGACTCAAACGTCATGCTGTTTGACTTGGACTTAACAGCAAAGCCAGCAAGGTTCTTCTCCTCATCAGAACCAGAGGTTCCACGAACAGGATTCCACGTAATCTTATTACCACTTGTGGTCTCAGTAAGAATGTTCCTGTTGTTCATAACAATGCTATCGATGGTGCTATTGGCGTTAATAAGCGAGAAGGTCTCGTTTGCGCCAGTATCACCAACAGCGTCAATATCGCTTGGCTGCATAACAAGCTTAAGGTCACAAGGGGGTGCCACCGGTGTACTTAAGCTCTACAGTTACGTTTGCGTTGATTGCATAGGACCTGAACATATCAGCAGTGTAGCTAGGGTGATTCACGTCAATGTAGTCCATAATCTGGAAGGACTTAGTTCCCCAGTTCTCATCAACGGTCAAAAATGCAACGTCAGTCTTATTAGGGCTGTTGTAATCTGCATTGGCGTTCTTAAGGGTAAGGTCCAGCAAGTTAATGATGACATAAACGTCAACAGACTTGCCGTCAACGGTGTCAGCGTTAGAAAACTTCAGCGAGAGAGGCTAAGCATACTGGGTTGCATAATATTAACTGTAAAGGAGTGATATATAGACACAAAAAAGGAGGATAACGCCATGATAGAATACAAAAATAAAATCACAGCACTATACTCCCGCCTTTCAGTTGGTGATGAGGACAGGGACGGTGGCGAAAGCAACAGTATCGTAAATCAAAAGGCATTTTTAGAGCGATATGCAAGACAGCATAAGCTGATGAATATTCGCCACTATATCGACGATGATGAAAGCGGTAGGTTCTTTGACCGTTCAGCTTATACACAGA
>CALKTD010000018.1 GCA_937997345.1 uncultured Atopobium sp. | reverse complement strand
TAATGCACTATCAACACACTCTTAAGTTTGCTTCTAAGTCTTATTTCCATAACTTTAGGGTTAACCATACGCAAGACCAATCACTCTCGGACAATACTCATGATTTTAATGATAAAATCCATGTACCCCTTATCTACACACGTTTCAGGGCTTAAAATCGATTTGAGTAGTTTTTACTCGTCTGTTTCAACATTCCAATATTTTGAAATTGTTGGACGTGATAAACCTGTGTCTCTTTGACAATCGGTTTTCTTTCCCCAAGGTTTCTTTTTGCGCCATTCTTGGACGATTGCTTTCTTATCAGGTCTACCGCCTAGATATTTGCTATCTCTACGCCCTTTTAATTGCCTTGTGAAATTCATGATTTCAACGTGTTCCGCCCTTGTATTTCCGTTTCGCTTGGCTCTTTGAAGCGGAATGCCTGTGCGCTCGCTGATATACTCAATTTTGCGTGTAAATGCGTTTGTATCATTACGGTAGTAAGTTGCAAGAGCTGAAATAACGTCAGATAGCGTAAAATGGTTCTTATCGTCATTTGTAAGGGTCTCAAAATGTTCCATAATCATTTTACAATCCTTTTCCAACTCTTCAGGACTGATACAACATTGAACCGCTAACGAGCAAAGATTTTCAAGGCAATAGTAACGCTTTCCGACAACTGCACCGCTGATAATCTTTTGTTTCCAGTTATCATAAATTCCACGATGTCGATGAAAGACAAAATCTTCACTCGGTTTCTTTTGCCCCTCAACAATTCGGCGCTGATACCAATCAGGATACCTCTTTTTAGCTTCTTCTAAGCTCATTTTAGACTTGTAACCGATTTTGATTTTATCATCTTCTGAAAGAATTTCATTCAAGCTTTCCAACGTGTGCTTCTCGCCTGTTTTAAAGGCGAGATATATCTGGCGGTATTTACGCTAATCTCACACAGCCAAGCCGGCACGCCATAAAACACCGCGCCATAAAACACCTATCCGTAATTCGGCTAAACTAGTGCAGTAGAACTTACCTACAAAGTGCTGCCACGTTAAAAGGCCTGCTAAAGGAGAAGCCATGGAAGACTACAAGCGCGAATTTATTGAGTTTATGGTCCAGAGCAACGTACTTAAATTTGGCGATTTTACGCTCAAGAGTGGTCGCAAATCTCCTTTCTTCATGAATGCCGGCGCCTATGTCACTGGCGAGCAGCTCCACAAGCTGGGACTTTATTATGCTCGCGCCATTCACGACAACTTTGGCCTGGATTTTGACGTGGTTTTTGGTCCCGCTTACAAGGGCATTCCCCTTTCTGTAATCACTGCAATGGGAATCAATGAGCTCTATGGCAAACAGGTTCAGTACTGCTCCAATAGAAAAGAAGCAAAAGATCACGGTGCTGATGCGGGCATGCTTTTAGGAGCAGAACTCAAAGACGGCCTGAAAGTAGTTATGGTTGAAGACGTCACCACTTCTGGCAAGTCTATTGAAGAGACCTATCCTCTGATTACCTCTATTGCAAATATCAAGGTAGTTGGTCTGATTGTCTCGCTCAACCGCATGGAGGTTGGCAAGGGCGGAAAGGTTGCCGCACTTCAGGAAGTCTCTGAGCGCTGGGGCATGCCAACTGCAGCTATTGTCTCTATGGACGAGGTTACCGAGGCCCTCTACAACAACAAAGTTGACGGCAAAGTTATTATCGACGACACCTTAAAGAGCTCCATTGATGCCTACTACCAGCAGTACGGCGTTAAATAAGGCGAGAAAAACCTCTGCGTAGAAACCTGACTTATGACTCTAACTCAACTTAAATACGTTCTTGCCATTGCTAAGGCAGGCACCATTAACGCCGCAGCTAAACAGCTCTTTATCTCGCAGCCTACCCTAAGTAGCGCAGTTAAAGAGCTTGAAGCTGAACTGGGAATCTCCCTCTTTAACAGGACCAGCAAAGGCGTTGAGCCTACCGCAGATGGCGAGGAGTTTTTGAGTTACGCCAGGCAAGTTGTCATGCAGACGGACCTTATTGAAGAGCGCTATCTGGGCACCGCTCCCACCAAACAGCGCTTCTGCGTTTCTTGCCAGCACTATTCCTTTGCCGTTGAGGCCTTTGTCAACCTGATTAAAGAGCACGGCGGCTCAAAGTACGATTTCCGTATCAGAGAGACGCAAACATACGAGATTATTGAAGACGTCTCCAAGCTAAGAAGTGAGGTAGGCGTCCTCTACCTCAACTCGTTCAACGAACGTGTTATTAGAAAAACGTTGCAGGACCAGGGCTTGGTTTTCTCGCCATTGTTTAAATGCAAGCCAAGCGTCTTTGTGGGAAAAGATAATCCGCTGGCAAAGCGCTCGTCGGTGACGCTCAACGATCTTGCTCCCTACCCTCGCCTTTCGTACGAGCAGGGCGAGCACAACGCGTTCTATTTCTCCGAGGAGCTTCTGGCAACACTTGATCGCGATAAGGACATCATGGTCCGAGACCGCGCTACCATCTTCAACCTGATTATTGGTCTGAACGGCTACACCATCAGTACCGGCCTTATTAATGAGGAGCTCAACGGCCCAAACATTGTTGCAGTTCCTTTGGCTGTTGATGACTACATGGAAGTTGGCTACGTTACACACGACGAGAAGAGCCTCTCGCCCTTTGGTGAGCTCTACATCGACGCGCTCAAGCGCTGCTGCCAGGCGGTTACGTGGGTGTAGGGTTTACAACTATCATTCAACATGGATGCTCAATTCAATAATACGAGTTAATTCATATTTTAATTAGATACATCCACATCAATCATCTATACATATATAGAAATTTAGTTTTATTAAACAAATTTCAAAAATAACGTAATTACTTTAACCGATAAAAATATACCGTTCACCGAATTAATATACTACCTTACATTTCAAGACTTATGATGAAGACAAGTTAAGGTCTAATCATGAGATTAGTCAAACTTAAATACTAAGGAGGCGTTTATGAATCGCCCAAAGGTTTTAAAGCTATTTACAGTCTTATCTATTTTTCTTTGTATTTTAGCAGTCCAAAATGTTGCTTATGCTAGCTCCGATGATACAGCTTATTATTACACTTTTTCCGGAAGCAACACTCAAGGAACACGAGGTCGCACAAAGGATACTAACTCAATGAGTTATATTAGAGTTGATCGCATTGATCCCAGTAGCGTTCGTTTTTACATTGATGGTTCCTATAGTCTGTGGAGCGGATATGTAAATAAAACGAGGAATGACCACGCAACTATTAGTCACAAAGGTCACTTTAATATCCACAACTATGTTTATGAAGCCGGTATGCGCTACGCCAGAATGACAGCTTGGGGCAATGACGGAAACGGCGTTGTAAGTGGAGCATGGAGCCCCGATTCACGTGGTGGATTTACCGAAGTTAATTAGGATTTGCTATGGTATCTCATGATTTTAGAAACTTTAACTTGAAAAAGCACAAGCTCCCGAAAGGAGCTTGTGCTTTGGGATTGTTGATTACTTGTATCGTCATTGCCGGCGTACTTTATTTTTACGATCTTGCCCAAAAACAGGCGCAGCAAGAACTTTTTGCGCAGCAAGTGGCGCAAAGACAAAATGAGGCCTCGGAAACTTATAAAATTGGCGATACTGTACAACTAACTGGACTTGATCAAGAAGGAGGTAATCCAGCTGAGACTCCTTTTGGGGCTTATTTACCATGGATTGGTACAATAGAGGTAACGGTAACAGACGTAACCCTTTATCATTCTATAGACGAAGCAGGATTTACCTCTGAAGCACTTAACCATTCGTCAGCACCGGAAAATGCAAATAGCTTGTATCTAGTCTATACGCTTCATTTTAAAAACATAGATGCTGTTCAAAAACGCACCCCAAACGGGATGAGCTCTATATTACTTTCTAGCTACTCAATTAATGCCGAAGGACACGATATTTTCATGTCCCAAATCACACCTGAAAATGCCCGAATTAGCAGTTCGGAAGTGGAAAAAGAAAAAGGATATTTTTGGATTAATGCAGGAGATGAATGTGACGTCAAACTTGCCTTTGTACTATCTCCAGAAGAGATGAGAGATATTACTTCTATTCACCTGGCAGATATGGGAGGAATTTATTCAAACGCAAAGTTAGTTGATATACAGTCTGCATTAAAAAGTGATAAGTAGGTGTTTGCTATGAATTCATTGTTCAAGTCTGAATTTAAGCGACAGCTTACCTATAACCCATTATTTTGGATATGTGTTGCAATTGGCATCTGTATTGCACTACTTGCTGCTTGGATTGAAATACAAATTGAATTAAATACCTTAGAGGCAACTCTTCAACAGGGAGATCATCTTTCCTATAACACTTTGCTTTCTGTCATTTCTGCTTACACTGCTTGGATTCCCACACGAATTGGAGATTTTTACAGTGGACTGTACTATCTCTTATGGCCACTCTTGGCAACCATTCCAGCTGCTTGGATTCTAAGTAACGATTCAAAAGAAGGGGTGCTGGAACAGCAATGTCTTAGAATTAGAAAAGCTAGTGTTATTAGGATAAAACTATATGTAAGCTTTATTTCTGGAGGTATTTGCTCTGCTCTGCCTCTTGTCCTAAATTTTTTAGCTGCAATCTGTTTCTTACCGTTGTCCACACCAAAAATTTACGATGAGATATATACCGCAGTCCCTATGAGCTCTCTGTTCTCAGGACTCTTTTATAACTCTCCTCTTGCTTATGTCATCGCCTTATCCGTATTAACCTTCATGATTGGAGGGCTATTTTCCTGCACCGTTTCTCTTTTTGCAAGTTTAACCAAGACCACATTCCAAGCAATTTTTGTTTCTTATTTTCTACTTCACCTATTAGCGTTCTTAGGTTCACAATTTTCAGCGATTCTTTCCTCTGCTCAATTAAGAGAAGTAGGACAAAATGCATTTATTAAGTTGAATTTCTTTCAATTAATAAGTTCCGAATATGCTCCAACAAAACTTGGATTTTATTGCTTCTGTTTTGTTTTGCTATTACTAGTAATCTTCATTTCTTATAAAAAGACTTGTTGGAATGATTTGCTATGAAACATCAAATTTCAAGGAACTTCACTCAGCTTTTTGATATGCATAAAAATCTTCTAGCAGCGCTTTTTGCGATGTTGTTATCTTGTACTGCGTTTATTTCTTCTTTTGCACAATTCGGCTTAATTACACAAGGAGAATATTCATTTTCTTTAGGTGATTTGATTATCGCAACATTTTTCGGATCTGCCCACACGTTATCTATAGAGTGGACTGCGCTCTGTATCTCTTTTCTTCTCATAATCGTTATTTCTAGTTCAGACACAAATGAACATTTTTCTATTCAACGCATGATGAGGTTTGAAAAGAAAACTAGATATTGGATTTATAGCTATATAAATATAATCGCATCTTGTCTCGTTTTAATTGCCGTCTATATAATGACATACGTTGTTTTACTCATTTGTACAGGCAACAGCCTTACTATTGCTACACTAAATGTAAATATCTTCATTAACCATACCGTTCAAGTTGCTACAAATTTTTCGCTCACAGCCCCAGAAGTATTGATTCTTCTTGGGATTTACTATCTTGGTCTCTTGCTCTTTTGCTCTATTTACAAAGTAATAAAACTCTATACTCACAATTCACTAGCTGTATTACTAAGCGTAGCACTACTGGTTTTAGGTGAGTTTTTTCCTGAACTTCCATTCCCCTCTACATTAATGACTTTTTCGAGACTTCTTCCTTTTAATCCAGAAGGATTTAGCCTTGTATATACAACTTTATATTTTCTTGTTGGAATCATTTGCTTAAATATTTTTGGCCTCATTGGAACTAAAAATGTAGAGTTTGGCGGTCATTATGAGAAACTCTAAAGTAATTCCATTTGGTCCTTTTATCTATTCATTACGTGGTCCATTTTGTATCTGTACCATCTTAATGGTACTTATCGTTGTTACGTCTCTTGTAGTGTTCAATCGCTCAGCAACAAGTAATCCAACATTTGCAGATAACGTATCAAGTCTATTTGCTGGAATGCCACAGATATCGCAAAGCATTTCTTCAAATGCTGCTCTGCCAAAAATTAAAATTCCTTTTGCCTGGTTAATACTTGTTTTACTTCCCCATCTAATGTGTTTTCTGGCAGTCTCCAGGTCACTAAGAAAAGATATGTATCTTGTTATGTCTTCCTCAAAGAGCTTCTATCCGATTCTTCTAACAGTAAGTTGTGTAACAGCAACCGGGCTTTATTGGATCATAGCGGGAGTTGTAATCCTCTTATTTACACTGCTACACGGTGGAGAAATTTTATCATCAACAACAATAAGTTTAGAAATTCTCGAAGGTTTTGACGCTTCGACATTACCCGCAAATACGGTAAGTATTGTCCCATTGATGGGATCTTTGTTCATTTCCTCACTATCTCTTATAACACTTCAATGTTCAGCAGGATTATTTATTAAAGAGTGGCCTCCTCTCTTTTTAATAATTTCCTGGATAGTCTCTTCGATTTTCAAATTACATCCCATCCTTATTGGCAACTACATGATGTTTTCTCGAAGTTCTCTCTATATTGATTCGGCTAGCAGGGAGATTGTTGAAGGTAACCTCTGCGCTGGAGTCAATCCGCTCTGCTCGTTAGCTTTTTGTATTGGCTCACTAGGTATTTTTCTTTATCTGTCTCTTTCACACTTCAAGAACATTGATCAGTTTGGCGGTGAGTAAACATGTCGTACATTTCAGTTGAGCATCTAACAAAAGAAATCGGAAACGATACTGTTCTCAAGGATGTCACATTATCCCTGGAAAAGAGAGGGATAATTGGTCTCGAGGGCCAAAACGGCTCTGGTAAAACAATGCTTATGCGAGCGATTTGTGGTCTCATTAAGCCTACCCAAGGATATGTTTCTATTGAAAACAAAAAGCTCTGGGATGATATAGATTTCCCACCAAGTGTTGGTCTGCTCCTAGAAAAACCAGCACTTCTCAGCTCATATAGCGGTCGTAAGAACTTAGAGATTCTCTCGTCAATAAAACAAATTGCGTCTGAGCAAGATATTGATGCTGCAATTAAAAAAGTAGGACTTGATCCTACAGACAAAAGACCTGTTAGGAAATACTCCCTTGGCATGAAACAACGCTTAGGAATTGCCATGGCATTTTATGAACAACCGGATTTAATTATTCTTGATGAGCCAACAAATGCTCTTGATGAAGACGGTGTCCATATGCTCACAGAGCTCATTGTTGAACAAAGAGATAGAGGCGCAACACTTCTCGTATCAAGTCATGATGCTGAGTTCTTAGAGGTTGTCTGCGATGTAATTTACAAAATGAAGCTCGGTAAAATTGTCGAGAAAATCGACGTGCAAAGACGTGCATCATGAAACTAAAAAGCAAACTACCATTATTTGCAATTGTCATAAGCCTTGTACTGGTTTGTGCTCTTGGCTACAGGGTTTGGTGGGTAAATACCCATGCATTAACTATCCCTGAAGAGATTTATCAAATGGGAGAATGGGTCCCCCTCGACGGAAATTTTCATTATTCGTCCTCCGAGAATACAAAGGGATATTCAATACGAATAACTGAAATTGCCCTAACCACGTATGACGGTTACCTGGAAAAACATGGTATTACACCACAGTATCCCAATGCCCATGGCAATCAAACAAGTGTGATTGATGTAACTATAGAAATTAAAAATGATAGAGAAGAGACTGAGCCTGTAGGAGGAATAGATTTTCTCGGCACGGTTTTAATTCCACAAGCCAACAACACTTATTACATTTGCGATTTAGGAAATGAAAATTCCCTTTGGCCGCTTGCCCAGCCAAATATAACAACTTCGCGAATTGCCATCAAACCGCACACTTCATATGTTCTTCATGTGCCTTATGTAGTAAATCTCATAGGGGAAGAAATCTATAGAACTCCGATTACTGATACGACGTTTGATTTGCTTGTTTCTCGTCTACCTGTAGAAAAACGAATTCGAGTGTCTTTGTAGCAATTCTTACCACTCCAGCTACAGATTTCACCACCCCCACTACGGATCGTGCCGACCTTCCCACTACGGATGAATGGATTGTTAGCTGCCTCCCAGTTTGCGCTAAAATAATACCTTACGTTTTTGAAGCGCAATGGGAGGCATCATGGGTCTTAAGTATGAAATCGCACAATATGAGGCATCATACGGGGCAATTTCACAACTTCCTTCTCCAGAGACCCCAGAGGTGGCTTTTGTGGGCCGCTCAAACGTGGGAAAGTCTTCCCTCTTAAATAAACTTATTGGCAGAAAACAGCTTGCACGAGTTTCAAGCGTTCCAGGTAAAACCGCTAATATCAACTTCTTTGATGTTGATGGCGTCAAATTTGTAGACTTGCCTGGATACGGATTTGCACGAGTTTCTCGCCAAGAAAAACAGCGCTGGGCAGACCTCATCGGTGGTTACTTTGAGCAAGAACGTAGCTTTAACCTGGTTATTAGTCTTGTTGATATCAGACACGAAGCTCAAAAGCTTGACCTGCAGATGATTAGCTTTCTCCAAGAGGCTGAGCTGCCCTTTGTAGTTGCGTTTACCAAGGCAGATAAGATTGCACGCGGCAAGCAAAATCAAGCCGCGGCCGCCCTGCGCAAAGCATTCCACATCACCCCTGAACAGGCTATTATTACCTCATCCGAGACTGGCTTGGGCATTGACGAGTTGCGCCACCGCATCGAAGACGCAACTATCTAGGAGCATCATGGATCCAATCCACCAGCAAGAACAAGAGCACCTCTCCCACGTTTATCAAAAGCTTGTTGAGATTCGTGAGGATTTGGACACAACACTCAATACTACGCAAAAAGATGCAGCTAGAGACCTTCGTCAGATGAGTGAAGAAATCCGCCCAGACTTTGGCGGAGCGGACGAAACCATTGAGACCCTTGCGGCCATTGAGACGCTCAACAGCGTTATTGATACCTACAACCAATACCACGATTTTACTGTCGAGAAACTCGGTCGAGTCGAAATCCTCTTGAGGCAGCCTTACTTTGCTAAGGTCACGCTCAAAATGCGACCCGGACGTCCTTCTCGCGATGTATATATTGGTGCGGCGGGCATTACGGACAAAGACCGTACGCCGCTTATTGTTGACTGGCGCAGCCCCGTTGCAGAGACGTATTACAACCAAGAGATGGGAACTACGTCGTACCAGGTAGACGGCAAGAAAAGAACGGTTGAGCTGGAACTTAGACGACAGTTTGACATCACGCGCGACAAGCTGAACCTCTACTTTGACACAACGGTTGCCATTGAAGACTCTCTGCTGCTTGCCGCACTAAAGCGTCAGCACACCGAGAAGCTGCAGGCCATCACCGCAACTATCCAGCGCGAACAAAACGTTGTTGTCAGGCACGAGGATGTGCCCGTTCTACTGGTCAACGGCATTGCAGGCTCGGGCAAAACGTCCGTTTTACTGCAGCGTATTGCGTACCTTCTCTACCAGCAGCGCACCACACTTACCGCAGATCAGGTGTACCTGTTCACTCCCAACGAGATGTTTGGTCGCTACATCAACACCGTTTTGCCTAGCATGGGCGAGCACAATCCGCAGGTATTTACCTGGGATTCTTTCCTCAAAGCTTTGGGTTTGGCTGACCACGCATCGGGCGCTCACAACAACCCCGATTCTCTTAAGAAACTTGAAGAGCAGCTTGCCACACTTGAGCTCTACGAGGATGACTTCAAGGCCATTTCTGTTGAGGGAACCACGCTTATCAAGCCAGCTCAGGTGGCTAGTTCTGTGGCAAAGTTCTCGCAATTCCCTGTTGGCCCGCGTCTCATTGCACTTGCCAAAGACGAGCTCCACACCCGCCTGGAGCGCAGACTTGGTCAGATGGCCCACAACGACGAAATCCAAGAAGAGATGCTCTCCCTTGACGTTGAGCAGCAGCTTGAGGTCTTTGGTCGCACCATCAGCCCTTCCGACGAGGAAGAAGTTCTGGCGCGCACCCGCGAGTTCCTCAACTGGCGTTTTGCCTCTGCGCACGAGGTCATCGAGTCCGCTTCTTGGCTCCGCATCGACCGCATTGGCATGCGCATGCTCAATGCCTCAGCGCTAAGCGGCGCCGAATGCGCTTACCTGCGTCTACTTATCACAGGCGCTGGCGAGAAAAACGTCAAGTTTGTCATGATTGACGAGGTCCAGGACTACACCGAAACGCAGCTTATGGTGCTAGGAAAGTACTTCTCGCGCGCGCACTTTTTGCTTTTGGGCGACTCTAACCAGGCAATTTGGGAAGACACCGCAACGTTTGAGCAGATTGAGAAGATCTTTAGCGCAACACACGGCGAGGGTGCTGTTTCTACCTGCCAGCTTCTGACCAGCTACCGCTCCTCTCCCGAGATTACTGCACTGTTTACCTCGCTTTTGAGCGAAGAAGAGCGTGGCCAGACAAGCTCCGTTCAACGCGGCGGTAAAAAACCTGAGTTCTTTGAAGTGGTCGCTGACAACAAAGATACTGAGCGTGCCGAGTACCTGCAGACTATGAAGTTCCTTATTGAGCAGGCACAAGAATTTGACGGGCTGACCGCCATTGTGTGTACCGAGAAGTCTCGTGTTCGCTGGCTGGCCAAACAGCTGGAAGGGGTTTTTGCAGAGAGCGGAAACGGCACCGCAGACGGCGCGACCGATGGCGTTGCGAGCAACGGTGCGGCGCAGGTCGACGGTGCAGTACAGGCCAACGGCGCGGCGCAGGTCGAGTCACGCACCGGCGTCAAAGTGCTCACCAGCCACGATTCCCTCCCCGCGAAGGGCGTTGTTCTTCTCGACCTTGCACTAGCAAAAGGTCTTGAGTTTGATCAGGTCATTGTTGCCGATGCACAAGAGGAAGTGTATAAAGCAGACGGAATTTCTCGCCGTAGGCTCTATACCGCGCTGTCGCGCGCGATGCATCACGTGATTGTGGTCTCTCAGGGAAAGATGACTTCGCTGCTCAGCAAATTGCTTTAAAAAAAGCAATTTCTACCTGCGATTTTTTGGAAATTTACTGATTGAAGACAGCTGGTTCGGGTAAATGCTAGTCATCAATAACATTTACCGTTGGAGGTTAGTATGTCCGAAGAATTGATTCCTGGTGTCATGAAGAACATCGACGCAAAGACTGTAGTAACCCTTAAAGACCAGGTTGCATGCCTTCCTGGCCAGGTCATCAGCAAGACCCTTGCGCAAAACGATGCCGTTAGCGTCACCCTTTTTGGTTTTGGCGCGGGCGAAGAGATTGCAAGCCACCGCGCGGGTGGCGACGCATTTGTCACCATTCTTGAGGGTCGCGCAAACATCACCATCGATGACGACGTTTACACCCTTGAAGCTGGTCAGTCTATTGTGATGCCACTTGGTCATCCACATGCACTTGAGGCTCCAGAAGAGTTCAAGATGCTGCTAGTTGTTGTGTATCCGCAGAAATAATTTATATATTTACCTAACAATTCCGCAGAATTCTGCATAATTCCGCAGGTATTTTCTATTTGGCCAGATAGACAGTGCGTCTGCCTGGTCAAATACTGTCTCTGCCCAGCCAAATAGTATCACTGCTCGGTCAAATACTATCTCTGCCCAGCCAAATAGTATGTGTAATTACAATACACACCTCATAACAGAATGGGTATACTAGTTATGTCTGTGCAATCGGCAAAATGTTAAACCTAAAGAAAGGTGAGCTATGAGCCAGATTTTTGATGTTCACGCACGTGAGGTCCTCGATTCCCGTGGCAATCCAACCGTTGAGGTTGAGGTTGTTCTTGATGACGGCTCCTTTGGTCGTGCAATCGTTCCTTCCGGCGCTTCTACCGGTGAGTTCGAGGCAGTAGAGCTTCGCGACGGCGACAAGAGCCGTTACCTAGGCAAGGGCGTTCTGAAGGCAGTCGAGCACGTCAACACTGAGATCCGTGACCTCGTTATTGGTTGGGACGCAGAGGATCAGCGCGGCCTTGACCTCGCTATGATCAAGCTTGACGGCACTCCAAACAAGGGTCGCCTCGGCGCAAACGCTATTCTCGGCGTTTCTCTTGCTGTTGCTCACGCTGCAGCTGCTTCTGCTGAGCTTCCACTTTACGCTTACCTCGGTGGCGCAAATGCTCACACTCTTCCTGTTCCTATGATGAACGTCCTCAACGGTGGCGTCCACGCTGACAACAACGTTGACTTCCAGGAGTTCATGATTATGCCTGTTGGTGCTCCTGACTTCACCACCGCTCTTCGCTGGTGCGCACAGGTTTACCACACCCTCAAGGACACTCTGAAGTCCCAGGGCCTCAACACCGGCGTTGGTGACGAGGGCGGCTTTGCTCCAGACCTTAAGTCCAACGAGGAGCCACTTGAGCTTCTTGCCGAGGCTGTTAAGGCTGCTGGCTTTGAGCTTGGCAAGGACTTCCGCTTTGCTATGGACCCAGCTTCTTCTGAGTTCTATAACAAGGAGACCGGCAAGTATGACCTCAAGGGCGAGGGTCGCTCCCTTACCTCCGAGGAAATGGTTGCTTACTACGAGGAAATGGTTGAGAAGTTCCCAATCGTCTCCATCGAGGACGGCCTTGCAGAGGAGGACTGGGACGGTTGGAAGATCCTTACCCAGCGTCTGGGCAAGAAGATCCAGCTCGTCGGCGACGACCTCTTTGTTACCAACACTCAGCGCCTGAAGAAGGGTATTGAGGTTCACGCTGGTAACTCCATCCTTATCAAGGTCAACCAGATTGGTACCCTGACCGAGTCCCTCGAGGCTATCGAGATGGCTAAGCGCGCAGGTTACACCGCAGTTGTCTCCCACCGTTCTGGTGAGACCGAGGACACCACCATTGCTGACCTTGTTGTTGCAACCAACGCTGGTCAGATCAAGACTGGTGCACCTGCTCGTACCGAGCGTGTTGCTAAGTACAACCAGCTTCTCCGCATCGAGGATGACCTCGCTGAGGGTGCTGAGTACCTGGGCATGGACGCTTTCTACAACCTTCGCTAAACTCGCAGGTTGTGGGCTAGACGGCGCGCGTCCGGCCCGACCGAGCTGCAACGTCGTTTAGGCTGCTAGAAACTACGAAGCCGCATCTCATTTGAGATGCGGCTTTTTTGTGCGCGCGGGTGCCGCGCGGGCGCTGCGGCGCGGTACGAGCTGCCAGTACGCGGCGGACGTCGGGTGCGGCGCGGGTCCGGGTGCGAGTGCGAGTGCGGGTCTGGGAACGACTGCGTGAACTGCGGGTTTCTCGCCGCACGCGATAACTTAGCGGGCGCATGGGTCCCGTAGGCGCATCTGCGCCTAGTTTGAAACGCCCGAACACACCTATGTCAGATAATCTGCTGAAAACTCGTATACATTTCGTGCAAAACGCTTATCTCATGCAGAATATCTTTATTAGATGTGTTTTTTATCCTTGTTTTTACAGATTATCTGACTTAGATGTGTTTGCTTAACTCTGAAATTTAGGGTGATTAAATCTTTGATATATCTTCATTCATAATTATGTATATCAAATAGAAATTATGCATATTAGTGAATTGAGCGTACGCGATTAAATTCAAATCCTATAACCAAAGCTGCTCCACAATATATTTGGGCTATTGAGTCTGGTTTTATCTGCAGTTTTTTGAGGATTTGCCGTCAGTCGATATAACAGCACCGCAGCTTCCCACCGCGGTTATACTTGATATGTCAACTCTCAAGAATCCGAGGCGCCATGAACACCACATCAGAGCACGTAATTCGCACAATCCTGGTTGGACAGTCGGGCGGGCCGACTGCAGCAATCAATGCATCGCTTGCGGGTGTTGTTCACGCAGCTCACGCCCAGGGTCTCCGAGTGCTCGGGATGCGCAACGGAATCCAGGGATTTCTTGAGGGCGGCGTCGTTGATCTGGTGGAAGCACTTGAACTTACATCATCTGAATCCAGATCGTCCAACCACGCATCCACAAATCCTGGCGAGAAAAACCTTCAGCTCCTAAGAAAAACGCCATCGAGCTGGCTGGGTAGCTGCCGCTTTAAACTGCCGGAGCTTGCTGACAACTCAGAATTCACAGCCATCTCCCCTATCTACCAGCAGATTGATGCGCAGCTCAAGAAATACCAGGTAGACGCCGTACTTTACGTCGGCGGCAACGATTCCATGGACACCACGGACAAGCTGTCTCGATACTTTGCCCAGATAGAAAGCCATGTTCGCGTTGCAGGCGTACCAAAAACCATCGACAACGACCTCGAGGGCACCGATCACACCCCTGGCTTTGGCAGCGCGGCGCGATTCGTTGCGTCCGTAACCGCCGAGCTCATCCGCGACGGCGGCGTCTACAACAGCAAAAACGTCACGTTTATCGAAGCCATGGGTCGTGACGCAGGCTGGCTTACGGCGGCTGGTGCGCTGGCGCAAGATATCTGCGGAACTGCCCCGGATTTTGTCCTTCTGCCCGAGATTCCTCTAGATGAGCACGCGCTGCTTTCCGCCATTGAACAGCGACTTCGCGAGAAAAACAACGTGATTGTAGTTGTCAGCGAGGGCGTCCACCACGCGGATGGTAGTTTCCTTTTTGATGCAAAGTCCGTTGCAATTGATACGTTTGGACACCTTGCAGCTCAATCCGGAACAGCACAATACTTGTCGCAGCTAGCCAAGGATCAGCTGGGCGTAAAGTCTCGCGGTATTGAACTCAATACGCTGCAACGCTGTGCTTCGCATGCTGCTAGCAAGGTTGACTTGGATGAGGCGGAAGCGCTCGGTGCCGCAGGAGTTAAGGCTGTTCTCCAAGGTAAAACGGGCGTTATGGTTGGCGTTCACCGAACTTCAGATTCACCTTATACAACGGAAATTCGCACGACCCCTGTCGCCGACGTTGCTAACAAGGTAAAGCTTGTACCTCGAGAAATGATTTCCAAGGACGGCTTCAATGTCACCGAAGCCACCCTAACCTACCTGCGTCCTCTTGTCGCAGGCATGGAGGAACCGATTTCCACCAACGGACTTCCCCGTTTTCTTGCGGAGTTATCGTAGGGATTTGTTGCGGGCGCGACAGTACCGTGCGGACGCGTGCGATTCGTTGCGGACGCGACAGCGCCGCGCAGACGCGAGTGATCCGTTGCGGATGGGTGTGAGCCGCGGCTCACTACTCCCCGAGGAACCTTACCTCTGGGTAAAGCTCAACATCAAACTGGCGTTTGACCTCGGCCTGAACGTGCTCGATAACCGCATGAACCTCAGCGGCAGTGGCGTTATCGTAGTTGACCACAAAACCAGCATGCTTATCGGAAACACCAGCGCCGCCAAAGCGATAACCCTTAAGGCCAGCGTCGGTAACAAGCTTGCCTACAAAGTGGCCCTCAGGACGCTTGAAAGTTGAACCAGCGGAAGGCAGCTCAAGTGGCTGCTTCTCCTCGCGAGCGCGCGTGAACTCTTCCATCTTTTCACGGATCTTCTCGCCATCTGCGCGATGAAGATTGAACGTGGCAGAAAGCACAATCATGCCTTCATCAGCGATTCTGCTGTGACGATACCCCAGGTCAAGCTCGGATGCGTCCAGCGTAGCAAAGGTGCCGTCGGCGAGAAGAACGCGGACGGATTTGAGCACGTCAGCGATACAGCCGTCGTAAGCGCCAGCATTCATGAAGCATGCGCCGCCCACAGAACCTGGGATGCCGCACGCAAACTCCAGTCCAGAAAGGTCCAGCTCACAGGCCATCTCGGACGCCTCTTTAAGGCCAACGCCAGCCTGACAGGTCATCTCGGTATCGTCGATGCTTACGCCGGTGAGACCATCGGCAATAGCAATGATGACGCCGCGATATCCCGCATCAGAAACAAGCAGGTCAGAGCCGTAGCCAAGAATAAAATAAGGAGCTTCTGCATCTTTAACTGCATGGAGAATCTCTTTAACCTCATCGGGATCATCAGGGATGACATAGAGATCCGCAGGTCCACCCACTTTAAAAGTGGTGTGCTCGCTCATTGGCTCGTTTACCAGGACGTTCTCTTCTCCAACAATCGAGCAAAGCTTTCCGGCCAGGCTTTGTAAGTCATAGCCACTTTCAGACATGTAACACGCTCCTTAGTAAGTTACTTTTTATAGTTTATCGCAAGCGAGAAAAACGTGGAGTCGAGGAAGATAAACGCCTAATGTCGCAAAATGTTTTTAGGTTTCTATCGGGTTATTTTGGGCTTATCTCTCATCTCTATCGTATAAATGTCCATCCTGTTTTACGTGTTATCAGCTGTTAACTCTGCTATAGTACTTATCGATATGTTTCAGAAATGGTTGCAATTACCTACTGGTGGTAAGGTGGCCGAACGTCAGGGTTTGTAACAACCCAGTTCAAAGAGCCATCAAGTCCGCGACCCGCAAAGGCGGTTAACCTGGTTAAAGTCCAGGACCAACGGTACAGTCCGGATGTCAGAAACGGAGACTTTTATGGCTTCATCCCACTCAACCCACGCAACAACTGCATCTTCTAACGGCTGGTCTACCAAGAGAATTGCTATTCTCGCCATGCTTTGTGCAGCTGCTGCAATCAGCACCATGGTGCTTCAGTTCCCGCTCATCCCAGGCGTGACATTTTTGAAGTACGATCCATCGGGCGTCTTTGCCCTGCTCGCAGGCGTAGCTTTTGGCCCTGCCGCGGGCGCGATTGTCTCGGTGCTTCCCTACCTTCTGCACCTCACCACGGAGTCCGGAATTTACGGCACTATCATGGCAATTCTGGCAACGCTTAGCTACGTTTTGCCTGTTTCGTTGATTGTGTATAACCGCACCGAGAATATCAAGCAGCTGGTACTTGCCCTCATTGTGGGCAGCGTAGTCAGTGTTATTGCCTGTATTCTTGGCAACCTTGTAGTTACGCCAATCTACACCGGCATGAGTGTAGAAGCAGTGAGCGGACTGATCATCCCCGCGCTTCTCCCCTTTAACGTGGTGAAGGTTGCTATTAACAGCATCATTTTTGTTGTTATCATGCGCTCGGCTACCTCACTCTTTGAGAGCATCAAAGACGGTGAGTAACCTGGGCAACAATTCCTCTGATTTATACACGTCTGAAAGCACCGCACAAACTCAGGACCTGCCTGTAGCTGCGACGCTTTCGGACGTGACCTTTGTGCATGCAAAAGGCGTGGTTGCCTTAGACCACGTCTCGTTCTCTATTCCCGCAGGTAAACGTACCTGTATTGTTGGCGCAAACGGTTCGGGCAAGTCTACCGTTGCCTCAATTCTCTCTGGCCTTTCCGCCCCTGACGAGGGAACCGTTACCTTTCTGGGAACCACCGTTGTCAATGACGGCCAGGTTGACTTTGAGGCGTACAAGACCGTTCGTCCGCAGCTCGGCCTGGTCTTCCAGAATCCTGAGGATCAGATTATCTGCAGCGTGGTCGCAGACGATATTGCCTTTGGTCTGGAGAACCTCAAAGTACCTAACAATCAGATAACACCGCTGGTAGAACAGCAGATTGAGCTTGGAACTCTCTCTGAGTTTGCTTCCGAAAATCCACAGATGCTCTCGGGCGGCCAGCAGCAGCGCGTGGCCATCTCGGGTGCGCTGGTCATGAAGCCGCAGATCCTGATTCTTGACGAACCTTCCGCAGCTCTTGACGTTGTTCATAGAAATAACGTTATGGGACTTGTCGAGAAACTCCGTGCAGCTGGAAAGACTATCGTTCATGTAACGCATTTCATGGACGAAGTGGTTTCAGCTGATCACGTTATTGCCTTGGACGACGGTCGCGTTGCGTTTGAAGGAACACCCAAAGCCCTCTTTGAGCGGCATGAGCTGGTTGAATGCCTGCATCTTGAAGAGCCGTTTGCCTATCAGGTAGCGCACGCCCTCAACAACCGCGGAGTTATCGTGTGCAAATCACCTTCGGCTGAGCGCGTACTCGACGAGCTGACGGGGCTTCTCGCCACCGTGGCGCAGTGCGAGAAGAGTGGCGTGGCTAGAAGTTGCGACGCGATGGCCGCGGGTCGCGGCTTCGCGGCTACGACCGACAGCGCATCCGAGCCAGCAGAGGTTTCTGTACGCGATGTGACGTTCTCGTACCAGAAACCCGTGCTCAAAAACATCTCGGTTGACGTGCAAAAAGGCTCGCATGTTGCCGTTATCGGGTCAACTGGTTCCGGCAAGTCTACCCTGGCGCGCTTGATTTGCGCACTTGATACGCCTGACGCCGGCAGCCTCTGTGTAACTGGTTTGGACACTAAACAGAAGCAAAATCGCAGAAAACTTCACGGCATTGTTGGCTACGTCATGCAGCGACCGGAGCGCCAACTTTTTGCACAAACGGTTGCAGAAGACGTTGCGTTTGGCCCCACTAACCTGGGCCTTTCTGCCTGTGACGTCATAAGCGCTGTGAATGCTGCTCTGGAACTTGTGGGACTTTCCCACAAGGCAGACGCATCCCCTTTTGAGCTTTCTGGTGGTCAGCAGAGACTTTGCGCACTTGCAGGCGTTATTGCCATGCAGCCAAAGGTACTTGTGCTCGATGAGCCTACCAGCGGACTTGATCCTTACTATTGCTCTGAGCTCAGAAAAATTATCAACGCCGTTCTTGAAGACGGCTGCACCGTCATTGAGCTCACACACTCGATGGAGGATGCGGCAGAAACTGACCAGATTATCGTGCTTCATGAGGGTAACCTGGTTTTCTCTGGCTCGCCGCAACAAACATTTACTCATTTCTCAGAGGCAGAATTCCAGGAACTTGGCTTGGGCATTCCTCATGCGCTTGCATGGGCTCAGCGTCTGTCCCACGCTACGGAAATCAACCTAGGAGAGCCTTTGACCCTATCTGTGCTGATAGACGCGCTACTTGCTGCGCTGCCGAACGACTCTAGCGACGCGCCATCCAACGCCGCGCAGACTGATGGCGCTGGACACGCCGACAACCTCTCGCAAGGAGGTTGCTATGGCGCTTAAGATTTCTGTAGGCCAGTACTATCGCGGGGACTCGCTCATCCATAGGCTTAATCCCAACGTTAAATGCCTGGCCGCACTCCTTCTGATGCTTGCAACATTTTTTATCCGCAACGCGCCACAGCTTGCACTGCTGGTAGTAGGCGCACTTTGCCTGTTGGCTCTGGCAAAAATCCCTGTCAAACAAGTACTTGTGTCAATCATCCCACTTGCCTGGTTGCTCATCTTCCTCTCGCTCTTCAATCTGTTGCTTACGCGAGAAGGATCTATGCTTGTCTCTTGGTCAATCTTTACCATCACCGATGTGGGAGCATGGAGTGCTTTCCTCTACCCCGTACGCATTTTAGCTGCAATTTTAATTGGCGCACTACTCCTGCTTACCACAACTCAAACGGATCTAGGCAATGCCTTTGAAGCAGCATGCTCGCCACTTTCTAAGATTGGTCTTCCTGGCAAAGAAATTGCCATGATCTTCTCACTTATGTTGCGTTTTATTCCAACGCTTGCGGACGATGCTGTATCCATTTCCGAGGCTCAAACTGCTCGTGCAGGAAACGTTGCTTCAGGTTCGCTGCCCAAAAGACTCCGTGCTACCTTCTCCATTGTGGTGGCACTTCTGGCCAGCTCGCTCAGGCATGCTAACAACCTTTCCAAGGCACTTGACGCTCGACACTATGTAGCAGGGACTTCTCGCACTCGTTGGCATCAGCCAACCTTTGGCGCTCGCGAGGCAATTGCCTTGGGCGTAACCGTTTGTTTTATCGCGCTTATCTTTGTGCTGGCGTAAAACTTTTAACTAAATAATCTGTATTTTTAACGCTCTGTTACAACCCATTTTTCTTTTCTCGACAACCGCCAATTTGGACACCTAAGTAACGTACAATAAAGCCAGTAAAAGCGTAAAAGGCTTGCATTGAAAGGTGGCCCCATGGTCCTGCGCGTCTACGTCCAAAGAAAATCTGGTTTCGAGGGCGAGGCAAAAGCCCTACTCAAAGAAGTGAAAGACCTTCTTGGTATTACCGAGTTACAACGCATTGACCTGCTTAACCGCTATGATGTTGAGGGAATTTCAGAGGAACTCTTTGAGTCCTGTATCCCCACCGTTTTTTCAGAGCCACAGTCCGATCTTGCCAGCCGTACCATGCCAGAGTTTTCTTCTGAAGGTGCGGCTGTTCATACGTTTGCTGTTGAGTTTTTGCCTGGCCAGTTTGACCAGCGCGCAGACTCTGCAGCTGAGTGTGTGCAGCTCATCAGCCAGGGAGAGCGTCCACTTGTGCGCTCTGCTCGCCTTTACGTGCTAACCGGAAACCTCACTGAGGCAGATGTTGCCGCCATCAAGAACTACCTGATCAACCCCGTTGAGGCACGCGAGGCTTCCCTTGAGTTGCCCGAGACCCTTAAGATTTCCATCCCAGAGCCTGCAGACGTCGAGGTTCTTGAGGGCTTTAACGCTCTTGACCAGGATGGCCTCAAGGAGTTCATTGTTTCTCACGGCCTTGCTATGGACCTTGCTGACCTCACCTTCTGCCAGCAGTACTTCACCGATGAGCAGCGCGATCCTACCATCACCGAGATTCGCGTCATTGATACCTACTGGTCAGACCACTGCCGCCACACCACCTTTAACACTGGAATTACCGGCGTGCAGATTGATGATGACCTGGTAAAGGCCGCGTTTGAGAAGTACCTCTCCATGCGCAAAGAGCTTGGGCGAGAAGATCGTGCCGTCTCTCTTTGGGATATGGCAACTATTGGTGCAAAGTACCTTCGCGAGAAGGACGTTCTTACCAATCTTGACGAGTCAGAAGAAATTAACGCCTGTACCGTAAAGGTCAAGGTAGACGTTAATGGCAAAGACGAAGACTGGCTCTTCCTCTTCAAGAACGAGACTCACAACCACCCAACCGAGATTGAGCCTTTTGGTGGCGCAGCTACCTGCATTGGTGGCGCTATTCGCGACCCTCTTTCTGGCCGCAGCTACGTCTACCAGGCAATGCGTGTCACCGGCGCTGCAGACCCAACCGTTCCTGTTTCTCAGACCCTTCCTGGAAAGCTTCCCCAGCGCACCATCGTTCGCACGGCAGCTGCAGGTTATTCCAGCTACGGCAACCAGATTGGCCTTGCTACCGGCCAGGTTTCTGAGCTCTATCACCCAGGCTATGTTGCAAAGCGCATGGAGATCGGTGCTGTTGTAGGCGCAACTCCTCAAAGCCACGTCCGCCGCGAGCGCCCAGAAGATGGTGACATCATCGTTCTTCTCGGCGGCCGCACTGGTCGTGATGGCATTGGTGGTGCAACCGGTTCTTCCAAGGCTCACGACGCTGGCTCTATTGAGCGCGACGGAGCCGAGGTCCAAAAGGGTAACGCCCCTGTTGAGCGCAAGCTTCAGCGCCTCTTCCGCCGTGAAGACGCCTGCAAGCTCATCAAGCGCTGCAACGACTTTGGCGCAGGCGGCGTCTCTGTTGCTATTGGAGAGCTTGCCGATGGTCTTGACGTCAACCTGGATGCTGTTCCTAAAAAGTACGACGGCCTTGATGGCACTGAGCTAGCAATCTCCGAGTCTCAGGAGCGCATGGCCGTTGCGCTTGAGGCAAAAGACGTCGAGCAGTTCTGCGCATACGCCCGCGAGGAAAACCTCGAGGCAACCATTGTGGCAACAGTCACCGAGGACCCTCGCCTGGTCATGCGCTGGCGCGGTCAGAAGATTGTCAACATTAGCCGTGCATTTCTCGCCTCAAATGGCGCACCTAAATCAATCACCGTGCGCCTGGCCAAGCCTCTTGCCTACCAGCGTACCTGGGCAGGCACAACCCTTGGCAAGAAACTCCACTCGCTGGTACGCGATCTAAACGTTGCATCCAATAAGGGCCTTTCCGAGCGCTTTGACTCTACCATTGGCGCAGGTACCGTCCTTATGCCATTCGGCGGCGCTCGCCAGCTGACCCCAGCCCTTTCTATGGTGGCTAAGCTTCCTGTTATGGGCCAAACCAACACGGTCTCGGGCATGGCTTGGGGCTTTAACCCCTACCTCATGGAAGCCGACCAGTTCCGCGGCGCCTACCTCTCTGTTGTTGAGTCCGTTTCCAAGCTGGTTGCTACCGGCTTTAAGTACCAGGACCTCTACCTTACCTTCCAGGAGTACTTCGAGAAGCTCGGCCAGAATCCTAACCGTTGGGGCAAGCCAGCCGCGGCCCTTCTTGGCGCACTGATGGCACAGGTCAACCTTGGTCTTGCCGCTGTCGGTGGTAAGGACTCCATGTCTGGTACCTTTGAGGACCTGGACGTTCCACCAACGCTAGTTTCGTTTGCTACTGGCCTTACCAAGGTGGACAAGATTGTCTCTAACGAATTTAAGGGCGCAGGTCACAGGCTCATTTCCATTGTCCCATCCTACGACGAGAGTGGCCTTCTCCCCGATAACGAATCCCTGCTCACCGCATACAAGCTGGTCAGCATCTTGGTCCAGTCCAAGAGCGCGCTTGCCATCACCACACCAGGCTACGGTGGCGTGGCCGAGGCTCTCTTCAAGAGCTGCCTGGGCAACAAGCTGGGCGTTGAGCTGGTCCCAGAGATTTCTGCCGACGCGCTCTTCTCGCCAACTTACGGTACCTTCATCGTTGAGCTGGCAGACGGCGTTTCCGTCGACGACGTCGATGGCGTGTGCGTGGCGCCTCTGGGCGTCACCACGTCCGAGTACACCTTTAGCGCATGTGGCGAGAAGATCGACCTCTCCGAGCTCCAGGAAGCATGGGAGCACCCACTTGAGGAAGTCTTCCCATACCGCGGAGGCTCCGACGAGGCTGTAGAGAAAATCAGCTTCGACGGCGCGTCCACACGACACTCCTATGCTGGTCCAGCCCTTATCGCACCTGCTCGACCACGCGTCATCATCCCCGTATTCCCAGGTAACAACTGCGAGTACGACGTTGCTCGTGCCTTTGAGCGTGCGGGCGCTGACCCAACCACGCTGGTCGTCAACAACCTGACACCTCAGGACATTGTTGAGTCCGCAAATGCGCTGGCAGAGTCCATCAAGAAAAGCCAGGTTGTCATGATTCCAGGCGGTTTCTCCGGCGGAGACGAGCCAGACGGATCCGCTAAGTTCATCTGCGCTCTCTTCCGCGCACCTCAGGTAACCGAGGCTGTTCGCGAGCTTCTGCAGCAGCGCGATGGCCTTATGTTGGGCATCTGCAACGGCTTCCAGGCACTCATTAAACTGGGCCTTGTTCCTTACGGCGATATTCGCCCTATGAACGACACCTGCCCAACGCTGACGTTTAACACCATCGGCCGTCACCAGAGCCAGCTTGTCCGTACCAGCGTTGCGTCCACGATGTCCCCATGGCTCTCCAAGTGCGCACTTGGCGACATCCACACCATTGCAATCAGCCACGGAGAAGGTCGCTTTGTTGCCTCTGAGGAGCTGCTTGAGACGCTCAAGGCAAACGGTCAGATTGCAACGCAGTACGTTGACGCAACGGGCACTCCAAGCATGGACTTCTCCGTTAACCCTAACGGCTCCGTCCTAGCCATCGAGGGCATTACCAGCCCCGATGGTCGCGTCTTGGGCAAGATGGGCCACACGGAGCGCTCCGGTGAGGGCCTCTACAAGAACATCCCTGAGCTCACCAGCGGCGACCAGTTCCAGCCTCTGATTGAGGGCGGCGTCGAGTACTTCAAGTAAGGCGCGCTCGCGGCTATGACAACGTCGCAGGTAAGCACCGCGTGCGGGCGCAATGCGATTTCTACCCGGTATCCATTTCGTGTGGATGCCGGGTTTCTTGTGCGAAAGCGCTGCTAGTGGACGGGGTTTCTCGCCAGACGGGCGGTGCGAGCTAGCGCGAGCCAGGCGTATGCTTGGTCGCGCCTGATTTCTGCAAAGAATCTGTAACTTTTGCCTAAAAACATCAAAGAAACT
>CALKTD010000017.1 GCA_937997345.1 uncultured Atopobium sp. | reverse complement strand
GGTGTGTTTTGAACTGCTTTCTATTTCTCGTGTCCAAGAAATGGGAGGCAGTTCATACGCTGGCGTCGATATCGGTGGATCGTACCTCCGCAAGGATATGAATAATTCAAAAAATTAGTTTGTTAGCGCCTATATTTGGCGTTCTCGAATGCAATCTTGAAGTCTTCGAGGAGTTCTCGTGGGACCTTCTCCTGATCTCCGTGATGGAGCTCCTGCATAAAGACGTTGCTTATAGCTCCAATGAGCAGTTGAGGAGCAATCTTATCTACTAGAGGTACAAATTCTAGAGCATATCTTTTATCGTCAATGGTAAGCCAGGTGCCTCTCCAGCTGCCGATAGTTCCTTCGATATTTGAAGTATGAGCCGAAGCAAAGACATTTTGATTGTTATCAAAGAGGTATACGACACCGTCTGCGTCAACACCAACAAAGCCATCTGTAGCGCATTGCTCAAAACCAGAAACAATATGCGCGCCACTGGTCCAGAACACCCAGTTCTTCTCGACAGCCATAGACAGACCTTTCTAAAACATAAAAATTTATTATTTAAATAGTAGTGGGAGAGCGATTTTAGGGCAAGTAAATTTTGCTCAAAAAGCATAGTTTACCTGCGAACTCAACCTATTGTTGAGTATTTGAAAACCGTTGCGATACCTAACTCAACTGATGCGTTCTTGTTGAACGCATTGTTACAACTCATAGTGAAATCAGCGGCCCGCAAGCTATTTCAGTAATAATGAGTTGAGAAAAGGAGCAACCATGACTACTTCATCTGAGACCCTTGGTCGTCGTATTGCACGTCTTCGTTTGGCTAGAACTGCAACGCAGGAGCGTCTGGCAAAAGAGCTGAACGTGAGCCCGCAGGCGGTGAGCAAGTGGGAGAACGACATTAACTATCCGGATATCTCGCTGTTGCCAGATCTTGCGCGCTTTCTTGGTGTGTCTGTTGACGAGCTTTTGAGTGGCGCAAGTGCTTCCGCTCAGGAGAGTGTTGCTGCCCAAGAGAGTACTGCCGAGAAGAGCACTGCTGAGGTTGTTTCTGTTGCAGCTGACGAGCCCGCAGAGATCGTAGAAGAGCCCACAGAGCAGGACAACCAGGGTATTGCTGCTCAGTCTTCAGGTTTCAGCTTTGGCAAGCTTTTTGGTAAGAGTATGATCAAAGTCGAGAAGAACGACGAGGCTGACGGTAGCAAGAAGAAGGGCGTCCGCCTTGGCAACGGTTCTGTAAAACACGGACTGCACGTGTACATTGTCTCCGACGACGGCGACGTTGTAGATATGTGCGTGCCTCTGGGCCTGGCAAAGTTTGTTCTGAATTCGGGAATTCAGGTCAGCGGAAGCTATCTTAATCAGGAGACTCAGGAACAGCTTTCTAACATCAACCTTGATGCTCTTATGGACGCCGCAAAGACTGGCGAGAGTGGCACACTTGTGGATATTACGTCCGCAGACGGCGACGTCGTGAAGATTTGGTTTGACTAAGCGCTAACGATTACATAGCCTGACAAAAAAACGAGATACGCCTGGGCGGTTGCTTGTCTGGAAACGGTCTCGTTTTTTGTTTGTTACACGGTATTCCAATTAGCAATAATAGTAAGCATAGATAGATATAGCAAAAATCATCTATGAACAAATGTACCGACGTTTACGATAAAAATATTACCGTTTACAGATTTGTTATTGAAGAATTACTTCTGGCCTTTGCTGAAAGTTAAAATATTTCTGACTACTAGTCAAGAAAAAAACCCCTCATAGAGGGGCTAAGTGAAGTCAAAATTGTCATCTACATGACGCCCGAAGGCATTTAAGGCAATTGCCGTTATTTTGACTTAGCAGTGACATCCTGACTGGTAATCAAGACAATTGGATGGTAAAACACTTTTTAATGGAGTGCAAGTATGAATCTTAGAAATATTTCTTCATATGACGTTGGCCTGGATTTTGGTACCGGTTCCGTTGGTTGGGCAGTAACTGATGAGAATGGAAACCTCTGTCATTTTAAGAAACGGCCAACATGGGGAAGTAGGATATTTCAAAGCGCAAATACAGCAGCTGAAACACGTCGTAAAAGGGGTCAGCGCCGTCGTTATGATCGTCGCAGACAGAGGCTTGATTTGCTCCAGTCGCTATTTGACGAAGAGATGGCAAAAGTTGATCCCGAATTCTTTATTCGCCTTAGACAGTCAAAGCTTAGGGTGGAAGATCGTGAAGAAGGTCACAGGGATTATCGATTCCCATTCTTTAACAGCTCCGATTTTACAGAGCGCATGTACTACAAGTCATATCCAACTATTTATCATTTGCGCAAGCATTTGATTGAGTCTGACCAGCAAGAAGACCTTAGATTAATTTATCTAGCATTCCATAACATTGTGAAGACAAGAGGCAACTTCCTCTACCAAGATAATCCAAGTTTAAGTGCTAAAGATGCAAGCATGTCAGAGGCTATTAAAGAGTTGTTGAAAGCTCTGGTTTTATGGGCAGATGCTTCATACGATTTTGAAATTAATGAGATTGACCCAGAAAAGCTAGAAAAAGTATTTGAAGATACATCGTTAACAAGAGCCGAGAAGAAAGATGAGGCTCTAAAAATATTGACTTTAGAAGAAAAGAAAATAGCAGAAGAACTTATCAAAGCTGTTTTGGGCTATGAAGCCAATTTCAACACTATTTTTAAGATCGAGGCTGAAAAGTTTAAATTCTCTTTTGATAATGATGAGCAGAAAGAAGCATTTATTTCATCAGTTCCTGATGAGGGAATGGCTTTATACGAGGCTCTTCAAAAAGCATATTCGGCTTATATCTTGATGAATATTATTGAGGATGTAAATGGTAAAAGCATCTCTTATAGTATGGTCGCAAAATACAACAGATACAAAGAAGATCTTAGGATCTTAAAAGACCTTGTAAAAGAATTTTGTTCGGATGAATATTCCCAATTCTTCAAAGGGAAGAAATACGAGGCTCCTTATCAGAAGGATTATGATAAATCTGAAGCTAAGGGATACACAAAATATAATGTAGTCAGAGATGCTAAATATGATGATTTCAAAAAAGAGGTAGAGAACCTATTTAAGGAGACAGCTGCTACCTCAGACTCACGTTATCAAGAAATGATGATAAAGTTTGCAAATGGTAAGTTTCTTAGAAGACTTAAAACCACTGATAACGGAAGCATTCCATTTCAACTTCATCTTGAAGAAATGAATGCAATCATCGATGCTCAAGAGAAGTTTTATCCTTTTTTGTCTGAGATTCGCTACAAACTCAATTCTCTTGTGACTTTCAGAATTCCATACTATGTAGGACCTCTTACCCAAAAGGGTGCAGCGCTGGATGCTTTTGGCAAGCCACGTTTTGCTTGGTCAGAGCGTCAGGAAGGCAAAAAGGGAGAAAAAATCTATCCTTGGAATTGGGAAGAGATTATTGATAAAAGCGGCAGTGCGGCTAAATTCATTGGACGTATGACTGGTACCTGCACGTATCTTTACGGAGAGCCGGTTCTCCCTAAATGTTCTTTATTGTACGAGAAGTTCTGCGTGTTAAATGAGTTAAATGGCGCTCGTTGGTCACAGGATAACGATAAATGGTATCGCTTTGATGCAGAGGATAGGCTCTCTATTTATGAAGAGTTATTTGAAAGATATAAGTCAGTTTCGTTTAAGAAAGTGGAAGATTGGCTTAAACAACGTGGCGAGACTTTTCCACACGTTAAAGGTGGTCAAGGTGAAGGAAAGTTTGAGTCTAAACTCAGTTCCCATCATTTTTTCAAAGAGCTTTTAGGTACTGATGAGTGGTCTGATCAGACAAAGCAGATGATTGAAGAACTCATTCTATGGAATACTCTCTTTGAGGATAAGAAGATCCTTAAGGAAGAAACTACTAAGAACTATGGTGACGTGCTCACCGCTGAACAAATCAAGAAATTCTGTGACCATAGATTTGCGGGATGGGGGCGCCTCTCTAAGAAATTACTTTCAGGTATTAAAACGGAAGTCGATTTCCGTAAGATGTCTGTAATGGACCTTCTTGTTGAAGGTGACCCTTATGGAGAACATGTTGGTAGTTCACTAATTCTCATGGAGATTCTTCATAACAAGAACTTTGAATTTAATAAAGAGATTGAAGCTCATAATGAGAAGTACTTCTCAAAGGACCAGTCAGTTGAAGACCTGCCAGGTTCTCCTGCAGTTCGTAGATCAGTCAATCAGGCTTTGAGAATTGTTGAAGAGATTGCAAAGATTGCAGGTAAACCCGCTGCTCACATTTATATTGAATCTACTCGTGATGAAGATGAAAAAAAGCGTGGAAAGCGCACTACTAAGCGTAATGAAAACATTAAAAAGATGCTTTCTGAGCTTAAAGAAGAGTATAAAAATGCAGATATATTTACACAGCTCGATAAGCATAGTGATGAACAGCTAAGTAAGCGACTCTCTTTGTATTTCATGCAAAATGGTAAGTCCATGTACTCTGGCAAGGCAATAGATATTAATCTAATTGCTGATAACACGTATTGCCAAATTGATCATGTTTTGCCTCAGTCTTATATCAAGGATGACAGTTTTGAGAATACTGTCCTGGTTCTTTCCGATGAAAATCAGCGTAAGGGAGACTCTCTCTTATTGGATGCAGATGTTAGACGTAAAATGGCTGGTCTTTGGCATGAACTTCATCGTGTTAAGTTGATTGGTGATAAAAAATATAAAAATCTCACGCGCCCTGTTGTTACTGATAGGCAGATGGAAGGTTTTATCAATAGACAGCTTGTTGAGACGAGTCAGATTGTTAAGTTTGTCCGAATGCTTTTAAAGAGTCAGTATCCAGATACTGAAATTTGTTCAATTAAAGCATCTCTGTCCCATGAAATTAGAGAGAAGTACAATCTTCCAAAAATCCGTGAAGCAAATGACTATCATCATGCTCATGATGCATTTTTAGCTTGTGAGATGGGACGCTTCCTTTCAATTCGATATGAAGAAGCATTTACTAATCCAGTTGGATTAACAAAGCTTATGCGTAAGTTTGTTAAACAAGAGAGTGAAGAAGCTCAAAAGCAACATAGAATCCCCGGTACAACTCCATTCTTTGTAGATAGCTTCTCTAAACCTGGTTTTGATTTTGAAACTGGAGAAGTAGAATGGGATCCAATTGAAGAAGTTGAAAAGATAAAAAGAACATTTGGATTTAAAGAGTGCTTTGTTTCTCGTATGCCAGAAATGACAAGTGGTGCATTTTGGAAAGAGACTGTTTATTCACCAAAAGATAAAAAAACAACACTTGCATTACCAGTTAAAGGTAATCTTTTGCCAGAAAAGTACGGAAGCTATTCGAGCGCTCAAGCCTCTTTTTCTGCAATTTGTAGGGGAAAGAAAAAGAATAAAACCCAATATTATGTAGTGGATATTCCTCGTACAAAGTCCGTTGAACTTTATAAAAATCACAGTAAGACGTCAGGTTATTTAACTAAAGTTTTAGAATCATCTGGCGTTGAATTTGAGAAGCTCATTTACCCAGCTCTCTTAAAAAACCAAGCAATTGAATATAGTGGACAGAGATTTTATGTTGTTAGTTCAACGGAGTTAAGAAATGGAGTATCTCCTTCTTTCTCTTATGATGAGTATGTATTTATTTCAAACTATTTTGATAAAAATCAAGATGATACTAGTGCTTCACTTGTTATCTATGATTTGTTATGGAAAATAGTTTCTTCTCGAATGCCAATACTTGCAGAGAAGTTGAAGTTAGATAGTAAGAGAAAAGTTTTCGCTGCTCTTAATTTAGAGGACAGTAAGAAAGTACTAGTAAGTCTTTTGAATACTATTAATGGTAGTACTGTTCATTCTGATACGAAAAAAATTGGTGGTTCAACAAGAACAGAAAGAATTTGCATATCCATTTCTGCCCAATTGAATAAAAATCCTGCTGAATTTTATGTAATTGAGCAATCCGTAACTGGTATGTTTGAAAGAAGGAGACGTATTGGGCTTTAGAACAGTTCTTATTGAATCTCCAAGTAAATGCACATACCAAGGCGGGTACATGATTGTTCAGGTGGAAGATGATGTCCATAAAATTCACCTGTCAGAGATTTCGTCTGTTGTTTTAAGTACCCAAAGAGTTTTTCTAAGTGCATACTTGTTATCTGAACTGTCTAAAAACAAAATTGCTTTAGTTGTTTCTGATGAAAAGCATAATCCAATAGGTCAATATCTTCCGTTGTATGGCGCGCATAATACAAGCTCTAGGATAGTTGAACAGCTATCTTGGAGCTTGCCTCAAAAGAAACGTGTTTGGCAAAAGGTTGTTCAAGAAAAAATTAATCATCAAGCCGATTTACTATCACTTGTTGATTTGAATGATGAGTCTGAAGTAATTCGACAGTATTCATTAGATGTACGTTCTGGCGATTCTTCAAATAGGGAAGCTGTTGCTGCTAAATATTACTTTAGTGCTTTATTTGGAAATGAATTTTGTCGGGATGATGATACTCCGCTTAATGCGGCTTTAAATTATGGCTATAGTATTTTGATGTCGACTGTTGCAAAAGAGATAGTTTCACGAGGTTACCTAACTCAGACGGGAATTTGTCACAGGAGTGAATTTAATCAGTTTAATTTTGCTTGTGATCTGATGGAGCCTTTCAGACCAGTGGTTGATAAAACTATCTTGAGTAAGTTTGAGGGAGACTTTTCAAAGGAATTGAGACATCAGTTGAGCGATCTTGTTAACGAAGAGCTGCCCTATAAAGATGGAAGCTATAGATTAAGTTCTGTTATTAGCGGATTTGTTCAAGACTGTCTAAATTCTTTGAATAAAAAGACATCTGTTTCTGACATTAGTTCTTTTGAATTAAGCTAACTATGCCTGAAAGAGTTAGATTCATGAGATTATTAGTCTTCTTTGATTTGCCTGTTGAAACTAGTAAACAAAGAAAGGCATATAGACTGTTTCGTAAATCTTTGCTTAAAGATGGTTATCTAATGATTCAAGAATCTGTCTATTCAAAACTTGTATTAACTGCACAATCAGCTGATTTTGCAGTTGAACGATTAAATAAATCAAAACCGACAGAAGGGTTGATTCAAGTATTAAAGGTGACTGAAAAACAGTATGAATCAATTATTAATATAACTGGGCATGGATCATCTTCCAATGCGATTAACTCTGTAGATAGGTTGATTGTCCTATGAGAATTGTTTTTTCAGATATCCCTGTATCTATTGAATTATCAGATAAAAAAGTATCTGTACTTGAAATTATCAACAATCATCTATTTGCACAGATATGTAACTCTTTACTAGAAAAAGACGAAGAATCAAGAGAAATGTCTTTTTCACTATGGGATGGAGATAAAGAGATAAAGCCAGAGCAAAATATTCTCTATGTAGATTCACCGCTGTCATTGCCATGGGATGATAAAAAATTAAATAACAAGTTTTTAGAATATGTTTCTAAAGAGATCAATTTAGACGAACAGAGAAGATCAAGAATCATAGGCGCTGTTTCCGTTATAAATGAAGAGATATTTCAAGTTTCAAGTGGTTTTAATGCATCTTATGAATTACAAACAGAATGGGATATGGCAAAATATCTAAAGATGAGTCATTTTTCTGCCGAGAAAGCAGGAAGATCGTTCTTTGATAACCAGATAGAATTTCTGAACTTTATTTCTGACGTTTCTTTTAGGGGAGCAGTAGTTTTCGTAAATCTAAAGAAATTTTTTACGCAAGAACAATATAATGAGTGGTCAAATCAAGTTATTTTTCTTGGAATACAGGTTCTTCTTATTGAAACAGAAACGTCAATTCAGGATAATATTAATGAGAATAAACAAACGGTTGACCTGCTTGATTGTTCTGATATTATCTCTAATCCAGCTGGAATGGACGTTTCCTTGCAGGGGAGATTTTGCGACAACGGTTTTGGCGCAGTGACATTCTGACTGGTAACTAAGCGTCATAGCTCCAATGTTTTCTCCAGTTACAGTTTTGGCGCAGTGACATTCTGACTGGTAACTAAGCGTAAACATCATAATAGAATTTCGGCAACGCGTTTTGGCGCAGTGACATTCTGACTGGTAACTAAGCTGCAGAAGGCTTTACAAATCCACCAACACAGTTTTGGCGCAGTGACATTCTGACTGGTAACTAAGCTTATCGACGTTGACTGCTCACCGAGATCCAGTTTTGGCGCAGTGACATTCTGACTGGTAACTAAGCCGTCTGTCGAAGATGAAGCACGTACACAGTGTTTTGGCGCAGTGACATTCTGACTGGTAACTAAGCCCATTCGACTATTTAGAGGAGGCATTTAGTGTTTTGGCGCAGTGACATTCTGACTGGTAACTAAGCAAAAATGAAATTTGTCATGTGCATGGACTGTTTTGGCGCAGTGACATTCTGACTGGTAACTAAGCTTGTTAGCGGTCTCTGAATACGTATGGACGTTTTGGCGCAGTGACATTCTGACTGGTAACTAAGCACTAAGCCAACCGATCCATCAACGTTTCTGTTTTGGCGCAGTGACATTCTGACTGGTAACTAAGCAAGTGGCCAAGGTTCTATGACGACCCAACAGTTTTGGCGCAGTGACATTCTGACTGGTAACTAAGCTACAAATGCTACAAGGTCACCGTGTATCCAGTTTTGGCGCAGTGACATTCTGACTGGTAACTAAGCCGAGCACTTATTGGCGTGGTGAATAACCATGTTTTGGCGCAGTGACATTCTGACTGGTAACTAAGCTCCGAAGTGTGTCCTTATAGCCACGCGCTTGTTTTGGCGCAGTGACATTCTGACTGGTAACTAAGCGACGACACACAGAAAGCATTTACGGCTTATAGTTTTGGCGCAGTGACATTCTGACTGGTAACTAAGCCGAGGTGCACGAGGGAAAGTCTCCTCTGGAGTTTTGGCGCAGTGACATTCTGACTGGTAACTAAGCTGCTACCTGTTGAGGTTGTACAACGCTCTGTTTTGGCGCAGTGACATTCTGACTGGTAACTAAGCCAACCAGTACTTCATGTATTACGAAACCGAGTTTTGGCGCAGTGACATTCTGACTGGTAACTAAGCCTATTGTGCGGGTTTTCCGAAAACGAAGGCGTTTTGGCGCAGTGACATTCTGACTGGTAACTAAGCTTCGTTGATGTCATCAATCCACCTCCAGACGTTTTGGCGCAGTGACATTCTGACTGGTAACTAAGCTCTCTGGCACATCGAAGCTAAACATGGCTGGTTTTGGCGCAGTGACATTCTGACTGGTAACTAAGCTTAGTTCTCATATTGTCTCCTTAGCAATTGGTTTTGGCGCAGTGACATTCTGACTGGTAACTAAGCAAGCCATTTAACCCTCCTTTACCATGAATTGTTTTGGCGCAGTGACATTCTGACTGGTAACTAAGCGTAAATTATGTATATAGATATTACCAAGGAGTTTTGGCGCAGTGACATTCTGACTGGTAACTAAGCCAAGAATCCCAGCCGTCTCTCACGTATGCCGTTTTGGCGCAGTGACATTCTGACTGGTAACTAAGCAAAAACATCTAAAGATGTAACCAAAGTTATGTTTTGGCGCAGTGACATTCTGACTGGTAACTAAGCTTTAGAACGTCTGTTTTGCTTGACCCAGCGTTTTGGCGCAGTGACATTCTGACTGGTAACTAAGCATTTGGATTCTTTGCATCCGCGATGATACAGTTTTGGCGCAGTGACATTCTGACTGGTAACTAAGCCACGCAGCTAGGTGACACAGACCTCAAAGGGTTTTGGCGCAGTGACATTCTGACTGGTAACTAAGCGTGGTCGAGGATGTGACCCGCAATCAGGCGTTTTGGCGCAGTGACATTCTGACTGGTAACTAAGCCTATTGATGGCAAACTGCATTACAGCTCTTGTTTTGGCGCAGTGACATTCTGACTGGTAACTAAGCTTCTGAGATTGGTTGGCATACCGACGGCAAGTTTTGGCGCAGTGACATTCTGACTGGTAACTAAGCCCATGACATCCAGGAGCAGCAAGGCATTATGTTTTGGCGCAGTGACATTCTGACTGGTAACTAAGCAACGTTTGTTTTGTCTCTATTTTACCTTAGGTTTTGGCGCAGTGACATTCTGACTGGTAACTAAGCTGTCGAAGATTACTATCCAAAAGCCAGAATGTTTTGGCGCAGTGACATTCTGACTGGTAACTAAGCAGGCTCAATGCTCAGAGCAGAGCATAAGGCGTTTTGGCGCAGTGACATTCTGACTGGTAACTAAGCCAAAGCGGAGCTGAGTGAGATAGGAAAGAAGTTTTGGCGCAGTGACATTCTGACTGGTAACTAAGCTACCGATACGCTCGACAGGTCAACCTGTAGGTTTTGGCGCAGTGACATTCTGACTGGTAACTAAGCCTCCAAACGGGGATAGTGATTGCTACATAGGTTTTGGCGCAGTGACATTCTGACTGGTAACTAAGCAAAATTAAAGCAAAAAGAGAGCTTGAACAGTTTTGGCGCAGTGACATTCTGACTGGTAACTAAGCCAAGATTGGTCTGAACGGTACGCCTACTATGTTTTGGCGCAGTGACATTCTGACTGGTAACTAAGCAACGGCGGCGGTGGTACGGCCGAAGATACAGTTTTGGCGCAGTGACATTCTGACTGGTAACTAAGCCGAGATTGTCTCTAAGCGTCTCGCGAAGTGTTTTGGCGCAGTGACATTCTGACTGGTAACTAAGCTGAATTGCCCATATTTTTCTCACTTTCTCGTTTTGGCGCAGTGACATTCTGACTGGTAACTAAGCTACGGTTATTTCTTTCTTGCTGCTCTATTGGTTTTGGCGCAGTGACATTCTGACTGGTAACTAAGCGAGTACTACGCAGCCACACAGAAGCAACGTGTTTTGGCGCAGTGACATTCTGACTGGTAACTAAGCTACAAATGCGGTGCTTGCAGTTCGCCGTTGTTTTGGCGCAGTGACATTCTGACTGGTAACTAAACTTAAAAAGCCCGCCAGCCAAAACTGGGCATTTTGGTGTAGTGACATTCTGACTGGTAGTTAATGCCATGTGTCAGTTATTCGATGGTTTCTGTAGTTTGAAATGTTCAAAATTTTAGAAGGTAATTAGATTGATGCAAATGGCATCGTCTTCTAAGTACCACTCTTCTTCACATTCAAATTTGATGAATTTATCAGGAACGTATTCTGATCCTTCAAGCCAATACGATTCAAATTCTTGAGCATCAGACTGATTAATAAGCCAGCCTGATAAATCCATTGCTAATGCGTCACCTATCAATGCGATATTACCTTCACCGCAATCCAGATAGAATATCTTTCCTTGTTCATTTGCTTTCGCTTGAACTAAAAGAAAAAAAGTTGACGAATTGCTCGTCTTCAATGTCATGCCTACTTTTGAGTCCCACTATTTTCCTCATATCATTTTGTTTTGACATTGGTTGTCCTTTTTGTGTATGTCAACTTATATTGATTTTAACGCAGAAACACGCCAGCAAAAAGCACCCCGGTCATCCCATAAATTGTGATAGCGAGGGTGCTTTTGTTTCACTGTAGCATATGCATGCTATGAGAAGTCATTCGGACGCGCAATCCTATCAACTATACTTGTGGCAAACAATTCGATGTAATGTTGCAACAGCACGTTCTTCTCGACTGGTAGTGGAGATTCTTATATGAAGTCTTTGATTGTGTACTATTCATATTCCGGCATCACAAGAAGGCTTGCAGAGGATATTGCGTTGATTACCGATGGTGAGTTGCTGGAGCTTAAGCCTCAAGATCCCTATTCTTTCTCGTATAACACGGCGGTAAAAGAGGTTAGGGCTCAAATAGAAAAGGGCATTTGTCCTGTACTTATGCCAAGTGATGTACATGTTGGTGACTTTGATACTGTTTTTATAGGATCGCCTAACTGGCTTAAAACATTTGCTCCTCCAGTGCTTTCGTTCTTAAGAGCAACGGATTTGAGCGATAAGACAGTCATTCCGTTTTGCACGCATGGCGGTGGAGGATTTGGAAACATGATTGAGGAGTACCAGAGAGAATGTGGTACTTCTCGCATGATGCCTGGGTTGGCGGTAAAAGGCACGTATACTTTTAGTGAAGTGCAAAAATGGCTTGAATCGATAGGGCTAAACAATGCGAGTACTTCTAGCTGAAGACGAGAAGAGAATGGCCGCAGCTATTGTGGCTCTCTTGAAGCAAGAAAAATACGACGTTGATCATATGACTGACGGCGCGTCCGCCCTTCTCGCCTTAGAAAGCAACATGTACGACATTGCAATCCTTGATGTCATGATGCCCAAGATGAGTGGCTTTGAGGTTTCTCGGAATGCCCGCAGCAAGGGGATTACCATTCCCATTTTAATGCTGACGGCAAAAAGCCAGCTAGATGATAAGGTCGAGGGTCTGGATAACGGTGCTGACGACTATCTAACCAAGCCTTTCCAGACGGCAGAACTCTTGGCTCGTTTGCGTGCGCTAGGAAGAAGGAGTTCTAGCTTTCAAGAGAATGTCCTGCGTTTTGGCGATCTCTCGCTTGATTCCATAACCGCAACGTTGACCTGTGAGACTTCTGGCCAGAGTGTGCGCCTAAGCGAGAAAGAGTTACGCATTCTTGAGTATATGATTGGCAATCACGGTCGCATTATGACGCGTGATCAGCTTGCCATTAAGATTTGGGGATTTGAAAGCGACGCCGAGTACAACAACGTTGAGGTGTACATGTCGTTTACCCGTAAAAAGTTAGCATTTATTGGTTCTACGGTAGAGATTAAAGCAGTTCGCGGCTTGGGATATGAATTGAGGGACTAAACTGTTTAGGCAATCCAGAAGAAAAATTATCCTCTCTATTATGGTGTCGCTTGTTCTGCTGTTCACAGTGACGCTGTCGGTCATCATGTTTGCTAGCACTCAGGAGATCAGACAGAAGAACATGGACGTGCTCAATCGCTACGCCAGTCAGTATTCGCTTGAGAAGGAAAAAGGTAGTTCTGAGGGACAGGGTGGTTCGGGGGGACAGAGTAGCTCAGAGGGCAAGGGCGGTTCTGAGGGGCAAACAAGCTCCGAAGGTCAGAGTCCACAGCAGCCACTGGTCAAACCTGACGCTCAGCTGTCAAACAAATCTGACAATCAACCGCCAGGCCAGAGATCTGCTTACGAGCTCTCAACGTTTTACTCAGTATCGTTTTCTGCAGACGGCTCTGTACTCTCAGTTTTTAATGGCGAGAAAACCGTTAGCTCCGATGAAAACCTTACTGAGTTTGCTCGTCAGATTTTGAACGAAGGAAATTCTTCTGGCAGAACAGGTAATCTTTCCTACGTGGTTATGAAAAAAGATGGCTATACGCTTGTGGCGTTTATGGATAACACCGTTTCTGAAGCCGGTCTTCAGACCATGATGCGAAACGCTCTGCTTGTAGGAGGCGCGTCGCTGGTAGTTATGTTCTTTATTTCTGTGTTTCTGGCAAAGCGCATCATTCACCCACTTGAAGAGAGCGATAAAAAGCAGAAGCAGTTTATATCCGACGCAAGTCACGAGCTCAAGACTCCTATTGCGGTTATTGACGCCAATGCAGAGATTCTATCCAGAGAGCTTAGCCACAACGAATGGCTCTCCAACATTCAATACGAAAGCAATCGTATGGGAAAGTTGGTAAAACAGCTGCTAGATTTTTCTAGTGCGGAGAATAGAGAAGTTCCTATGGAAAAGCTGGACTTTTCTCATGTAGTTACTGGAGAATCACTGGTCTTTGAGACGTTTGCGTTCGAGAATGGCAAGGCACTTCAAAGCAACATTGAAGAGGGGATTGTTCTTACAGGCAATCAGAATCAGCTTACGCAGGTTATTTCTGTGCTGCTTGATAACGCCCTGAGGCATACAACGGGTACTCAGATTGAGTTAAATCTCAAGAAACAAGGTCACAGCGCTCTCTTAAGTGTTAGTAATGACGCAGAAGAAATTTCTCAAGAAAAGCTTGAGCATCTGTTTGATCGTTTTTATCGTGTTGATGACGTTCGAAACAGTGAGGATAATCACTATGGGTTGGGTCTTTCGATTGCACAAGCTGTAGTTCAAAAGCATGGTGGAACCATTAATGTAGGCTATTCAGAGGGTCGAATTACTTTTACTGTTCAGCTTCCTATTAAGGGCAAATAACATATAAGTAGAAATGCAATATTCAATTTTTAGTTCAATAAAAATGTTTTATATAGACGTCTTTCTCGTTAAGGCGTCTTTTTTATTTGTGCAGTTAAAAGTCTATAAAGCAAAATATGCGATTCTAGCATATTTTACGTTTGAACTGGGGATTTACTAACTTCCCAAAATTTTCTAAAAAATTTTTGAGAATTCAATCTTTGTTCAATCTTTGCCTCCTACTATGTCCTCATCAGATGCAAGGGAGTAAAAATCACTTCATTGCATACACCAAATGAGTGCAAGGAGGCGCACATTATGCAGTACACAAGAAGAGATGTAGTAGCCGGTCTTCCAGTTTTGATGGCATTCGGACTTGCTGGTTGCAAAACCGCAAAAGCAACCGCTGATAACACAACTGAAGACACCAAGAAGGCTTCAGAAGCACTTCGGATTACCGCCGCTCAGACCCTAGATGGTTATGCAGTCAACAGCACTACTGCTGATGAGAATACCATCTTGGTCAATACTACCGATGATGTAACCATTACCAATTCCACGGTTACTAAGACAGGAGATTCTGACGGCGGAGATAACTGTAACTTCTACGGTCAGAACGCTGCAGTTCTTGTTGAGGGAGGTTCAACCACTACGCTCACAAACCTCACCGTTACTTCAGATGCAAAGGGTGCCAACGGCATTTTTAGTTACGGAGGCAATGGCGGTCAGAACGGCGGTGACGGTGATGGCACCAAAGTCATTATCAAGGACACCACCATCACCACAACCGGCGACGGCGCGGGTGGCACCATGACAACCGGTGGCGGCACCACCAATGCCTATAACCTTACGGTTACCACAAACGGTCAGTCTTCTGCAGCTATTCGTACCGATAGGGGCGGCGGAATAGTCTACGTAGACGGCGGTACCTATACCTCCAATGGTTTGGGTTCACCAGCTATCTACTCCACGGCAGAGATTCATGTTGCTAACGCCACACTTGTTTCTAACCTTTCCGAGGGCGTTTGTATTGAAGGCTTAAATTCTATTGAGCTCACCGATTGCGATCTCACGGCAAACAACACCAAGTGCAATGGCAATGCAACCTTCATGGATACCATCATGATTTATCAGTCCATGTCCGGAGACGCAGCAACGGGTAATTCCACCTTTGCTATGACCGGTGGTTCCCTCACCAGCAAGAACGGCCACATGTTCCACGTTACTAACACTAACGCTGACATTGAGCTCAATGGTGTCAAGTTAACTAACGAAGACGCTGCTAACGTTCTTGTCTCTGTCTGCGATGACGGTTGGAATGGCGGTAATAACAAGGCAACCTTTAACGCTAAAGCTCAGGACCTGGTGGGAGCGGTGCTTGTTGGCAACAATTCCACACTTGCTCTGAACCTCACTGGAGGAACCACGTTTGAGGGTTACGTTAACGGCAACATCGTCAACGCCACTAACCAGACTATTTCTACTGAGGTAGGCACTGTTACAGTAACGCTGGACAACAACAGTACTTGGACTTTGACGGCAGATAGCTATGTCACCGAGTTCAATGGCACTGCAGCAAACGTTATTGCTAACGGTCACACACTGTATGTAAAAGGTACGGCACTCACGGGAACCTAAGCGAGAAGAACGTGTAGTAACGTAAAGCCACAGCTACAAAAGACACCCTGCGGGTTATGAGCTCGCAGGGTTGTTCTTTGTTGTTAGGGTATGAGTTGCGCGCTTTGCTGAGGGAGAGTGTGGGAATCGTCTGCTGCAAGAGACTGAGGTGTAGAACCAGTTATTCGTCCTCTGAATATACGTTATCTTGGTAGGAATCCTCTTCGTTATCATCACGCACAAGCAGGGAGTTGAACAGCTCGTCGATATCGTTTTGCTTCTGGATAGTCTCTTCTTCGGCCAGTGTCCATGCACCGTCTTGATAATAAAGAACGTCACCCTGGCAAGCATTGCTTGGGAGCTCGTTGCGAGAAACGGTAAGCATATTACCTGGCTGGTCATTTAGCTCAAGCACGACAAGATTGTTGTCTTCAAATCGATCAATGATTGCTTTCATTACTTAGTCCTCGATGTCGATGACGTGCCAGATTTTTCTTGTGAGATAGGAGCAACAACAGTGCCGTTCTTCTCGCCAGATATATCAATGGCTGTACCATCGCAGGTAATGGTAATAGTTCCGTTGACCCCCGTTCCCCAGATTTCAACAGAATGTTTGTGGAGGGCGTTTAAGACTGACTGCATGGGGTGTCCGTAGGAGTTGTCTAGGGCGTATGAAATGACGGCGTAAGTAGGCGAGAGCTTGCGGACCAGCTGCTCGTTTGTGCCTGTTCTAGAGCCATGATGGGAAAGCTTAAGTACGTCAATATGACCTGGATTGGCCTGTAGGATTGCGCTTGTAGGTGCATCTCCTGTGAAAAGAAACGTCTTGTTGCCAATGGTTAGTTTGATAATTATCGAGTAGTCATTGGTATCGAGAAAATCTGCGTCTTTGGTTGGCCAGAGAATTTCTATCTTGTAGTCATTGGTTTGGTCGATGATTTTCCCTGCTTCAGCAAGGGTTATTTGCAAGTTATTGTTTTGAATAGAAGTTAGAAATTTTCTGTATGTTGCTGTGTTGTTTGTTTTATTTGGTGCGTAAATGGTCCCGATTTGGGTGCTGGAAATGACGTCCGCCATGCCACCAATGTGATCTTCGTCAGGATGGGTAGCTACCAGGTAATCAATCTTCTCGCGACCAAGTTCTTGGAGTACCTGGGAAATTTTTGGAGCCGAACCTGTAGGACCGGCATCGATAAGCATGGTTTTCTCGGGAAGTGCAATAAGGATGGCTTCTCCCTGGCCGACGTCGATAAACTTGATGGTTACGTTTGTGTTTGCCTGCACAGTTGTGGATGACGTGTCGGAGTCTGTTTGCGAGGGTGCGTTGATTGCTTGAACTGTGGCTTGTTGACCTGATATGCCCGCGGTAGAGATAGTAGTTGGAAGCGGCTGTGTCAGCGCGGCACTAAAGTAGAGCGCTACACTCAGTGAGGCTAATGCAATTCCGGCTTTCTGTTTTCCGGCGTATCGCTTGTGGAGCTTGAGCGTACCTTTTATGAGTTTTTTGGAGGCATTGGCATCTTCGTAAATGAGGTTTAGAGCGCTCTCGATAATCGGGTACGAAAGAATTGCTGGTAGAAGATAAGAAAGCATTGCTGGCAAGGCAAGTATTTGAGCTAGGGCAAATGCGCCAACAATCAGCGCTGCGTTTATGACAAGTCTGGTAAGTCCCGACTTCCAGCCCTTGAGATAAAACTGTGGAATACCAAAAATGCCAAAGATTAAGGAAAGAATGAGCGCAAAAAAGTAGTCAGACTGCTTGCCGGAGGCTGTATTGGGTGATTCAGTTTTGCTGTCAAATTGCTTTCGGTTGGGCATAAAACCTCTCTGGACACGTTCGTTCTGAAGAATCTTACCCTATTTGAGCAGCCAGTTCAGAGCTTTCTGCATTCTTCCCTCAACGTTTTGGAAGTGATTTCCGCGGTTGAGTTCAAACGTCGAGGTGATCCCGGCTTTCTCCAACCTGCTGGCGAGAAGTTCGGCGTTTTCTCGCACGTGCATTATTTGCGGATTGGGAGTCCGTGCTTCACGATCTCCCAGCGAAAGATAGGCATGTGTGAGGCCGACTGCCCCTGCACTGAGCTGATGGTCTACGTAGCCCAGAAGGCCTGGGAACCAGAACGATCCCGAGACGGCTCCGATGCGCTGGAAGGTTGCAACGGGAGCGGCGGCGTCTGGTGCAGTGAGGGTGCTGAGCTGCGGTGTCGTGGCGGCGGCGGACTGCGTCATGCCGGCCCAGAGGCTGAACAGGCCCGCAAGCGAATATCCCACAAGCACCCTATACGCTGGCGGCTCGTTAAGCTCCGATTCTGCCCAAGGGACAACCTGGTTGATAAGGGTATTAAGCGTCTTTTGGGCGCCGTCGCCAAAGTTGGGGTCCTTGGCAAAAACGCGCGGAGCACACCAGGGCGAGAAATTCTCTTCCCACGGGTCAACGCCAATGCGCACTAGGCTGACGCCTGCAGGTACCTGAACGGGAGAGTGGTCGGCTACGTTATCCAAGAGGTAAACAACAGGAGCTCCAGCTACAGAGGACATCTTCACGTGGACAGAAAATCCGGAGATGATCGTTTTTCTCGCCACGGGGTTGGCGGAGCGCGAGGCTGCGCCATCAGCGGGACGGGAGGCTGCGGCGTCGTCTGCTGGGCGCGTGTCTGGTGCGGCGCTCATACTACTCGCCCAGAGCCATCTGCAGATAGTAGACGTTTTCGCGTAGGTGAGCAGCAACTTCGCGGTCAATGATGCCCTCAGACTGAAGGCGCGAGATCTGGTCCAACTCAATGCGCAGTGCGTTTTCTGCCACATCATCGGCGTACTCGCGAGCATTGGCAATCTGTTGTCTAAAGTGCGGGGACATCTTATGTGAGCTCAGATTGTAAGGCAGTAGGTAGGAAACTTGAGTAGTACTAGAGCCGTGCTCATCGTTGATATTGATGCGGCTCCAAATAGACTCAATTGTCGACTCGTGGTCAATCATCAAGTTTGACGCAATGACCGCCATTTCTTCATCGTCGCCGTTTGCAATGCGCTTTAGTTCGTCGAGCCCTGCGTATTCCATCTCAAGCGCGTATAGACATGCCTGGTAGTAGGACTGGTCAGCATCCTCTAGATGTCTGATGCCACCATTGATGATGCGTTGTGCTGACAGCTTAAGCTCGTGGAGAGCAACGGCAAACCTCGAGCGGTGGTTCGTCTTTGCAGCAATGTTTGCAATAGGTCCATAATAACCTACTGACCTGCGGATTGAAGTAATGTCATCGACAATTTGGTCCCATGGAATAGGGTTGTTGGTCTTAACGTGACGCTTGCGAAGCTCCTCAAGGCATTTCCGTTGGACTTCTGTCTCGTGAAGTATTACTTCTTTCATCAGTTTGCCCGAGTCGGGTGCAGTAATACGAGAAGCAAATAGGCGGTTGGTATAGCGCGTGATGGTCAAACGAAGAGCAGGTAGATACTCTGACATGGGGTTTTCGGACTGTAACATGCTCCTGAGCTCGGCGAGAGTGGCTTCCAAAACGGCAATCTCTCCCTTGTGGAGGCGTTCGGGTAGGTCAGAGTCGGCTTCCGGAGATTTGGACAACGCAGGCAACAGGTTGTCTGCCAAGAACAATGTGGCGAGAATAACGCCGGCGGCAATGGTAATTAACAGATCCCTCTGTGGAAATACTGCTCCGGACTGAGTTACTAGGGGCAAGGTGAGGATGATCGACAACGTTACCGCGCCTTTTGCACCCGCAATGGTGGTGACTAATACGTTTTTAATGAGCTCGGCAGATGTGATAGAGATAGGCTTTGGAGTACACGTGGCTTTGGACTGATTGAGGGATTGCTCAGCACTTTGAGTAGAGTCCAGTTCAGAGTGCTGCTCGACGGTATTCTCGCCATCGTCCTTCTCGTTGTCTTTACCAGTGCAGAGGTGTCCACCTTTGTGGAGTTTGTGAGTTTCCAGCGCGTAGAGCCATGCAAAGCGGACACTATGCATAAACAGAGTGATTGCAGCAACAATACCTAGAATCTGCACGATATTAAGGCCGCCGTTAGTACCAGGGAGTACGGCAAGTGGAAGCTGCATTCCTAGGAAGACAAAGATAGTGCCGTTGATGAGGAAGCTTATGACTTTCCATGTGGAATCGGATACCAGCTTCTGCCTTGCTACCAGCGCTTTATTGTGTTGTCTGCGAGGAAGTGCAATTACTAAGCCCGCCGCTACAACGGCAAGTACGCCAGAAACGTGAAAGGTTTCGGCAAGAAGATAGACAAGAAATGGCGTGAGTACTTCGTAGAGGACGTTTGCGACAGTGTCTTCATAGCCCAATCTGCCAAGCATTGCGTTGATGGCAGAGAAGGCAAAGCCTGTGACAATTCCCACTGCCACGCCGCCTACAAAAAGCACCGTAAATGAACCTGTTGCATCTATCAGTGAAAACGTGCCCGTAACAGCTGCTGCAACGGAGAATTGGAATGCAACAACGCCGGACGCGTCATTAATTAAGGACTCTCCGGAGAGAAGCGTCTGCTGGCGATGGGTCAGATGAATGCTTGATTTAAGTGCAGTAACGGTGGCTGCGTCCGTTGGACCAAGCGCTGAAGCAAGTGCAAAAGCCACAGCTAGGGGGATTGAGGGAACCATAAGATGGAGGGCGTAGCCGACCGAGAGAACACTGACAATTACTAGTGCAATTGCTAACGACAAAATACTGTTCAAGTTGAGAAGAAGTGCACGGATGTTGGTTTCTCTCGTCTCGTTGAAGAGGAGCGGAGCAATAAAGACCAGCATAAAGAGCTCGGATTCAAAATGCACTTCTTGGACGCTGGGTAAAACGAGTGCCACCAATAGGCCGATGACCACCTGGATTACCGGGATGGAGACGCTGACAAACTTGTCGATGACCGAGGAAGCTGCGACGCACGTTAAAACGATGAGTACAAATTCAAATGTCTCCAACTGACTTCCTTCCTGGTCGTAGGGGGCAATGAGGTATACCTCGCAGCTACAAAGTCCCTAGGAAGAAGAATATGTAGTCGAGAACATTAATCAATATATAAATGCTAGCAAAAACCAGATACGGCCAGAGGTGCGCTTTAGTGATTGCAATAAACTCGCGGATAAATGCTGTAGGCCAGTACCAGCCCTTTGTGTGAGATCCAATGCCGTCTGCTTTAAGGCCTAGATTGTGAGCGTATTCAGCGCAACGGAAAACGTGGAAATCGCTGGTAACAACCGCGGTGGTGCATTCGGTGGCTGTGGTGGAAGTTGCGGAAGAACCGCTGGACGAGCTTGCGTTAACGCTGGTGGTGTTGGCGCTTGCTGTTCGGTCATTGTTGATAATACCTATCGAGTATTTGAGATTTTCCCAGGTAGTAGTTGACTTGTCTTCCATAAGGATTGCATCGAGTGGAACGTCCTTTTCTAGAAGATAGTCGCGCATAGCTTGAGCCTCGGAGACAACTTCATCAGCACCTTGACCTCCGGAAACAACAAACTTTCCGTGTTGATGTTGCTTGTTCCAAAGTTCGAGAGCCTTGTCTATTCTGCCTGCAAGTAAAGGAGTTGGTCGCGGGCCATCAAGTCCGGCGCCATGAATAATGATGTAATCATAGGTGCGGCGACGGGGAAGGATTCGGTATATCCATGAATAGAACAGCAAAGCTACAAAGGTAAACGAGAACCACAGGCTTTCAAGTATAAAAAGCCCCAGTAAAACGACAACAACGCGGTGAGTATCTGGGTCCAAATTATTCACGATAGCGGGAGAAGCAATGAGCAGGATAAGGAATCCAGCCATCAACAACGGCAGCATCGATGTCAGCGAAAATCCATTATTTTTTACAACAACTACGGTGTTAATTAGTAAGAAAATAATGGTTAGAAAAGGTGTTAGTAACACAAGAGCAACCAAAATTAATCCAAGAATATAGTTATTAAACCTCAATACCAGAAGAACCGAGGACCATGCAAGAGCTGCAAACAGAAAAAGTGCATTGCGAAACTGTCGAGGTTCTTTGATAAAGGAGTAAATAAAAAGCACACCTGGAACAACCGCCGGAGCCAGTAAAAGCGCAATTGAAACTATATATTCCCAGTTAAAATGAGCCCCTGCGTCTCTCAATAGGTTGTCTGTGGGCATGCACATTCCTTCCGTGATTGCTGGTTTTCTCCTTTAAACGCAGTTTATTTGGTGAGAAACCCGTCTGCAAGAATTATACCAGCAAGCTCAAAAGGGTTGAATTTGCGCGATGTTGTGAGCACGAGGGTCACGCGCACGGTGAGCACCAACATACCACTGCGAACATGGTAGTCACGTTGACCATGAATGTGATAGGCGTGGTCACGAACGGTAGCTACTTTAAAGGTGAGATTACTCGTTTTTTAGTGGACGTACGGTCCTGTTTGTTTGAGAGTGCTTTTATGCGAGCATCAAGGAGTATCCGTCGTCCTTCTTCGCTGCGTGTATAAATAAGCTCGTAATTTCTAAGTTTGTTACTTATGCAGTTTGCAAATTCTTGAGCATCGGATTTATTTTTACTAAATAAGTTTGGCACAGCAAAATAGCTGGTTTGGTCGCTCACTTTATGACGAGCTTTAAGAATATAACGTTGATTTTCGATTGGTGCAAAGAACTCAAGAACGGTATTTGTAAAGACTGCTTTTTCTCGATTGGTTCCGCCTTTGAGGAATACTTCTGTTGAAACTGCATGTTTATCATGTTGGATGACTTGTACATCAGTTTGTTGAGTTTGGATAAAATTTTTATTTAGAAGTGCTTTATGGATAGATTTACCAAGTACTTTTAGTCGTTTATAAGGGCTACGATAAAGAAAATATCTTAACCATAAAAGCCCCAGTACAATCAGCAAAAATGAGGCAATATTTATTGGGACTTGACCAGACCGACTTCTGATTGATTGAAATATATAGAAGATAATGTTGGATGCCATTGTTGCGAGAGTCAAAAGAAGTAATTTCTGGGTATCCCAAAATTCTGCATGAGGGATTATATTGTTATCAATTTTGATTTCTTGTGTTACTTCCATGTTGTCGTAAATTGGAAGTGCTTCTCGCCAATCCTCTTTAAGGTTTTGGCGAAGCCTTGAGCGCAAAAGAGTCTGTTCATTAAGATGCGTTAGATTCTCTTTGGTGAATGTAATAAATCCAAAATTAAAGCGTTCAATTCCTGATTCGATAACGTTTTCTGTATAACTAAGACCCAAAAATTGTTGCATACGACGGTTCAGAAGTTCCATGTCCGGGCTATCGCCATCAAAGCGAGTGTTTGCCCATGTAGAAGAGGATTCAAATGGATTATCTGCGGTATTTTTTGATATATTGACGGAAATAAGATGCCATATATTACTGGTCTTATCAGGATTATTTGGCATAACACGAATTGCACGTCCTCGCATTTGATTGCTTAGCATAAAGCTACCTACGAAGCTTGCCAGAACAAGTGAATTAATGCAGGGCGCGTCCCAACCTTCTCCAAGTAGAGATTTTGTTCCAATAACAACTTGGATAAAGCCTTCTTGGAAGAGCTGTGTAACAGCACCAACTAAATCGTGTTGGTCTCCAAATAGGTAAACTTTGAGATAGTCATTAGGGTTTAAACATCCAACTGGTAAGAATTTTAGGCGATCTGCATCAAGAAGATCTTCTAATCGGTGTCGAGCAGCTGTTGGAATAATAACAAGACTTCCGGTAAGAACAGCAAGAGCTACTGGTATTTGCTGCTTTACGGTTTCTCTACGGATGGATTCAAAAAAAGAAAGTGTCCCAAGTTGGGTTAATTTTGCATTTTCGTCGCCTAGACGTGGCTCAAAGTCTTTACGGATATAGTCAGTAAGTATGAGCTGGCGTAGATTAGCGCCGAGTGACTGATATTCAGAGGAGAAAATCTCCTGAACAGCTTTAAGTTTTCCAAGAGATTGTGTTAAGAGAAGATCCCGCTCTTTATTTCGACAAAGTTTGACTTGCTTTCGTTCAATTAAACCAGCAGAACGCAATTGATGCTTTATCTGTTTGACTTCGTCTTTTGTAAAGTCATACCAGTGAGGAACTGTAAAAAGAGCTCCTTGCAACAAAATTTCAAACCATTCAAGGTCCAAAGGAGGAAGCTTTTTTACTGCGAGAAGTTGCTGGAAGTTTTTTGGATATGAGCATCCCTTGCTATGCAAGAAAATAAGTGTAGCTGAAAGGAATTTTGGCTCTTCAAGTAGCTCGTCAATACTAATTCGACCAGTAAGAGCAGCACAGTCCTGTATTTTTTCGATGAATAGATTGTCGGATGATATATCGTGGAGAACATTCTCTTTTTGTATATCGATGGCTTTAAGTTGCTTTTTCTCTTCTCGGGTGGGAAACGAAAAATATACGTAATCTTGATGAGGACAGAGGCTATTCTCTTTAACTAGTTCAGGTACGGTTATTTCTTCGTCAATCTGGCCACACATAGTAATGTAGCGTTTCCAGAGTGCCGGATCGTCATCATAAGGTGGAGTTGCTGTAAGAGAGATCATGTGTATGCTGGTAAACGAATTGCGGAATGCTTCTAAACTCTTCCACCATTCATTTCTAAGATGATGACATTCGTCTAGACAAAGAGTTCCTAATGCATGTTCTTTAAAGGTTGCTACAACATCAAATCCCTGATAATCAAAGTGCTCAATTTCAGCTTGATCATCGGTGTCTTCAGCTCTTGATTCTCCTTTGAGCTGGCTCATTGCACTGTGAAGAGCTTGATACGTAGCAATGGTAATGAGTTTTGGGTTCTTTAAATCTTGGGAGATGAGCTGTTCTGCGTGTGAAGGATTGGCGAGAAAAACTGTGGTAATTCTATCAACCCATTGTTGTCGTATGGTAACCGTTGGTGCCAAGACTAAGGTTGGCTGTCCAAACTGCTTAATGAATTCGATACCAAGAGTTGTTTTTCCAGAACCTGGAGCTGCAACAAGATGTATATGACCATCCGCCATATACGTTTTGCAGCTATCTAACACGCGTTGCTGATAGCGTCTCCACTGTCCATTGAATGACAGTTCCTGAAATACTTGTTGTGTAGTACTTGCGTGCAAGATGTATGCTCCATGATTTTGACTTGGATTGTTTTTGGCCTAACGGGTTTCTCGGTTAGTTCTTAAGCGAATTAAGCGGAGCGGGGAAGCGACCGCCTCGGTGGGCAAGTACGGTGCCCGCAAATTGATTGACCGGCATGATTGGCGCGGAACCAAAGAGACCACCAAACTCCAGGACATCGCCCTCGTTGTAACCGATAGCTGGGATAACGCGGACCGCCGTGGTCTTGGTGTTGATGACGCCAATAGCCATTTCATCTGCGATGATGCCCGCAATGGTTTCCACGGAGGAATCGCCAGGAATAGCAATCATGTCCAAGCCAACGGAGCACACCGAGGTCATTGCCTCGAGTTTCTCGAGAGAAAGCGCACCGTCTTGAGCTGCGCGAATTATACCCGCGTCCTCGGAGACCGGGATGAATGCGCCGGACAGACCACCAACACTTGACGACGCCATGACGCCGCCCTTCTTGACGGCATCGTTGAGCAGGGCAAGTGCGCAGGTAGTTCCAGGACCGCCGCATTCGCCAACGCCGATGAGCTCCAGAATTTTAGCGACGGAATCGCCAGCTGCTGGGGTAGGCGCAAGACTCAGGTCTACGATGCCCTTCTCGACACCTAGGCGCCTTGAAGCCTCGCGACTCATTAGCTCGCCTGCACGGGTAATTTTGAACGCCGTCTGCTTAATTTTCTCGGCAACATCCATGAGGTTTGCGGAGTCGGGGAGCTCGGCGAGGGCCGCAGCCATGACGCCAGGACCGGAAACGCCTACGTTAATGACGGCGTCTGCCTCTCCGCTGCCGTGGACCGCGCCGGCCATGAAGGGGGAGTCCTCCACCATGTTGGCAAAAACGACCAGCTTAGCGGCACCGTAACACTGAATGTCAGTGGTGCGACGAGCGGCTTCGAGCACGGTTTTTGCCATGAGTAGGACGGCGTCCATGTTGATGCCTGCGCGCGTAGACGCAACATTTACCGAGGAACAGACGCGCGACGTGGTAGCCAGCGCCTCGGGGATGGATGCAATGAGTCGGCGGTCAGCGTCGCCAAGGCCCTTGTGGACCAGCGCCGAGAAGCCGCCCAAAAAGTCGATGCCCAGTGTCTCGGCCGCGCGGTCCAGTGTGTGGGCCAGCGGGGTCAGGTCTTGCGCCGAGGTACATGCTGCAATCTGCGCGATTGGCGTGACGGAGACGCGCTTATTGGCAATAGGGATGCCGTACTCACGCTCTAGGTCTTCAGCCACGGCCACCAGGTGCTCGGCCTGGCGCGTGATGCGGTCGTAGACCTTCTGGCACATGCGGTCAAGGTCCTCGTCTGCGCAGCTATTGAGTGAGATGCCCATCGTAATGGTACGCAGGTCAAGGTTTTGCTCGCTGACCATGGCAAGAGTCTCGACGATCTCCTGTGGTGTAATGTTCATGCGCGTCCTCTCGGAATGCGGTTGTCGTGCGAGCGCCGGGGCGCAGGCGCAGCAGGTGCGTGCGAGCGCCGGAGCACAGGTGCAGTTGTCGTGTGGAGACAACGTCTGGCTTTTGGCGGACGACCAGCCGCAGGGGTTTCTCGACTATTATACTTAAGCAACAACGATAAACGGGGCAAGTTGCGAGGTAACGTGGCAGAAAAAGTCACCCTAAAAACGATTGCGCACGAGGTGGGGTTGTCGCCCGCCACGGTTTCGCTGGTGCTGAACGGCCGGCCGGTACGCGTGAGCGACGAGAACCGTCGCCGCATCCTCGACGTTGCCCGTCGCGAGCACTACATTCCCAACCAGATTGCAAGAAGCCTGGTCACGCAGCATACGCAGACGCTTGGGCTAATCGTGCCGAATATCGAGAGCCGGTTTTTCTCGTCGTTTGCCAAAATGCTGGAGATGAAGTGCCGCCGTCGAGGGTACGCACTGTTCATCACCAACTCGGATAACAGCACGTCAAACGATGCAGATCTTGTGCGACTGCTGGTCAACCGAGGCGCCGACGGCATCTTTATCATCACGTCCGACGAGGTAGAAGCCTCGAAGCAGCTTATCGCCGACCTGGAGCAGCTGCCCGTGCCGTTTGTCATGGTGGACCGAACCATCGACGCGCTCGACTGCGATAAAGTTACGTTCAACAACGAGCTTGGCGGCTACCTGGCCACAAAATACCTGCTAGAACACGGTCATCGCCGCATCGCATGCATGGTCAACACCGCCTCCAACACCGGCTGCGCCCGCCTCAACGGCTACGTTCGCGCACTTGGCGAGAAGGGCCTGGAGCTGGATCAGTCGCTTGTGCTGACCAGTGATTATTACATTCCTGATGCGTATCTTGCAGCTCATCAGCTGATTCGCGTGAACGCCACGGCGGTTGTTGCAACGTCCGACAACATTGCGTTGGGTTTGTTGCGCTATCTGTACGAGCGAGGCCTGCATGTTCCGCGTGACTATTCTGTTGTCGGATACGATAACAGCATTTCAGATGCACTGTTTGAGCCAGCGTTGACCTCGATTGAACAAAATGTTGATGAGCTTTCTGATGCTGCGCTTTCGATTATGTTCCGCCGTCTGGGCGAGCGGGGTGCGGATGTTGTGCAGGGAGCTGCGGCGGAAGCAGTTGCGATGCAAGTTGCCGCGACGCAATTAGTTGCGGCGGGCAAAAATAACGGCATCGAAGCACAGGATGATAGCGCTTCAATCCAGATAATCCTTGAGCCACGCATGATTGAGAAGAATAGCGTGCGAGTCTTGGATCGCTAATCATATTTCTGTATATTCATGCAATAAAATGCATTCCTATGAATACGTAACTTTTGAGCTCAAAATTATGTGCCGAAAAAGGTAAAAAACGCGTTTAGTTGGAAATGAAAATTGAAAATTAGCTGTTTTATCTCCAACTAAGACGATTTTTTACCGCCTCAAAAACTTTTATCTGGGCAAACGTTGTATGCAGAAAAATGAAATCTCCAACTAAACGGATTTTTTACCACTTTGGTGTGCATGCGCTCTACTTGGCACTATTTTGGTTGCATTTTGGCGTTGTGGGTACTGTTGGGGGATTGCTCTGCTGCTTCATTAAGACAAAATTTTGCCCGCGCATGCGTTTTGGTGCTCAAAAGACACCTCAAAAGTCTTTCAAGAAAGAAATTTCCAGAAATCTCATCATGATAAAACGTTTTATCACTTAGAGTAGTACTTGAAACATAGCCGAAGCATCATACTGTTATGTATGTGTTGTTTTATGCGCTCTCAGCCGAGTGCGAACAAACAAACGCTCAGGTGATGGAAGCAACGAGGTTGCAAAATCTGCGAAAATACGCAGGTAGCAGCCAAAGAAAAAGGAGGAGCACATGGCTCAGCCCGTGTACGGTACACCTTGGCAGACCCTGAATCAGCCTGTATCTGAGGAAGAACTTGCCGGCGTCGATAGGTATTGGCGCGCAGCTAATTACCTGTCTGTTGGTCAGATTTATCTTCGTAGCAATCCTCTTATGAAGGATGGTTTTTCTCGCGAGGATGTTAAGCACCGCCTGGTTGGCCACTGGGGAACCACCCCAGGTTTGAATTTCCTGTTCGGCCACGTCAACCGCTTCATCCGCGACCATAATCAGAACACCATCTTCCTCATGGGCCCTGGTCACGGTGGACCTGCAGGTACCGCACAGTCCCTGCTCGACGGCACATATCGCGAGACCTATCCATTTATCACCGACGATGAAGAGGGCCTCCAGAAGTTCTTCCGTCGCTTCTCTTATCCAGGCGGAATTCCTTCCCACTACGCACCTGAGACTCCAGGCTCCATCCACGAGGGCGGCGAGCTGGGCTACACCCTGTCCCACGCATACGGCGCTGTCCTGGACAATCCATCCCTGCTGGCAGTCGCTGTTGTCGGCGACGGCGAGGCAGAAACTGGCCCACTTGCAACTTCTTGGCAGACCAACAAGTTCATGGACCCATTGACCGATGGTATTGTTCTCCCAATCCTGCACCTCAACGGCTACAAGATTGCTAACCCAACCATCCTTGCTCGTATTTCCGACGGTGAGCGCGACGAGTTCTTCCGCGGCATGGGCTATCACCCATACAACTTTGTTGCTGGCTTCGACGACGAGGATCACGCATCCATCCATCGTCGTTTCGCAGCTCTGCTCGAGGCTGTCTTCAACGAGATCTGTGCAATCAAGACTCGCGTTGCCGCAGGTGACGCATCCCGTCCTTACTACCCAATGATCATCTTCCGCACCCCTAAGGGTTGGACTTGCCCTCCTTACATCGACGGCAAGAAGACCGAGGGCTCTTGGCGTGCACACCAGGTTCCACTGGCATCCGCTCGCGACACCGAGGCTCACTTCCAGGTTCTTCGCGACTGGATGAGCTCCTACAAGCCAGAGACTCTCTTTACCGAGAAGGGCGCAATCCGTCCAGAGGTTACTTCCTTCATGCCTAAGGGTGACCTCCGTCTTGGCGCTAACCCTAACGCAAATGGTGGTGCAATCCGCCGCAACCTCGTTCTTCCTGACGCAAAGAAGTACGAGATTCCAGTTGCCGAGAAGGGCCACGGCTTTGGTGCCACTGAGGCAACTCGTGTCCTTGGCGAGTACACCGCTGAGCTCATTAACAGCAACCGTTCTGAGTTCCGTATCTTCGGACCTGACGAGACTGCATCCAACCGTCTGCAGCCTTCCTTCCAGGTAACCGACAAGCAGTGGTTTGGCGGCTTTAACGACGACTTTGAGAATGATGAGCATATCTCCCCAGTTGGTAACGTTATCGAGCAGCTTTCCGAGCACCAGTGCGAGGGTCTGCTTGAGGGCTACACCCTAACTGGCCGCCACGGTATCTGGTCCAGCTACGAGTCATTTGTCCACATCATTGACTCTATGATTAACCAACACGCTAAGTGGCTTGAGGCTACCGTCCGCCACATTCCATGGCGCAAGCCTATTTCTGCTCTTAACCTGGTTCTTTCCAGCCACGTTTGGCGTCAGGATCACAACGGATTCTCTCACCAGGATCCTGGTTTTGTTGACATCATGCTCAACAAGAGCTTCAACAACGACCACATCACTAACATCTACTTCCCAGCAGATGCTAACCTTCTGCTTGCAGTTGGCGAGAAGTGCTACACCTCCACAAACTGCATCAACGCAATCTTCGCTGGTAAGCAGCCTGCTCCAACGTGGGTAACCCTCGACGAGGCTCGCGAGGAGCTTGCAGTTGGCGCTAAGGAGTGGAAGTGGGCTTCCAACGCTGAGGCTGGCGAGGAGGACATTGTCCTCGCATCCTGCGGTGATGTCCCAACCCAGGAGCTCCTGGCAGCTCTTGACATGCTTGGCAAGCTGGGCATCAAGGCTCGCTTCGTCAACGTTGTTGACCTGCTCAAGATTCAGAATGCTTCCGAGAACAACGAGGCTCTCTCCGATGAGGAGTTCACCAAGCTCTTCTCCGCAGACAAGCCAGTTCTCTTTGCATTCCACGCTTACGCTGGTTCTGTTCGTCGCCTGATTTGGAACCGTCCAAACCACGACAACTTCAACGTTCACGGTTATGAGGAGCAGGGTTCCACCACAACTCCTTACGATATGCTGCGCCTGAACAACATGGACCGTTGGGCACTTGCTGCTGACGCTCTCCGCATGATCGATGCTCAGAAGTGGGCAGATCAGATTGACGAGTGGGAGAAGTTCCGCACCGAAGCCTTTGAGTTTGCTGTCGAGAAGGGCTATGATCACCCAGCATTTACCGACTGGTCTTGGCCAGACGCTTCTGATGCTGATCAGAGCATCTCTGCAACTCAGGCAACCGCAGGCGACAACGAGTAACACGTTTGGGCTGCGCTGCGCACGCCGCACGCGTGTCGCGCGCTACCTGCACATACGTGCCTTCCGCCCGGTATCCACTTCGTGTGGGTACCGGGCTTTCTTGTGCGGAAATACTGCTAGTGAACGGGTTTCTCGCCAGGTAGCGGCGCAGCTAGTGCGTTGCCGGTGCGCGACCAGCGCGCTCGTCCAGCTTGGCGCGAACAGCAGCCTTGAATGCGGCAGCGTCCGTCATCCACGGAACGTGCTTGCCGCCGATAATGTTGAACGGCTCGTCGCCCTTGGCAAGCAGGTACACCAGCGCTGGGCGAGGGTCGTCGTAAGCTGCGGAAACTGCCTCGTAAATGGCGTCGTAGCGGTCAAGGATAATTTTGTGCGCGGCGCCCTTGGGCGTGGCCTTGGACATCTGCGCGCAAATCACCGCAGGGTCTTCCATGTTGCAGTCCTCGGTGGTGTAAATCATCAGATCTGCCCACTTGGCGGCCTCTTCTGGCAGCTCCTGGCGACGGTTGTACGCTTTGCCGCCAACGGCTCCCATGACTACATAGCGGCCATAACCAGGGAATTCCTTGGACGTTGACGAGAAAAGCTTCTGGTAGGAAAGCTTGTTGTGGGCGTAGTCGACCAAGCCTGTTACCTTATTGTCAGGCGAGTTCAGCAGCTCCATGCGGCCTGGCACCTTAACGTTCATCAGCGGAAGTACAGCGTCCTTCTCGCGAATACCCAGGTAGTCGGCAACGGTGATTGCTGCAAGAGCGTTCTCCACGTTGAAGAGGCCGGACATGGGCAGCGCGGCCGCGCCGGTCCAGGTTGGGGTGTGCACGGTGAACGTCACCATGCCCTGGTGAGGGGTGATTTCGTCCGCCCAAACGGTGGCATCCGAATCAGTTGTGGAGAAGGTTAGGATCTTCTCGCACTTCTGCGCGCGCTTCATGACCTGGTCAAACATCATGGTATTCTTGTTGATAACAGCCACGCGAGCAAGGTCAAAAATCTTCAGTTTACTCTCAAAGTAATCTTCAAAAGTAGGATGTTCAACAGGGGAAATGTGATCGGTTCCAATGTTTAGGAACACTGCGACGCTCAGATTAAGGCCAACCGTGCGGTCGTACTTGAGTCCCTGGCTGGAAATCTCCATATCAACATAGGGAAGGCCAGCCTCCGCGGCGTGCTTGAGGTGACGCCATAGCTCGGGAGCCTCGGGCGTGGTGTTGTGGGCAGGTTGCGTGTCCTTGCCGTCAAACACCTCGATGCCGCCAATTACGCCGCACTTGGAGTACGGCTCGTCTCCGTCAAGGATGGCGCGCAGCATATACGAGCAGGTAGACTTGCCCTTAGTGCCCGTGATGCCGATGGTTGTGAGTTTCTTGTCGGGGTGGCCCGCAACACCTGCGGCTGCGTAGGCCATGGCAAGGCGCACGTCATTCACGCAAATGGCGGTCACGTTTGGCGCTACTGCCTGCAATTCCTCCGCGAGCGACTGCTGGCAGAGGTACGCAACAGCTCCTGCTTCTACCGCGCTTGTCAGATACGCTGGCGAGAAACTTGCGCCCTTACAAACAAACAGCGAACCGGGGGTGACCTCACGAGAATCACTTGCAACATCGGTAAGCTGTGCGTCTTGATTCACCGCGTCAAGATGCGCGGTAGTGTACTCGATGTTCTTGCTGGTAAAGAGCGCCAGGAGCTCGTGTAATGTCATCCTTAAAAGTCCTTCGATAGCTGTTTGGCGCAAGCACAGCGCGCCCCAAAGACAGTATAAATAGTTTAGCCGTCTGACCCCAATTCTGCTGACGGCATCGCAACTTTCTTGGTTTCCGCGCGTACAGCTCACACTTTTATGGCGAGAAAATCGTCGATCTTGCTTGACTCGCTGTGGCTGTGGAGGTATAATACTTGTTCGCGCAGAAGCGTATACATTGCGGGGTGGAGCAGTCTGGTAGCTCGTCGGGCTCATAACCCGAAGGTCGTAGGTTCAAATCCTGCCCCCGCGACCATAAGAATTTCAAACCCAACCTGTAAAAACAGGTTGGGTTTTCTTTTACGCACTGTGATTCCGTCTTGCAACTGAATATAAAATCGTTCATTACACTCGTTTAAGGTTTATTTTGGTCCATGCGTCTTCCATCGGCATCGAATGTTCTTTCCAGTTGCCATCAAGCTCCATTAGTCGTGAACGATGCATATAATCGCGCTCGTCGCAGCAGGATATCCGAATCTCATCGCAATTTGAACGACTAGGCTGGACAGAAAGCCGATTAACCCGCCGATTAAAGTTCCGGTATACGCATCCATAGTTGCTTTATGCCTTTAAAGTATTGTCCGCTAGCTTTTGCAGCTCTTTTTCGCACCTCTCTAGGTACTTGGCTGCCTTCGTTATTGATTTGATTGCTTTTCGGTTACACTCTTTGTCTTTTGCTTTTTCAGTGTCAATGTGCTCAAGGCATTTATCGCGCACTCGCTCGATTTGGTCTTTTGCACGGAGTATGAAGGAGCTTGTTGAGCTACTGTCTTTAGGAAGCTGCTGGCAGACTGTGAGCAACTGTGCACATTGGCTTAGAGCATACTGCTCTGCATGTTCACCAAGACCGCTGATAAGTGTAGCACCGCCTGTGGTGGCCATGCCTAACAAAGCGCCTCCACCGGTGATTATTGCCGTGCCGCCCGCCATTCCTAGACCGCCTGCGGCGAGTGATCCACCGCCAACGGCGGCAAGGCTCGCACTGGTGAGGGCTGCACCAGATAGACCTGCAACTACTTCTCCGGCAATCACAGGCGCAATGACCGGGGCAAGAATATATGCAGTTCCTGCTGTCACAATGCCAACCGCAACTGTGCTACCTGCAATGATTGCCGTCCTGATTCTTGTGCCGGTAAGCAAATCTGTAAAGCGCTTGTAGGCCTTTTTCACATCATTAATTTGCTTCTTATTGATGACACCTTGTACATTGGGAAAATCCTTCCCTGCATAATTGTTCTTGTATTTAACGCCCTTCAGACGCTCTTTCCAGTCGTCATCGAAGGGATAGTACGGCTTGAAGAGCCAGAGCTCCAAGACAAGCAGTGTTGTCCATGAGGAGATGTCCTCGTTGAAAGCCTTCTGCATCTCTTCTGCTGCACTCTCCTCATCGAGGAAGTATGTTGCCGCATTGCAGTCCATTTGGCCCGCCTGCCTAGTCTTGAATTCTTCAAGCCAGGCACTCTTTGCAGTGCGTTGATCCTCATTCTTGGTAAGTTCTATGTCTTTCTTGATGGCGATTGTCTGGTAAGAGAATAGGAGGCGTGCCTCTCGGTCATTTAGCCTGAGGAGTTTGAAGTCCTCCGTAAACGCATTCATCTCCTTGGTACGCTTATTGAGATAGTCCTTCAAGTCCTCGGCGATATACTTGGAGTCGCTTGCGATAGCTACTGACATCCGGGCAATTCCTATGAAATTCAGGTTGAGGAGTAACTCGTTTGCAAACCTCTCGGTATCACCCTTGGATGCTAGAGCGGCCTTACTCGCGGCAATTCCCAAGTTGGTGAGAACAAACACGGAGCTCGAGATAGTGAGCATACGAGTAAGAGAGCGTTTGTTGGTTGGAATTAACCTCTTCACGTCTATGCGATCAAGGTCTTTCCATGAATGCACGTCGTTGCGTGAGAGTTCGTCCTTCAAGCGACTCAGGAAGTAATATCCCCTGACGAGGCACTCGTTGGCTATGACTGATTTTGTCTGCGAGAGAATCTGGTCGGCAACTCCAAACTCGGTTCTGAAGTCAACACGAATGGGGTTGCCGTTCGTATCGCGAATCAACGTGCCGTTGAACAGCTTCGAGACCCATTTGGAGAAGGCGTTGTCTGCTCCTTCGTTCTTGAAGACTGGAAGTGCCGAGAGTTCTTTTAAGAACGAAAGAATTGGGCCAGGTATGCCAGCGCCCTCGCCCAATGCCCCGCTTGATCCCGCCATGTCGCTCATCAGGTGTCCCGCCCAGATGATCACCCCGTAGAACACTTTCTCAGGGAAAGTCTTTCCTATGAGGGCGTCTGCTGGAAGGTCGAGTATCACGAACGCGCCGCTCGTATCGGTGCCATAGCCCTTGCCCGTGAATTGGGCAAGTATCGACATGAGAAAACCGACAGGTGAGGGGTGATGGGCGAAGTCCCTCAGGTGATGCTGGAGGCCACCGCCAAACTCGGGAGTCAGTTTGTCGCTTGCAAGGGGAAACATGTCCTCAAGGAAACGTATTGCGTCCTTCAGGTCTTTCCCGTCCGGTTTGAACCCTGAGTCCTTGGCGACATTGAAGACAAAATTTTCTATCTTTTTTCTACCCCAAGTGTGAGCTTCGAACAGGTCAAACCGCTTTTGCCAGAAAATGTTGAGTACGCCTGAGAAAGTACCTATAGCCGCAGCGACGATGTAATCTTCTCGCTCTGCCTTATCAATGCTCTCGTCGAACTCGATATGGATGGGCTCGTTTTGATCCTGAGCGCTGACATTATCTGTTGTACCAGGTAGAAGCACTGGCAATTCCTCGAAGGAGAACTGAACTTCGGGCTTGTCTTCATCGTTAACATGCATGATAACTCCTGATGAACGCATTTTACTTCAGGAGAAATTATTGCATTTTGTGTAATATTTGGATATGTGCACTTTTAGGTAGGCGATTATCGCTGAAAATGCTATTAGTATCTTCCTTATTGGCTTCTACCGTCTCCGATAAATCCCCCCCCATCAATGCGCATGTTGTGGGATCGAAACCCATCAGGTAATGCCTCTTTCTCCAGTTAATACTGTCTGTGCTGTTGTACACAAGCATGTTGAGCGTGTGGTACGTCGAGACTGTCTAGGTGAGCGAGACTATCAGTCACGATGGTCGGCAGGTGTTCGGGGAGAGTCTTTTACATAAGGTGTTCGATAGGACTGTGCGCAAAGCCTATGTGGGGAATACTAATGCGTTCATATTGTTGCTCGAGGATGGTGTAAAGTGTAAAACTATGATGAGCGTTATCGGCAAGCTGCTGGTGGAATATTTCAAGTATTTCAGTATTTGCTAATTCCCATAAGATACCAATGAGGAACTAATGAAAAGCATCTTTTAAAGTAAGGCCCGAAACTCTGTTACTAAGCTTCGGGCCAATTTAGATATGCTCGATTAACCGTTCCGGGTGAACAACTTGTCATCTTTAGACAGTTGAAGCACCTGAAGCTTTCTTTGCGTAGCCTCATCAATACCTGAAGAGTCAAGCTTCTCCTTGAGAATGGCTACAATATACTGTGTGCCGATTTTTTCTGAAGTCTCAATAATCTTCTTGAGTACGTTTCCTTCAATATTTTCAAGAATGTCATGAATGATGAAATTCGGAACATGCATATGTTGCTCGCGTGCAAACAACTGATATGAAAAATCATAAGCAGCTATTAGAGCTTTACGAGAGCCCGTACTTGTTCCTTGTAACGCTTCGATCTGAATAGGAAATTTGCTGCGATCTTCAACATAAACAATGACGGGTCTTTCGTTGGTAAAGGTATATGCCATTTGCTTGAAATACTTATTGAATGCATCGGTCATTTCATATGAGAATGTTTGCTCTGCAGAGACTCTCTTTGCATTTTCGATTTGCTTATTTAGATTGTCTTGATGCATTTTAAAGTTATTTAAGGTTGTAATAATATCTCTTCTCTTACCGATTTGACCAGCAGTATCTGTAAGTCGCTCCTGCAGGGATTCATATTCACTAAGGCAACTTTGCTCGATTAGAGCCATTAAATTTGAATTTTTACCTGTAATAGTGTCTACACGTTGCTTGAGCTCATCCCTTTTTGATTCAAGGGTCTTGTGAAGATTTGCAAAATAAGAGATTCGGTTATCGCATAAGCACTCGTTAAAGTGGACCATTTCTTCGAAGCTGACGCTTATGCTTGGCAGGAGCTCATGAACTTCGTTATAAAAATTACGAGCAAGCTCTATATCTGCAGTTCTTTCACGTTCTTTCTCAGCAGATGAGATTGCACTCTCATTACGCATGAGCTCATAGTCAATATCTGCAATCTGACGTGTCAGTTCGGCGTATTCAGTTCTAATACGGGTAATTTCATCTCTGTTGTTCTTGTAGGAATTCGCATCAACCATGTCGTCAAGCGACGCTTTGATTGATTCATACTCAATTTCATATTCGTGAAGTATTTTCTCTTGGACATCAACATCTTCAACATGGTTAACGGCTTTGTATTTTTTCTCCGCACGTTCCGATTGATTTAAATCAGTTTGAAGATCATTGATTTGCTTATCTATTTTAGGGTTGGAAATCTTGAAGAGAAAATTGTAAACACTCCTATATTTAGCGTTGTTGCCGTACGGAAGAATCTTTAGAAAGGCACTGTTATCTCCTCCGACGCTTACGCGCACGAAGGATCCAATTAGTTCCCTAAAGGTCGGAACATTTGGTTCATTAGCAAACAAGAGCTTGTTGAGTTCCGCATAATAGTCTTTTTGCTTGGCTTGCTTCCCATTTATGTAGTAGTTCCCATTTGAAAATAAATCGATACGAAGCAAAACATCCGTGTCGTTTTGCTCTGAATCAAAACTGTCGGTGAGAACAAGTTCGACTGCGATTTTGTTGTTCTCGATAAATTTGCGTAGCTCCGTTGTCTCTGTATTTGTGTCTGCGTCTGTATAAATTAGCTTTTTATTTTTCGCACCCATCGCAACATCAATTAGCCGCAAAAAAGTGGTTTTACCAACTTTGTTATGTGCCTCAGAGTCTTCTGTGTCGACAATGAAATTCGCGCCTGCATGAAAGCCAACGTTTCTTAGTGTTTCATTGTGTAGGGTGTTAATGATTCGCAGCAATTTGATAAACATGCAGTCCTCCTTCCTCATCAACATCCAGACGATTTAGCAAATATAGAAAATCTAGCGCCATGAGATAAAAGTCATATTTAACATCGCGCCTAATCAAATCATGTATGATTGCCTTATATAGCTGTCCAGCATCGTATCCATCATGGTTGTCTATGTAACTGTAAATTACGGCGGACAGATAGTAAACAGTACATGTGGGTTCGTTATTCTTATCAAGCAGCAGCATCACTGTTCACCTGGCCTAAGAAGGACCTTGCATTTTGCAACTGCTAGAGCCAAGAGACAAATGCAGAAAGCTTGAAGCTGTTCTTCATATATATTGATACGGTCAAATTCCGCGCTGTTTTTGATGCGGTTATATATCTGCCTTCTTAACTCAAGAAGTAATTGGTCTCCGTTGATTTCGTTGGCATTGTCCGAGCCAGAGGTTATAAGCTTGTCCTTGAACATCCTATTCAAATCATTGAACAGCAGCTGACTATCCGGAAAGTCACGTTCTACAGAATCTAGTTGAGCCCAGTCATTAGCATAGATTTGAAAAAGCTCAATGTGCTGTTTTGCATGATTGAATTCAAGTTTCTCATTGAGGCCCGGAGGTGGTTCCAATTCAAACTTATCATCAGAGCTATTGATTGTGCTGATGTACTGTTGTAGAAGCTTTGCCATCAAGGTAGGTGGAAGGTGCGGTTTAGATTGTTCATGGGTATAGATATTGTAATTATTAATGGTGTTAATCCCATTGTCTCCGGAGTTCTGAATGGAGTTATCACCATTGTTCGTTTGTTGAGATCTAGGCATGGTTATCTAACCCGTGTGGTGTTAATGGTGTTGCGCGCATTATTGCCGACGTTTTGAATAACTCCGTCACCAGCCGACTGAGAGCTTTTAATCGACTTGATTTCTTGTCTGTTTAGGAAGCCTAAAACCGCTGAAATGATTGAAACAATAGAGGCAACTATGCTGAGTATCATGTTGAAAGTTTCCAAGACACCCTCCAATTGTGTTGATTAAGGATAATTATATATGAACTCTGGCAATACGAGTGGAGGTGTCTTGGTCTATGGAGCTACATAAAATGTAGGAGGACACTAGTCCGTGCAGTATTAAGAACTTGTCGTCCCACCCCGAGCCCAAAGGTTTGGGCTAGCCGTTTTAGGATCAACTGCCGTTGGTGAGGACGTTTTTATGGTGGCGAAAGAGAATCTTCTCGGAGCCCGTCACCAGGAAGCTTACGATGTCGTATCGGATGCTATTAGTCTCTTCATCTTAACCTCGGCGAGATAGGTCGTTACGATACGCTCGAAGCGTCCCTGGTAAGGCTCCTCCTTGGGCATGCCGTAGCTCCCGCACTTGGTGGCATCGTCTATGAAGACGAGCTCCTCATCGTCCATGTCAATAAAGCCGACGCCACGCGAGCCGTGCACACAACCTTCCTTTAGAACCTAGATACCCCCTGCGTCTCAGGTACGCGCGGATTGTCTCGTATGACCTTTCGTCAATATTCTTTCCCATAGCTGTCTGTCCTTTAGTGTTGGGACCGCCCCTTTGACGTGTCTTATGGTGCAGATGTCGCCTGTGGGAAATCGGCACTACTCAGGCAAGCCGCTAACATCGCCTTTACACACAAGAATCGCTTCTGCACAGAAAAACGGCCTCTATGCATCAAAGCCAAAGTTCAGCAAACGTTGCAACCTCAGTTCAAGACCCTTGTGATGATCATAGGAATCGATCATACGTTTATGATTTGGAGCTACGGATGCCAGTTTCTCAACCAGCGTGTCTGTTGTCTGTCTCACTAAGCGCAAGGGCTCAGGATGGTTTATACCTTCGTTCTCGCCACTTGCAATACACCAGCGAATTTCTGAACGCACATGGCTTGTATCAAAGGTTTTAACAAAATCAGGAAACCAGGTGCTTGGACTGGCAAGAAGATACTGGTCAAAGTGGCAGGTTGTCTGCATCTCAAAGAGGCCGCACAAACCCGACAGCGAATAGCCCAGAAGTGTAAGCGGACACGCACCCTGAGTGGTATGGGTAGCTAGAGCAGCGTACTTCTCGACAGCTGGAAGTACGATGTTTGAAAGAAATTCTCTTCCAAATCCTCCAAAATCTGGAGCCTCAACGCGCGCACTTGGCGCTGGCCAAGGGGAATAGCAATCTTGATCAGACGGCGCGGTAATGATGAGGCATTGGGGAAGCTTTGTGGCGTCAAGTTTTCCAGAAGAAAGAAGAGCAGATATCTTTGGCATCAGTAGAGAGCCATGGAGAATAACAAGAAGACCTGGAACTTTAGAGCGTTCTCCAATAGTGATTGTGCTGTCTGGTAGAGCTGATAAATCCATGAAGATCCTTGTCTGTTACTATCTGTTAGCTACCAGCGATGTACATCGACGGACGGTAGATACCATAAAGAGATGTAGTTATTCTAGGCATTTCTTAATACATCCGACTTCTCACAACCAAAAAAGTAAGATATAGTTAACTTTCAAAAATTCCGCTGCTTCTGTGTAACGCGCATTGTACGTTGTACATTGTGAGCAAAAACGCAGCGTCACTTTAGAGGGGCATTATATGGTAAGAAAAGCCGGACCGTTCCGTCTTTTCATGGGCGTTCTCGTTGCAATTCTGGCAGCGAGTATCGTAATAACTTCGACGATGGGCGCCATTGGTGTGTCCCTGCAAGACGCATATGCTGTGCTGACACATCATCTTTTTGGCATGCCGTTGCCGGAAGCCTTGGCAGCAGGAGGACCTGTCGAGAAGGTCGTCTGGTCGTTGCGTTTTCCCCGCATCATCTTGGGTGTGGTAGCCGGAGCTGGTCTTGCGCTTGCGGGCGTTGTCATGCAGGCGTCAGTTCAAAATACCTTGGCTGAGCCGTATATTTTGGGCATTTCATCAGGAGCTTCGTGTGGAGCCACCTGTGCCATCATGCTTGGTGCTGGTGCGGTACACGTTGTGGGAATTTCTTCGGTGCCGCTGTTCTCGTTTATTGGCTCAACAATTGCCACGATTGGCGTTTTGTTGCTGGCATCTACCGGCGGCCATATGACGTCGTCAAAGCTTGTTCTCTCGGGCATGATTTTGAACGCTCTGTTCACGGCGCTGTCTAATTTCATCATCACTATTGCCGCTAATGCTGAGGGCATGATGGATCTGAAGTTTTGGACCATGGGCTCCTTGGCACGAGCAAGCTGGGGAAATGTTGGCGTTTCTGTTGTCGTAGTACTTCTCGTCAGCGTGTTTTTCCTCACACAGTTCCGCTCACTCAACGTGCTTCTAATGGGAGATGAGGCTGCAACAACGCTTGGCCTCAATACCAATTTGTGCAGATGGGCATACTTGACCATTTCTGCCCTCATGGTTGGTACGCTTGTTTCATCAGTGGGAACCATCGGTTTTGTTGGTCTTATCATTCCGCATATTGCGCGCTCGTTTGTTGGGTCCGATCACCGAAGGCTGGTGCCAACTGCGCTGGTACTGGGAGCTATTTTCATTCTCTGGGCAGATGCTTGCGCTCGAACCATCCTAGGCAACGCCGAAGTTCCTATTGGCATTCTGACCGCTGTTGTTGGTGCGCCGTTCTTTGTCTACATCATGGTTGCACGTAACTATAGCTTTAGGGATGGTGAGTAGCATGCGCCTTGAAGTGCAAAATGTTTCGGTCACCATTCACAACAAGCCGATTGTAAAGGACGTCTCGCTTAAGGTGGCAGATGGCGAGTTTGTGGGCATCCTTGGCCCTAATGGATCAGGCAAGTCTACGCTTTTGCGAGCAATTTATGGCCTTGGTCATCGCTATGACGGTCAGATTTTGTGGGACGGTCGCGACGCCACTGAGATATCACGCCGTGACTTTGCGCGTAAGGTTGCAGTTGTAAGCCAGTTTAACTCGTTGTCCTTTGACTTTACTGTTCGAGAGATTGTGTCGTTGGGACGCAGCCCTCATCAGTCGGCGCTGTCAAAAGAAACCGACCACGACGAGGCAATCATGTCTGACGTCATTCAGAAAGTTGGTCTTTCTCGCTTTGAAGACCGTTCTTTTGCCACGCTTTCAGGTGGCGAGAAACAACGTGTCATGTTGGCTCGTGCGTTGGCTCAGGAACCAGAGTTTCTGGTGCTTGATGAGCCTACTAATCACCTTGATATTACCTATCAGATTGATATTTTGCGTCTTGTTCGCGGTCTTGGTATCAGCTGCCTGGCTGTTTTGCATGACATTGTGATGGCAGCTCATTATGTCGACCGCCTGTATTTCTTACAAGAGGGTTCTATTGTTTGCGAGGGAACACCTGAGGATATTGTGACCCCTAAGCTGCTTGCTGATGTTTATGGCGTTGAGGGTGCGGTGAGGCCATCAACTGCTGGAAACGGTATCAGCATTGATTACGTGTATTAATCGCCTGTTGAGTTTCAACAGATGAATGAAAGGATATCCGATGGATCCTCGTGTAAGTTCAAATCTCTTTACGAGAAGGAATTTTTTGAGCATTGCGGCAGGGTTTGCTGCAACTGCTGCTGGACTGGGTCTTACTGCATGCAACAATGCAACGTCTAGCCCATCTACCCCTGCTACAGAAGAAAAGAAATCGGCCAATACAAGCTATCCCGTATCGTTCAAGCTCTATGACGGTGACGGCAATGAGTTTGAGGCAAAGTTTGATAAGGCTCCTGAAAGCGTTGTTACCCTAACGGATTCTGCTGCTGAGATTTTGCTGCGTCTGGGCCTTGGCTCCAAGATTATTGGCACTATCAAGCCTGATGCACCAATGCCATCAGACATTGCTAATGAGTATGCTTCCATCAAGCAGCTGGGCGATAAGAAGAGCCTTTCTCGCGAGGTTGTTGTGGCTGCTAATCCAAACCTTATTGTGGGCCGTTCTCGTCTCTTTACTTCAAAGGATCAGACTACACCAAAGGATTACGCTGATTTAGGCATTTCTGTCTATACCCAGCTGGCATCTTCTGAGCAGGGCGATCCAACACTAGCCGGAATTATCTCTGATATTAAGAACCTTGGATCTATTTTTGACGTTCAGAGCAACGCCGACACCTATACCGCCGACCTTCAGAAGCGCCTTGATGCCATTAATGAGCGCGTTAAAGCGCATGAGAAAGAAACAAAGAAGACCGTTTTGGTTATGGCTAACCTCAAGGACGGCACGTTTGGTCTCTTTGGCGGTAGCGAGAAGAGTCTTGAATTTACTATCATCGACCAGCTTGGAGCTACTCCTGCTACAACCCAGTCTGCAAACGGTCTGACGTATGAGAATCTGATTAAGTTCAACCCTGACGTCATTATTTACGTTACCGCAGAGCGTAATAAAGCAACTGACACTGTAGCTAAAGACACTCTTCTGGGCGAGAGCTCCCTGCAGAACGTCCCTGCTATTGCCAACAAGAGCATCGTAGAGATTCCATATTCTGAGTACATTGACTACTCGCCACGTGCATTTGATTCTGCCGAGAAGATCCTTGAGGTTCTGTATCCCCAGAAATAGACGTATTTGAACATACGCACCATTTGAACATACGTACTGCAGAGACCAAGCAGGAACTTTGTTTCCTGCTTGGTCTTTTCTATTCAGAGTTTTGGCCTGTTGAGTGTGAGCAACTCGTGGAAAATAAAACTTGTGCAAATTCATTGCTGGTAGAATATACTCACATTGTCTTTACTCGAAAGGTGGACACATAAAGTCAAGTATTCGAAGCTTGTAAACAGCGGCGCACCGAGACCTAGCTTCAGGAGCATTTTTTTGGTGACAATATAATTATTATTACCATATGTTTACCGAGAAATTTCAAGGAAGTAGAAATGGGGGGGTGCGTGCTTGCTGGACATGATTTTCAGTATCTTTACCTACAAATGCATAATTTAAGAATTGAGCGAGAAGAACTAGAACTTAGAGCCCAATTATTTCGACAATAGGTTCCATCTTTTCAAAGACGTTTTTGATGATGTCCACTGACAAGTGGGTATTGTATTTCCTTTTTAATATCAACCTTTTATGTATGACTATAGGGAGTTCGTAGATCAGTTGAAATAACAGTAACGTGAAAGCAAAGCACTTTTCTGTGTTGAAGGGAGATTAAATGACGGATGACCTTATTGGACAACAGGCTGATGTTAATGAAGCTAAAGAGAACCTTATCTTTCTGCTCCAAAAGATACTCGGTTCCTGCAACATAAATTTCTTATTCGGTGCCGGTGTTAATGGTGGTCCTAACGGTGCAATTCCTTCGTTCGATAACTTCGCGAACACGATTGCTGAGATGCAGCTTCTAGGATTGCCTACAGACCAAGGGATAGAACATGCTCTGCAGGAGTGTGCAGACGATGGGATACGTCAACAGGTCTTGGACAAGTTCGTCGAAGAATTCAATGGCAATCGGAACTACCTGCTTGACCATTCTTCACTCATCAACCTCAATAACCTTTTGAAAGCCGCCTACAAAGCAGTAAGCATCGCAGAGAACAGACACCCTGAAAGTAAACGTATAAATGTATTTACACTTAACTATGACCGCATCGTCGAAGAGCTCTTAGACGCTTCGGGATTCTTCAATTACACGCTAAAGAAAGAATCGAAGACCTTCTTTCCTTTCGATGTCGTAGGTTACGACACTGCAAAACGTACTTTTATACCGACATTTGCTGTCTATAAGCTTCATGGCTCCGTTAATTCAAGTCGTGTGCTTCAGGCAGAAGACATTGTGTTTCCTGGACAAGACAAACTGGGAAGTGTCATCTCAAGCTTTTACGAAACCCTTTTCGCCATGAAGGGCGAGCTATTGCGTAAAAATGCCGCGCTCTTCGTCATCGGCTATTCATGGTCAGACGAACATGTGAACGACATTATTAGCAGCGCTATTGACAATGGCCTCACGGTGGTATTCCTCGAGTATAGCGAGAGCGACAAAGTTCCTGAAATGCTCGAAGGTAGGGTGGAAGTTGTTCCTCCAACAGATCCGAAGTCTGATACAACCGCTACCTTATCGAGACTCTTCGAGCAGGCGATGTCTTGATGAAGGTAGGGCGCGTAACAAGAGTCGATGGCATTCGGGTCTCGGCAACGTTTTATGAGCGACTGCAACCGTTTCTCTTTTGCAACGGCAAGCCCACAGCATCGCCACGTATCAACTCGTTCGTGAAGACGAACGTCGGGCTCGATAGCGTCATCTGTCAGATTGTGGGTGAGCATGAAGCAGAGTTCGATAAGACTAGCACGGTCTCTCGTGCAGAGTGGGTGGCGCCAGTTGGGGCCTTCGTAGTTGACTTGGAAGTGCGGGGATACATTGCAAATGGCATCTTCAAGGGCGGTCTACGTTGCCTGCCGATCGTTGGTGCGAGTATTGAGATGCTGAGTGGCAAAGAGCTGGCAATGCTCTATTCATCTCATGGATCAAAGCCCATGAGGATAGGGCGCAGTCTCTTTGATGAGACCAACGATGTGTACATCGATGCGGGAAAGCTGATGGCTAGTCATATTGGCGTGTTCGGTAATACTGGAAGCGGCAAGTCAAATACACTTACCAGCATCCTTAACAAGTATTCAAGTCTGATTCCCAGCAGTAGTAGCAACGCTCGAATTATTGTCTTCGACCTCAATAACGAGTATGGAGGAGATGCGATTGTCCTATCTGAGCAGAAGACTATTTACCACCCGAACACGCGTGTAAAGACGGTACAGCCTGGCATAGGTATTCCTCTTGATATCAATGCGCTTAGCGAGGACAGCTGGGGAACCATCCTACGCGCGACTCAGAAAACCCAGATGCCAATCGTTCGCCGCGCTTTCTATAGCTGGAAAAACCGCAATACAAGTGATTTCATCGCTGAACTGCGCCAGTCTCTTGTAGACAAGCGAAGTACTCTTTTCTTTACGTTGCGCAACTACTGCGACGACATGGTGATTGGAATCGAAGATCTGGCATACAACAACGGGAGCTCAGGTTTCTACTATACTACGACAACGGTCTCGCACGCTGCCAACAAATATATTAATAGTGACCGTGATATAGATAACATATCTATTGTCCCGACCATCTCGCACCTAAATGAGTTTTACCTCTGGCTTGCGATGGAAACGGCTCGTGCAGCAGAAAGCGGAATTAACTTCGAGTTCGTGCAGCCTTTATTACCAAGAGCCAAAGCAGTCATACGTGATTTAGGGAAGCTCTTCTCGCATACAGTCGGAGCTCCGTTTGATTCATTGTTCAAAGACAAGAACATTGCCGTGATCCAACTCGCCGACGTCAATGCGAGCAGTCGTGAGATACTTCCATCTCTACTTGCTGAATTGGTCATGCAGGATGCTGTAATGTCGAAGGGCAATGGAATGCCTCAGAAGGTGACGACGCTGGTGATTGATGAGGCTCATAATCTACTTGGCTATGACGCAGAGCAGTCTGATCTTGTTCATGATAATACGCTTCGCATTTTCGAACGTGTAATAAAAGAGGGCCGAAAGTTTGGTGTATTCCTCTGCCTAGCAAGTCAAAGACCAAGTGATATTTCTCCGACCATCACATCGCAGATTCACAATTACTTCATCCATAAGCTTGTGAATCCAAACGACATTGAGCGTATTCGCAGAACGGTTAGTTTTATGGGGGAGGGAAGTTTGGTAATGCTAAGTGCTCTTGGCCAGGGAGAATGCATTGTAAGTGGACCATCACTTTATATGCCACAGTTTGTGTACATCAATCAGCTAAACAAGGAAAATCAACCAAATAGTAGTGACTTGAATTTATTTGGTGACGGAGGAATCTTGAGTGATAGTACACCATAAATATGGGAATTCTAGTAATGGTAAAAACTAGATGAGTGACATCTGGTTTTAATACTTAAAAATATGAAATGTTTCACTAATCTGTTTCTGTAAGTTTCCAACGAGGTCAAATGTAAGAACAACTTCATTAAGCATGCTATTGATTTTGATATGCTGTGTGACTAACTACAGTAATTAAATTCACTTTTAAATAACAGAATAAAGTAGGAGCATTTTTAAACAGAGTAGATTGAAATAAGTAAGGAAGGAAGTAGATTATTGTGGGTGTGTACGCAGAATTCAAAGTTAACGGCGTCTGTTTGTATGCTATGAAGAATGACAGCGCGGCACATCCACGTCTTCTAGAGATATTTAAGCGTGAAGACTGGGTTAGTGAGCCTAACGAAAAGACTACAAAAGCAAGACATGTATTCCAGACCAATTGTAAGTCGGCAATTAGTCGTTTAGAAGTTCAGGGGTATAACCTTGAGAGGGCGTTCAATCAAATTTCTCTATTGATAAATAGATATGAATCGAGTGGACATATACAAGCAGAGCTTCCATTTAATGATGCAAATAGAGATTACTTTTGGGATGAGGATGATAATCCTCCAGAAGAAGTAGGGCAGATAGTTGCGGCTATTGCAGATCATTCAACACTTCTCGCGGCATATAAACAGTTTACTTTGAATCGACGTATGGCAGATTTAATGTGGGCTTCTTTTAATGATAAATGTCTAGATTCTCAACCTGTGAAACCGGTAAATATACTTGCTGAGAAGCTTTTTGCGAATCAAACAGGTTGGAATTTTCTCTTGACAATTGATCCTCTGTACGAGCTTAGAATTATTCTCGAGTGTCAGAAGGATGACTGTAAAGTTGAATATGACTGTACGGATGTGATTGAGTATTGGGATCCGAATATAGAGGAGAAGCTTTTACGAGGATTTGAAGAAACATTAGCACATTGTGAGACGGTGGTGCTTACGGAAGGACCTACGGATGACGAATTTCTCAGTTCTGCCCTAAAGTTGTTCGAGCCTGATATTGCTCACCTCTTTAAATTCTTTGATTACCATAACGACTATAAGCCCGATCAAAGTGCTGCTGCATTATGCAAATTGGGTAAAGCACTTATGGCTGCCAAGCTTAGAGATCGTTTTATTCTGATTTTCGATAATGATACAGTTGGACGGATAGCGCGGAATGGTTTGCCCAAGAATGAGAGAATGCCAGCTAATATGGCTGCTATTGTTCTTCCTGATACACCACTTGGAAAATGCTATCCGACTATTGGTCCTGATGGGGAATCTGAGAGCGATGTGAATGGTAGGGCATGCGCAATTGAATTCTTTCTTGGAAGAGATGCATTGTTGAACAGCGAAAATAATCTTAGACCGATAATCTGGAACGAATATCATGCAGGGGAGTATCAAGGCGGTTTTTCAAAGGAAGACAAGCATGAAATTGAAGAATCATTTCGCCACGCAATTATTCAGCGGCAGAGTGGATCAGAGAATTTCGAATACGATTGGGATTCTATCAAATCTGTTCTCCAGTGTATTATCAAACAGTCATCATTGCTTGAACCTATTGCAATACAGCGTCCCTAATCTTTTTATCAAAAAAAGAATTGAATTGATTTTACAAAGATACTTTTTAAGAAATCGAAGGCTTTCTTTCCCTGTGACGTGGACGTACCTGTGTAAATGTCTGCTCAAGGAAAGCAGCGAAAACGAAATATGGATGCATTTGAAGTTTCAAAGGACATTTGTGGCCATAAGAAAACCTTACATTTTTGTTTTTTCAATCGGTTTTCAAATGTCGTTTCTGATCGATATTGTGATTGTTAAATGATTACTGCAATGAGGTTGAAGATGTAGAAAAAACAGATTTCTACAGAATATTGGAATGCAAATATTGCGATACTTCTTTCTTGATTCTATATGTGTCCAGACGAAGACGAATTTGCGGAACTTCCATGTTACCCTGCTCATAATACGAAGGTCGTGGGTTCAAATACTACTCTGGTGACGATAAGAACTTTAAAACCGCCATCTTCGGGTTTTATTTCTGTTTGGATAAACATTCTTTGAGAGCTGATTATAAATCGTTTACCTAAAAATATACAGAAATTAGTAACTGCAGGTCGATACGCAGTAAGATTGTGGAGCATCATTAAAATTCAGGTTTAGGAGGGTCTTTATGGGGTGTTCTGTAACACAACGTGTTCGTCAAGTATCACAGCCCAGAGGAGGATATCTTAAGCCCAAAGATTTTGATGAACTAATTCTTGGACCTGGTATTGAAGAGTTGAATAAAGAAGAAAATATTGAACCCAATCTTGTGGGTACTGCTGCGGAATACCTTACACATTTCATGACAGGAGCTTCTCCTGACAATGCTTTTCGTATTTCGATAATGGGAGCTCGTCTAATTGATAAAGAAATGGAAGCAGAGGCACTTCTCAAAAAAGTTAAGGGATTAGATGATAATTCCATTGCTAGTGCATTGAAATTAACAGGATTTGATACTTGTCGTAGAGCAGGATTATCTACTTATAAGCCTGTAGAGCTAATAAAACCCAACAACGCTACAATTGAAAATATTAGAACAATGGTAAATAGATCTCTTCACTTTTTTGATGTTTATGGCCCAAAGGTTTTGGATGGGTTTACGTTTAGGGGTGGCTATACCGAAACTGTTAATTCAGGTGACGGCGATTTTACAACGATAGATACTATTTGGGACTTTAAGGTATTAAAAGGTTCAATTGAGAAAAAGCACACACTTCAGCTACTTATGTATTGGAGAATGGGTTTAAATTCAATACACCTTGAATTTAATAATCTTAAATATCTGGGATTTTACAATCCAAGGTTAAATAAGGTTTATCGTATTGAAGTTGATAAAATACCAGAAGCAATTATTAATGAGGTTGAGCGTGAAGTAATAGGTTATTAGTAATTTTAGAACAAATAGCTTATCTAATGATGGCTCGAATTAGACCTGATTTTTACCTAGAGATTATTTGACAGTCTTGAAAGTGAGTAAGAGCATGCCTTGTGATAAGAAAGAACTTCTAGAATTTGTCTCCCGCTGGCAAGGCAGGGGTTATGAAAAAGGAGATACTCAGCAATTCTGGCTACAGCTCTTACGCACTATTGGCTATTCAAAAGTAGACGACGTTCTCTTTGAATTTCATGTCTCATCTGGCGGATTTATTGATGTGTGGATTCCCGATGCTGGTGTTTTAATTGAACAAAAGGCTCTTGGAATTGACCTAGATAAAGAAGAAGTCCGCCAAGGAAAACAAAAGACACCTTTAACTCAAGCACTTGATTATGTTGACGAGCTTCCTAGGTTAGAGCAGCCCCGCTTTGTAATTACATGTAATTTCTCTACCTTTAGAGTGTATGACCGTGATGCATACGGAAGGTCACAACTCCCTGATAACGCTTTTGAGTTCACTCTTGATGAACTTGCAAATCATCCAGAGTATCTTGCTTTTATTAATGACCCTACTAACAGCCGTCTTGAAAAAGAGAAGACGGTATCAATCAAAGCAGGTGAGCTCATTGGAAAGCTCTATGATAAACTGCGTGAAGGATACATGAATCCTGATTCAGAAGAGTCTATGCATGCACTAAACGTACTTTGTGTACGCTTGGTATTTTGCCTTTATTGTGAAGATGCAGGACTTTTTGGAAAAGATGCTTTTTATAACTATTTGAAAGATGTTCCAGCAAACAGGATTAGAGCAGCACTTAAGAATTTATTCTGTGCATTGGATACCAATCTCTCTGAGCGAGATCCGTATGATCTTGAAGTTAAGGCATTTCCGTATGTAAACGGCGGACTTTTCAGAGATGACTCTGAGATTCCTAATTTTACAGATGAAACAAAGAGCTTCCTGTTGGATGAGGTTTCTTCCCACATCGACTGGTCACAGATTAGCCCTACAATCTTTGGTGGAATTTTTGAGTCAACTTTGAATCCAGAGACTAGGCGCTCTGGTGGTATGCACTATACCTCACCAGAAAACATTCATAAGGTAATCGATCCACTCTTTTTAGATGACCTTAAAGAAGAACTGAAGTCTATCTGTGCAGAAGAGGGAACAACTCCTCGTAAACGTGAAAATGCTCTTAGGCGTTTTCACGAGAAGATCTGTTCACTTACTTTCTTTGACCCTGCTTGCGGTTCAGGCAACTTTCTTACTGAGACCTATACTTGCCTTCGTAAGTTGGAAGATACAGTGCTTAATGAGCTTAGAAAAGGACAGACTGGCTTTAGTCTAGGAGATGAAGAAGAGACAGGAAAGCGCGTCTCTTTGAATCAGTTTTATGGCATTGAGATTAATGATTTTGCCGTAACGGTTGCTGAGACTGCTCTTTGGATTAGCCGTCTTAAAGCAAACGGTGAAACATCAATGTTTTACGACGCTGGGGGAGATGATTTCCCCCTAAGTGAAAAAGCTCATATTGTTGAAGGTAATGCTCTACGTATTGACTGGAATAGCGTATTACCAGCAACTGAATGTAATTACATTATGGGAAATCCTCCTTTTGTTGGTTACTCCAATCACTCTGCTGAACAACAGAAAGATCGTGCAAGTTTATTTGGTAAGGTAAAAACTGTTGATTATGTAGCTTGCTGGTATAAAAAAGCAGCTGATTACATTTCCAATTTTCCGATTCATTGTGCGTTTGTATCAACTAATTCCATCTGCCAGGGACAACAAGTACAGCCTGTATGGGAGCCATTGTTTAACAGTGGTATCCATATTGATTTTGCATGGCAAACGTTTGTATGGAGTTCTGAGGCTTCTATTCAAGCTCATGTTTACGTGGTGATTATTGGTTTCTCACGTTTTGGATACCAAAATAAAACACTCTATCTTAGAGATGGTGTCAAAAAATTATGCTCTAACATCAATGGCTATTTGATGGACGGTCCTAATATTTTTGTAGATAAAAGAAATAAACCAATTTTTGACGTTCCAGAAGTTTCTCAAGGATTCAAGCCTGCAGATAATGGATGCTTACTGATGTATCAAGATGAATACATCAATCTTATTTCTTCGGACAACGAGGCCATTGAGTTCTTGCGACCATTTTCTATGGGTGCTGATTTTATTAAAGGTGATAAGCGATATTGTTTGTGGTTGGTTAATGCATCAGAGGAAGATATTCAGTCTCATCCTGATATAGCGTGGAGAGTGGAAAAGTGCAAAAACTGGAGAAATGAACAAACAACAACAGGAGACGCGTACAAATTAAGAGATACTCCTCATTTGCTCAGGCCATGCCATAAGTTTCATGATGTAACTTATATTGCCATACCTAAAGTTTCATCAGAACGTAGGGCGTATGTACCTTTTGGTTTTGTTACAAATGGAATGATTCCAGGTGATAAGTTATATTTTGTTGAAACTGACTCTTTATATCATTTTGGCATCTTAATGAGTCAATTTCAAAATGCATGGATGCGAACTGTGGCTGGTCGACTTAAAGGTGATTATAGCTATTCCAACACCATTGTGTATAACAATTTTGTATGGCCAGAAGTGACCATTGAGCAAAAGGATGCTATTGAGAAGACTGCGAAAGCAATTCTCGACACAAGAGCAAATTATCTAAATAAATCGTTAGCTGAGTTATATGATCCAGATAAGATGCCATCGGATTTACTTGCCGCGCATAAAGCTAATGACGCTGCAGTTGAAACTGCATATGGAGTTGACTTTAATGGTGATGAAGAAAAGATAGTTGCGCATCTTTTTAAGTTATATGCTGAGAAGACGAAAGAATAGCAATTAGATTCGCACCTGAGCTTAGTGTTTAATTAGAAAAATAATATTTTGAAACAACTCTAGCGTTTACCGCTAGAGTTGTTCTTTTAACCGAATAATGAACTTTTCTGCACAATAAAGTGCAACTTTGATGTTTTACTAGCCTTATAAAAATCTTTACGCTTAAGACAATTAATGTTGGGGGAGGCGGAAAGGTGCGTACTAGCAGGTTATTAAATCAGCTTAGTAGGACATCAGAGGCTATTTCTGTCTCACAGCTCGCTCATGAATTTAATGTCTCAGAGCGCACTGTTCAATCAGACTTATCAGATTTACGTTCTACCCAACATGATCATGGTTTTCAGATTGTGTCTGAACGAGGCAAAGGAATACGCCTATTAGTAAAAGATTTAGATTTATTTACTTCCTTTTTAGAATTTTTATCTCATTCAGAGTTTATAGAGCCATCTGAACGATCAAAAACTATTCTTCAAGCTTTGGTCCTTTCGGGAGGATTTGTAAGTGCAGAAGATCTTGCAGTCAATTTTGATTTGAGTGTTCCGGTAGTGAATATGGCTCTTCAAGAAGCATCTCGAATAGGCTCAAATTTTGGAATCGACATTCAACGTACTCGCCATCATGGTACACGTGCAGTCGGAAAACCGGATGACATTCGTTTCTTTTTAGCTAGATCTCTTTTGGCAGGATCGCCTCTAATAGTTTCCGCAATTAGAGAATCTATTGATAAAGAAGAAAAAATATCGACCATTCTTCTCTCATGCCTTTCTAAGATTGGAAGAAATCTTAGATATGAAGACTTTTGTGCTCTTTGTGCCTTTGTAACTATTTGCGCAGCTAATATTGTGAGAGATACAAACGAGGAGCGAGAGGTAAGTCTTACTCCAATTAAATTCCTTGATTTAGCAGAATTAATTTCTGAGGAGATCTATAAGAAACTTGGTTTAAAGCTTACCAAGGTAGATGTTTTATGCATTGCAAAAGCGTTAGGACAGCTTCCGAGTCTAGAAGATGTTCCTACTACAGCTATCTCAGAAGTAAGTTCGGTTATTATTTCATTTCTCACAGGTATTGATGAGGAGTATCAAACGTCTTTTTTAGAGGATAAGACGTTCGTAGAAATGTTAGAAGCCCATATAGCCCTTCTTGTGAAAAGATTACTTGCTGGGAAAACAGTTACTATTTCATTTGCTGAAAAAAGTGAATTAGGAAATTCGCTCAGCATGGATTTTGCTGTTCAGTTATGTGAAAAAATTTATAGTAATTTTGGTGTAGAACCAACACAAGACGAAGTATTTTTGATTGCAATGCATTTTATTGCTCATGAGGAAAGAACACGTCAGAATCGTCTTTTTAGCATTGCTCATATCGTTGTTGTTTGTGCAACTGGCGGAGGATCTGCCACACTTGTGAAAATGCAGCTTAGCGGTATATTCCCAAATGCCCAAATTGATACAGTGTCTTATTTGGACCAAAGAGTGCTTGTAGAATTGAATCCAGATTTAATAATATCCATGGTCCCATTGCTAGAAAAGCCTTGTGCTCCAACAATCTATATAAATGAGATTTTAAGTTCCTCTGATCTTTCTGCTATTAGTAATGCTGTTCGACATAGTAATTATGATGTAAACCAAGATTGTGGAACAAAACACACTTTATCTTCTCTGATAGAACCCGAGCTTTTTGCTGTTTCTGATCAAAATACGTATCAAGATATAGTCTATGAAGCGTGTATTGATTGTGTACGCCTTGGATATGCAGATGAAGCGTTCGTCAATTCTGTCAAAGTGCGGGAGAAATTTTCTAATACGATTTTTTTGAATGGTATTTGTGCGCCCCATCCTGTAGAGCCTCACGGAATACGGGATGCAATAGCGATTCGTATTAACAGGAATAAAAAGGAAAAAGAGGTTAGAGTTATTTTTCTTATATGTCTAACCAAACAATCCATTGAGGCTTATAAAGCTATTAGTACTTCTTTATTTTCAATAATGAATAACCAAGAAGAAATTTCACTGCTTGAGTCTTGTATAAGTGCTGAAGAATTTATAAATCAGATAAAAAAGATGGAGGTCAGTAAAGATGGATGTTGATCTTCTTGTAAAGCTAAGTAACTCTGATGCGTTGGCCGGTAATGAGGATGAAGTCCGTGAATTGATACAAGCCGAGTGCACTAAGTATTTAAGTGAAACTTTTAGAGACGGACTTGGTAGCCTTATTTTTCATAAGCCCGGTCCAAGCGGATCTCCAAAAATTATGTTTATGGCTCATATGGATGAAGTTGGCTTTATTGTCAGATCTATTTCTGATGATGGCTTGTTATATGTAATGCCAATCGGAAATGTTGTAAATACGAGCAAGGATATGCAGCTTGTTCGCATTCATACCTCTCAAGGAAAAGTTCGTGGCGTACTTAATTCAATTAGGGATAAATCTAATCAGGTCTTGGAAAGTTACGTGGATATTGGATGTTCTAGTGAGAACGATGTTCGAGTATTAGGCGTGAGTGAAGGCGATTTTGTTTACTTTGCGACAGATGCATTGGTTTATGAAAACGGAATAGTTTCTGGAAAAGCCATGGATGACCGAGCCGGTTGTTTTGTTCTCATACAGGCAGTTAAGGAACTTTTTGATTCTTACCCTTGTGACATTTACTTTGCTTTTACAAGTAGTGAAGAGGTAGGGGCACGAGGAGGAAAAACTGTAACAGAGCTCGTTCAACCAGATTTATTAGTTGCAATTGATACAGCAAATTATTCTGGACTTGGTAGCGGGTTTAAAAACCATCGAATCTTAGGCGCTGGTCCAATGTTGGTTTATTACGATAAAACATTAGCTCCGAAACGCCGTCTTTTGTCTTACATACAAAAACTTTTAGAAGATGCAAATATTCCTTACCAGAAAGATATTTTTGCTGGTGGTGGTACTGATGCTGGAACAGGTCATTTAGTTAACGCAGGAAGATTGGCAATGGTACTTGGTATTCCCCTTAGATATTGTCATGGAAGTTGCTCTTTTGTGCAGTTAAAAGATTTAAAAACTGCTGCTCACGTCATTCAGCTAATTTGCAGCAATTTTACAGAAGAAGTATTAAGAGATCTTACAAATTAATGGGAATTTGAAGAAAGAGGGAAGTGCTTAAGTATGAACGAAAGCGAAATCAAAATCCTCACGATGATTTCTTCAGCAGGGGAGAGTAGATCAAAGGCAATTGAAGCATTGAGAAAAGTAAAGGAGGGGGATTACCAAGGAGCTCATAGCTTGCTTGAGCAAGCAAAACAGATTGACTTGGCTGCCCACAAGGCTCAAACAGAACTTATATCAGCCGAGCTCAATACTCCAGAAGCTGATCGTCCTGCAATGACGCTTTTAATGGCTCATGCACAAGATCACTATATGGCTGCTCAACTCGCTAGAGATCTGATTGAAGAACTTGTTGATGTTTTTGAGATTCAGAACCGCAAATAACAGTGCGTATTCGTTAAGAATGCCAAAAAAGAAAGGGAGGAAGAAATGAAGATTGTGCTCTGCTGTGCCGGTGGTTTATCAACTACGATGCTTATGGATGCCATGAAAGCTGGAGTAAAAGCAAGTCCAAAGCTTAATGAATCTGACTTCCAGTTTATCGCGATTCCAGTTGATATTTTAGACTCGGAGGTTAGTGATGCCGATGCAGTTGTTCTTGGACCTCAAATTGCTCACAAATTTGAGAGTGTAAAGAACGCATTGGGTGACAAAAACATTCCAGTAATTGTTGTTGATACAGCTACGTATGGTCAAATGGACGGCGTATCAGTACTCAAAAAAGTGTTAGTTGAACAAAAGAAAATCGAACTTGCCTCTGAAAGGGGGTAATTATTATGAATGAGAATACTCATGGATTTACAGCGGTAATTGACCGCTATTTAACTCCTGTAGCAAATTGGATGGATAAGGAAATTCATTTAAGCGCAATTAAAAAAGCTATGGTTGGCTTAACGCCTCTACTAATCATTGGTAGCTTCTGTTTGATTCCAGGTGCAATTCCAAACATGATTGGTGAGGAAAATCCTCTTTCTCAATGGATTGTTGCAAATGCCTCTGCAATTGAGCTTGCAAACACTGTTGGAATGGGAATGATGGCGCTTTATGCTTCGGTTCTTATTGGGTATCACCTATCGAAGTCGCATGAACTTGACGGACCTGGCTGCATGAGTATGGCGTTAATTGCATTTCTGATGCTTGCTGTCGATTTTTCAAAAGACGGTACTTTGGTAACAAAGTACTTAGGCGCTAAGGGCTTATTTGCATCTATGTTTGGAGCTATTGTTGCAGTCGAATTGTTCCGCTGGTGTAAAAAGCGCAACTTCACCATTAAAATGCCAGAGTCTGTGCCAGACTTTGTTTCTCGTTCCTTTGAAATGATTCCAATTTCTATCATCATTATTGGTGTATTTTTAGCAATACGTTTGGTGTGCACAAACGTTTTTGGAGTAATGCCTCCTCTGATTTTTACAAATCTATTTGCACCCTTAGTTGGTTCGATGGACAATCCATTGGCATACACTTTCTTAAAGATGCTCCATTGTTTGCTGTTCTTCTTTGGTATCCATCCGTCTGTTCTCAGCCCAATTACAAGTCCAATTTCTACTCAATTCCTGGCGGAAAATATTGCAAATTATCAAGCGGGACTTCCGCTTACGCATTTCTTCTGTCCTGGACCTGAGTCTGCATTTGGTAATTTCACTGGTACTGGAGTTACTTTTGGTCTTGTCCTTTGGTGCATGCTTTCTAAGTCTGATGCACTTAAGAAAATCGGACGAGTAGCATTTATTCCAGCTTTGTTTGGAATCAACGAGCCGATTTTGTTTGGTGCTCCAATTGTTCTTAATCCGTTCTACTTTATTCCATATGTTATTGGTGGAGGAATTATTGGATCGCTCGGTGGCTGGGCTCAATGGCTTGGCTTAATGGGTAAATCGTTCTTTACACCACCTTATGTCGGAGTCTTCCTTGAAGGATTCTTGACAAACTTTGACTGGAGATCGATTGTAGTCAACGCAGTTCAGATGATACTGTCTATTGCCCTTTGGTATCCGTTCTTCAAAGCTTATGAGCAGAGATTTATTGAGAAAGAACAAGAGAACTCAAGCAGTATCTTGTCTGAAGAGGATGAGGCGCTTCTTGAAGAAATGGATCTTGGAATTTAGTTAGTGTGCTTTGATGAGACTAACTCTTCAATAGAGTTAGTCTCATCTTTTTTCAGTTAAGAATAGTTTAAGAAGAGGAGTATATATGAATAATAATGTTTATTTACTTCAAGATCTTCTAAATGATATGGCTGTTGATGCTCTTCTTCTTAAAAGCAAGACGATAAAGAACTGGCTTGGTGTGCTAAATGGTAGTGGGTGTTCAATCATCTTAAGCCGCAAATACCAAGGTCTTTTAGTTGATCAAAGATATTTTGCAGAAGCAAAAGAGAAAGAGCATGAATTAAAGATTGAATTGTTAGCAAGCCAATCTGAAGAGGCTTTTTATGTGAAGCTTTACGAGTTATCAGAAAAGTACAACTGGAAATGCCTGGGAGTTGAATCTGAATCAACCTTAGCAAGTACGTATTTAAAATTATCAAAGCAATTTAAAAACGTTGTTCTTCTTGATAAAGAACTGACGATACTGCGTGCGATTAAAACATCGGAAGAGATTAAAAAAATCAGAAAAGCAATAAATGTAACGGATGAGATCTTTAAGGAAGTATCTTCTCAAATTAAAGAAGGAATGACAGAGTATGAAATTAGTGCCTTAGTTCAATATAAATCTATTTGTAGAGGTGCACAAAAAATGTCTTTCGACACTATTTGTGGCATTGGTGAGCGTACTGCATATCCTCATTGTAGGCCTACATCGCGCGCTTTAAAACGCGGTGAGCATGTGATGATTGATTTTGGAATTCAGATTGACAATTACCAGTCAGATATGACCAGGATTTGTTTTTTAGGGGAACCTAACACAAAGATACTAGAGATTTATAACATTGTTCAAAGCGCCCAGAACGCGGGTATTTCGTCTATTAAAGCTGGAGTTGATTCTGAAGAAGTTGATAGATGCGCGCGTTCTGTCATTTTGAGGGCTGGGTACGGAGAGTATTTTGGACATGGTCTTGGTCATGGAATTGGAATAGATAATTCAACCGAACTGCCTTTATTGAGGCCTGGAAAACATTTTATTCTTAAAGAGGGCATGGTTATGTCATGTGAGCCAGGTATATATATTCCTGGTGTTGGTGGAGTTCGAATTGAAAATGACGTTGCTGTAATTAATGGAGTTGGCGTATCTCTTAATAAAACAACAACTGATCCAATAATCTTAGGAGTTTAAATGGGATACGATTTCGATAAAATTCAAAATCGCTATGGAACATATTGTACTCAGTGGGATTTTATTCAGGATAGATTTGGCAAATCCGGTATTTTGCCTTTTTCAATTTCTGATACTGATTTTTTGCCTCCTGAAGAAGTTTTAAATGTAGTTACTGAAGTTGCAGCTCGAGGACAATTTGGCTATACCCGATGGAATCATCATGATTTTAAGGGCTCAATTGCATCATGGTTTGAGAGAAGGTATAACGCCAGTGTAGAGGAGGATTGGATTTTATACAGTCCTTCTGTGATGTATTCGGTCTCTCTGTTAATTCGATTAGTAACAAATCCAGGCGATGGAGTTTTATGTTTCGACCCTATGTATGATTCTTTTCCTGGAGTAGTAGAAGGGAACGATCGAACACTTGTAAGAAGTATTCTTTTACCGAATTTAGAGTACACCTCTGTAGATTGTTTACATAAAACTTTTGAGATTGATTTTGAGCAACTTGATAAGTTAGCAGCTTCTTGTAAGGCAATGCTACTATGCTCTCCACATAATCCCACCGGACGTATGTGGACGGAGGAAGAGCTAAATAGGATTATCGATATTTGTCGAAGCCATGGTCTCTGGATTATTTCAGATGAAATTCATGCTGATATTAGTTTGTGTGGCAGAAGAAATATCAGCGTAATCTCTAAGTTAAAAGAATATGAAAGAGTGGTCGTTGCAACATCCCCCACAAAAACTTTCAATACACCTGGTCTTATTGGGTCATATGTGGTCGTTCCGTCTAGTAAAGTTCGTGAAGCATTCTTAAATAAAACTAGGCATGTTGATTTTCTTAATTCATGTAGTACTTTGGGACTATATGCAACGATGGCTGCGTATAACGAATGCGAAGTTTATGTTGATGATCTGTGTTCATACATACTTGGCAATATGCAGGTAATAAAGAGCTTCCTTTCAGATCGCTATCCGAATATAAAATTTGAAATTCCAGAAGCAACTTATTTAGCCTGGATTGATGTGAGTTCTTTGGGAGTATCTTCAAAACGATTACAAGACGCATTGGTTAATATTGGAAATGTTGGGATTATGCCTGGGGAGACATACGGTAATTCAGGAGCAGGATATTTACGTATGTGTGTTGGATGCCCTAGAGAAAAGTTAAACGATGGATTACGCCGTTTTGCAAAAGGTATTGATAGTCTAAGTTTATAGGGGATTTTGATGGGGGATAAAGTGGCTCATAAAAATACAACAAAGTTTTCGAGCTTAAAATCAAAACGTAAGTTAACTATGATGTGGAAATTTCCTATGCGTAGATTTTATGCATATGCTGTCGACTGGGTGCTTTCAGGTCTACTTATTGGTTTTCCAGAGGTTCTAATTTTTGCCTTAGTAACTCATAGCTCTGATATGTTCAGTGATCTGTATGTTTTTAGTGCGCTTGGATATTCAAATATGTTTGCTTACATTTGCTGCATACTGTCCTTGATGATTTTTATCGTTTATTACATAGTAATCCCTTGGAAAATTTGGCCTGGCCAAACACCAGGCAAAAAGTTATTTAAATTGCAATGTGAGACTAGTTTAGGAAATAAAGTAGAACTAAAGCAGCTAGTTATTAGGGCAATACCTGGTCTCCTTCTGATTGAAGGTGTTTCGACTATTACGACGAGATATATTATTCAGGCACTTACGCTGGTGTCTGGATTTTATATTGAAAGCTATGTTTTCATAGTAATGTACCTATTAACTATGTTTTCAGCGGTAATGGTTGTAATTACAAAAAACCACCTTGCAATTCATGATTATTTAGCTGGGACAAGAGTTGTGGAAATTGAAGATTTTGACTAGGCGAATTTTCGTTAACTGAAATAGCATGAGAGAGTTTATAACTCAAGTAGAAGACTAAGAGCTTTTTGAGTTTTATTACACGGTGATATTGAGATACGGTATCGTATGAATATTCAAGTTTAAAGAGATTCCTAAACAGATAGAAGAATCCTTATGAACTATGTCCAAAAAGTTCCCGTTGCTATTTGCGGTGTTGCATTAGGTTTTGCGGCACTTGGAAATCTTTTTAAGACTTCTTTCGAGGAGTTTTATCTTGCCTGCGGCATAATCTCTATTGCTCTTTTAGCTCTCTATACCCTCAAATTTATGGTGTCGACAAAAGTTGTGTTGCGAGAGCTCTCGGATCCAATTGGGCTTTCAGTTGCTGCAACATATCCGATGGCAGTTATGCTGATTTCGGTGTATATGAAGACCGATATTGGTGATACAGCACAATTATTTTGGTTCACAGGAATTGCGTTGCACATGCTGTGCATAGCTCTCTTTACTTCTCGCTATATTGCAAAATTTAATTGGGAGAATGTGCACGCCAGCTGGTTCATTGTGTATGTAGGCATTGTTGTTGCAAGTGTTACAGCGCCGGCGTTTAACTTTGAAACAAGTGTTGGCACGGTTGCATTTTGGTTTGGATTTATCTGCCTTGTGGTGCTTTTGATAGTTGTAAGCATAAAGTATGTTAAATATGGGCCGGTGCCTGATTCCGCTGAGTCACTCGCTTGCATTTATGCAGCCCCAACAAGCCTTTGTATTGCAGGATATATTCAATCTATTACGCCAAAGTCTGTACCGTTTCTTTTGGTTATGCTGGCAATCGCTTCAATTATTTATGTAGTTTCTTTTGTGTGGTGCATCAGGTGTCTTACTAAACCATTCTTTCCCAGCCATGCCGCTTTTACTTTCCCCTTTGTAATCAGTGCTATTGCATGTAAACAAACATCAGTGTGCCTAACTAAACTTGGTCAGCCTCTTCAATGGCTCGATGGAGTAGCCACTGTTGAAACGGTACTTGCAGCAGGGCTTTGTATTGTTGTGCTTGTACGGTTACTTGCGTACGTGCGCGATCAGACTTTAGGGCGATAGATACAAGTGGATTGAGATGATGTTTTGTATTTGTTTTGACAAAAGCCATTGCCCAAAGGTAATGAGAACTTCAAGTATTTTGTCGTCAGGTTTTAATTATTTTTTGCATTTTGTGTTTGCAATATAAACCATTACTGCCGCATCAATCGCAATAATACTGCCCGCAATGATTGCTGTTGTGTTTGTTGTATTTGGACCAAGTAGTGCCATGAAAAAGAGTACTAACGTACTTATAAGCATGCCAATACCCGCTACAAAACAAAGCTTTTTCTCGTCTATTGTTTTCTTTTCATCTTCAGTCATTGTGTTAAATCCAGCAATTGAAATAGCACCATGACCAGATAGAAGTACAATAGACCAAATGCCAAGAATTGCGGTTAAAGACCACGCTATAACTGAATATAACATCATATTCACTCCAATCAGGGACGAACTGCTTGTTAGTTGAATTATACAACCTCGAGTTTAATTGGGTAATTGAATAATGCCAGTCCTTTCATCGTTATGTTCGTTAGCTACAACATAGATTTTTTACTGTCCATTGCAGTACCCACTTAGATTGTCTGTAGGTCTTATCCTTCTTTTCACATGCTTGGAACAGGGTTAGTGAAATGCATTTTTGTAAGGCATTCATTACTAAGTGAGGTAAAAATGGGCGCATATTATATCAACTATTATTTTCATAACATTGAGTATGATGACGGATTCTACGGCGGAGAATTTTCAGCCCTTGACGATCGCGTTTATTGCAAGTTCTTATACGATAGGGAAACAAAGGAATATATTGATATCTGGGACAATACTCAACCCATTGATGAAATTCTTCCAATTCCAATTTGGTGGCTTGATAATAAGCTTGAAAAGAATGGGAAGCTTGGTAAGCATGAAAGCAAAGTGAGCATATGACCTCTTAGTAGCTTTATAAACGGCTTCTATTGTGCTTCATTGCAAGGAATTATTTACGCTTCTGAACTTTCTTCTACCTCAAAAAGAATCCTGAGGGCTTCCTTGTATTTCTCGATACGTTTTAAGTCCTTCTCAGTAACCTTTTCTAGGTGGGACAGGTTTGAGTTGTGTTGTAGATCGTAAATTTTCACGTGTCGTGCAATGTTATTTTTACTTAGATGGCGAACATAGTCCATGTACTCGACTTTGGGATTGTGGTTCAAGAGAAGCAGAGCTTCAATAACCTCCTCACTCATACCAGCTGCACGAATATCATCTACCGTGTAATCTGTGTCTTCCAGAACATCGTGCAGAAGTGCTACACAGGTCTCGGCCTCTTGGTCTTCTCCAAAGCGCTCAGCAAGACTGATGGGGTGGAAGACGTAGGGGATTCCTGCTTTGTCAATTTGGTCCTTGTGTGCTTCAAAGCAGAGTTTCATCGCAGCTTTAGTCATGGGTGTGTAATACATGAAGCCTCCTAGTATTAACGAGCAGCTTCTATGCCGATAGATTTATGCGATTAGTTTGGTTTCCTCTATTTTACAAGTTTTGCTCTCTAAACCACAAGCTTTCTGAGCATCTGGCTATACGCTACTGAATCGCTGGTCATGCGCTCGCAGTGGTCATAGCCCTGCCAGATAGTAAGCGTGGCCTCGGGATAGACTTTGGGCAGAATCCGTCTTGCACGTTTCAAGTCAAAGTCCTTCTCGCCATACGTGAAGATGCAACGGCGTTGCACATCGGGGCTAAGGGCGGGGAGGTCAACATTGCTGCAGTCGTGAATGATGTTCTTGATGCTTTGATTGCTCATCGCAATAAAGTGTTCTGACATAGGTTTAGCTGCAACTTTTCCGTAAAGTTGTTCCATCTTTTGCACGGATAACTCGGGGTCTGCAATGGCTTTGCGGTGCTTGGCAAGAAACACTTTCTTGAGCACAAACTCAAGCGCAGAGGCAAGAAATCCTCCTGTCCAGAAGCTTGTTCCCTCAAAGAAGAGGTGGTCAAAGACTAAATCGGGAAACTTGAGGAGCTCAGACAGAACCACTCCGCCTAAGGAGGCGCCAAAGCCCAAGGAGAGATGGGTCATGTTGTGCTCCAGCAGCCAGTCATGAATCTGTGCAGCTTCTTGGGACGCCGAGATATATTCTGTTGCATCTTCTTCCCCGTGAGCGGCAAGATCTGGGACCAGATAGCGCAGGTCATCGCCCATATTACTCACAAGAACTGTCTTCATTCCCTCTGCTGACGAGAGCATGGGATGAATCAGCAATACCGTAGGTGTGGTTTGGGTGCAAGTTTCCGGCTCAATGAGGTGCATCTTCATGACAGTTCTCCATCTGTTGTTCACCTGCGATTATATCCCTGCTGGGCACACGGGTTTGCTGTTTGTTCACCAAAGCTTACATTTTCCGTGAACGGTAGAGGTGGAGCTGTGAGGGTGTAACGAGAAAGAGAAAATCCTTTTTGCGCTCTGTTTTTTACGTAAAAGCCGCAAATCAGACGAACTTTTAGCTGCAAGTACGTAGCCAAAACAGTTTTCCTTTGTTCTAAAACTTTTTTAAGGTAGAAAAATTTCAACGAACCCATTTCCTTACCTTAGGAAATAGGATAATTGGAATCTCTAAAGAATAGGAACAATATTGATACTGTAAGAAATTACTTGGCAGTGTTTCTGCTAGAGAGAAGGGCAAGATATGTCTAAGCATCTAGAGGTTCTTTTAGTTTGTGGTTCTGGAGCAAGTAGTGGTTTTATGGCAGTAAACATGAAGAAAGCTGCCGCAGAACACGATCTTGATATTTCCATCACTGCAAGAAGTGAGGCCGAGGTTGAGAGCTATATTGACTCAATCGATGCCTTGATGATTGGTCCCCATCTTAAGTATCTCGCTGAAGAGCTTAAAGAAAAATATGCCGATAAACCTGTTCAGGTGATTCTTATGGATCCCGCATATTATTCAACCCTAAATGGTGAGAAAGCCCTCAAGCACCTTATTAAAACAATTCGTGAAGCAAATGCTTAGTAATCTGACGATTAGATTCGTCATAAAAGATTTGTTAGTAACATGCCGCTAAGGAGGCTACGACTATGAATAAGCTCATTGACTGGCTTCAGACAAGCTTTTCACCAAAAATGAACAAGATTGTTCAGAATCCTTGGATTCTCACAATTAAAAATTCTGTAATGCAGACACTCCCTCTTATCTTCTTAGGCTCTATATTTAGCTTGCTTACAATTCCAATGAATTATTTTGAGTGGTGGCCAAACTTCTGGACACCTTACGGTTGGACCTTTGGTATTGTTGGTTTGATTGTTGCATTTTTGATTCCTTATAATCTTCTGATTCTCAAGGAGCATAAGCGCTCCGCACTTAACGCAGGCATCGCCGGCGTCATTTTATTCCTAATTTCTCTAAATCCACAGTTTGTGGCTGATCAAGCAGCAATGATTGCAGCAGGAGAGTCCACTTGGTTCCGTATTTCTAATATTGGCGGCTTTGGCGCTGGCGGAATGTTTTTGGCTATTATTGCTGGACTTGTTTCTGCAGCAGTTCTTAATAAGTTTGCAGACTTCTCATTTTTTAAGGAAGATTCCGTAATTCCTGATTTTGTAAAAGACTGGTTTAACTCTATGCTGCCAATTGGCATCGTAACTGTTTTTGGTTGGATTCTTACTGATCCAAAGTTTTTGAACCTTAACCTGTATCAGCTTGTTGTTAGCTGCTTTATGCCTCTGCAAAGCATTGTGAACACCCCTGTTGGTCTTGTAATCGCAATGTTCCTCTTCTGCTTCCTGTATTCTATGGGCATTTCTACTTGGGTTCTTACTCCAGTATTTACTCCAATCCTTCTTGCAAATGCCGAGGCAAATGGCATTCTTGCAGCCGCTGGTAGCGCAACAGCATCAAATCTTGTAGTTTTTACTGATGCATTTGTTTATTCGGGGTATATCTGGATTGGCGGTATTGGTTGTACCCTATCACTTGTTCTTTTGATGGCATTCTCTGCTAAATCAAATCAGCTAAAAGCACTTGGCCGTGCTTGCCTTGTTCCTGCAATTTTTAACATTAACGAGCCTTGTGTATTTGGTGTAGTTGCGTGGAATCCAATCATGATGATTCCAATGTGGCTTCAGGGCATTGCTATCCCACTTGTTGCCTATGTATTTACTAAGGTAATTCCATTGGGAGCTATTCCTTCCATGCTCTTTAACATGTGGTATTGCCCATTCCCAATCGCCACATTCCTTACCTGCGGAACAGTAGGCAGTATTGTTCTGATGTTCATCATTTTTGTTGTGTCTGGTCTTATTTGGATGCCATTCTTTAGAACATACGATAAGCAGCTTGTTGATGCTGAGACCGCAGAAACTGAGTCCGATTCAGACGACGATTGGTCGTTCTAAATCTAAAAATTTATACCTGGGGCTATGAATTGAATTGTGGCTTCAGGAAACCTCATGCGCTGTTTAGAGTTTAGAGGAGAATTTCTTATGGAAGAAGAAATTGATAAGACCACCCAGGATGCCATGACCATCCTTATTGCTGCCGGTGACGCTCGCAATGAATGCAAATTAGCTTACGAGGCAATTGCTTCTGGCGATATTGCGCTTGCAGAAGAAAAAATTGTTGCAGCAGACGCAAAGATTCTTGAAGCTCATCATGTTCAGACTGATCACATTCAAGGTGTTTTTCGTGGAGAAAAGCAAGAGTACAGTCTTCTGTTCTCACACGCTCAGGACACGCTCATGGTCATTTATTCTGAGATCATTACCGCTAAACAGCTTGTCCAAGTTTTTAAGTCTTTTGATGACAGGATTAAGAAGTTGGAGGAGCACTAAATGGAAGCAAAGCCTCAGGTAAGGCATGGTTTCCCAAAGGATTTTCTTTGGGGCGGTGCTTTTGCAGCTAATCAGATGGAAGGTGCTTGGCAAGAAGGCGGTAAGGGTCCTTGCGTAAGTGATCTTAATGAGTACAAGTCAAATGTTCCGCTTGACGAGAAATACAATGGAGAAGAGACTACTCAGAAAGTTATCGCAGCCCTTGAAGCAACTGATAGGATTTTTCCTAAACGTTGGGGCATTGATTTCTATCACAACTTTGAGGAAGATTTAGAGCTTCTTTCAGAGCTTGGTTTGAAGGCGTTCCGAACTTCAATTAATTGGTCACGTATTTTTCCTAATGGGGATGACGCTGAGCCTTCTGAAGAAGGGTTAGCTTTTTATGACAGGCTCATTGATGCAGTTATTGATAACGGCATGGAGCCTATGATTACCTGCTCTCATTATGAAATGCCAGTTGCATTAACGCTTGATTACAAGGGTTGGGCTTCTCGCGAACTGATTAATCTTTTTGAGCGTTACTGTAAGGTTTTATTTGACCGTTATCACGATCGAGTTAAGCTGTGGATTCTTATCAACCAAATTAATCTTGTGTCAGTCGAGTCTTTCAACCACCTTGGAATTTGTGCTGATAAGGTAGATAACCTTGCAGAAGCTAAATACCAGGGAGTTCACAACGAGATGGTAGCTTGTGCTCGCGCCACTCGTTATGCTCATGAAAACTATCCCGAGCTCCAGATAGGTATGATGCTGTGCGGTGGACCCGATTATCCATCGTCAAGTAATCCTGAGGACGTTCTTGCCTGCTACAGACATAATCAGATGGAGTTCTATTACTCTGATGTATTGCTCAGAGGTCAGTATCCAGGATATGCTTTGCGCTTCTTTGAAGAGAATGGTTTTGACATTTACTTTGGCGAGAATGACCTTGAAGATTTAACAAATACCGCCGACTTCATGAGTTTCTCGTATTACTATTCAAGCGTTTGTAGTGCTCAGAGCTTTGCGGATGGAAATAAAGATTTTTCTAATCCTAATCTTCCCGCAAACCCTTGGGGCTGGTCTATTGATCCTCTTGGACTGCGTTACACCCTTAATGTCTTCTACGACCGCTATCAGTGTCCAATTTACATCACAGAAAATGGTATTGGTGCTTTTGACAAGCTTGAGGATGATGGAACAATCTACGATCCGTATCGCGTTGAATATTTCAGAGCACATGTTGAACAGATGCTTGAAGCACTTAGTGATGGTGTAGATTTGCGCGGCTATTATGCATGGGCGCCAATGGATATTGTGAGCTGCTCTTCTTCGGAGATGAGTAAGAGGTACGGCTTCATCTATGTTGATCAGGATGACCTCGGAAACGGAACAGGTCGTCGCTTTAAGAAGGATAGTTTCTCTTGGTATCAACAAGTAATTAAAACCAACGGAGAAGAACTGTAAGGTAGTTTTTCATTTTTTGAAATCGATGAGCTCGTTTGACGATTTGTATCAAATGGGTTCATTTTTTCTTGTTATCAGCATGAAATCAGTGCGTATGTGGGACACTAAATACCAGTGAATACTGACCCGGTCAAGAAAGGAAGGCTCATGGCATACGAGTCTCGCGAAGAAATTGACAGCAAATATAAGTGGGACCTGTCCTCAATGTTCCCTAGTGATGAGGCATTTGAGGCTGGGCTCGAGGAGCTCAAGGCTTACTGTCCAAAGCTGCTTGCGTTCAAGGGCAAGATTTCTACCTCCGCTCAGGCTCTTCTGGAGTATCTGCAGCTTGAGGACCAGATGAACCTTCTGCTCTACAAGATTATCAACTACGCCGAGCGCAAGAGTGATGAGGATACTCGCGTGTCCAAGTACCAGGCATACGTCGCAAATGCTACCAGCGCATATACACAGGTCGGAGAGGCAACTTCTTGGTTTGCCGCAGAGCTTCTTGCCATTCCAGCAGAATCTGTCGAGAAGTTCTATGCAGAGGTTCCAGCACTTGAGTTCTATCGCCGTAAGCTCAACAAGATCTTGAACCAGCGTGAGCACACCCTTTCTGCTGAGGAAGAGGCACTGCTGGCACGTGCTGAAGAGCTTGCTGTTCAGCCAACCAATATCTTCTCCATGTTTGATGATGCAGATCTTACCTTTGACGACGCTGTTGACTTTGAGGGCAAGACTCATAAGCTGACCAGCGGTTCATTTGTTCCTCTGCTGATGGATGCTGACCGCGTCCTGCGCGAGTCTGCATTCAAGCAACTTTACAGCCGATTTGGCGAGTTCCGTAACACCTCCGCTGCAATTTTGACCAGCCAGGTCAAGAACCTGCAGTTCTTCTCGTCAACTAGAAAATATGCAAGCTCCCTTGAGGCCGCTCTTGCAGAGAACGAGATTCCTGTTGAGGTTTACAACAATCTGATTGACGCTGTTCACCAGAATTTCCCAGCGTTCTACAAGTACGTTGACCTGCGCAAGCGCGTCATGGGCTTGGATGAGCTGCACTTCTGGGATGTTTACACTCCTCTTGTTGACGATGTTGACATGAAGTTCACCTACGAGGAGGCTTGCGACCTTATTGTTAAGGCGCTGGCACCTATGGGCGAGGAGTACGTCAGCCTGGTCAAGAAGGGTCTGGAGAGCCGTTGGGTTGACGTGTATGAGACCCCAGGTAAGCGCTCCGGTGCTTATTCCGCAGGTGGCAAGGGTATGAACCCTGTTATGCTCCTCAACTTCCAGGGCGGCCTCGACGACGTTTACACTCTCATTCACGAGATGGGCCACTCCCTGCATACGTATTTCTCGTCCCACAACCAGGAGATTACCTACTCCGATTACTCTATTTTTGTTGCAGAGGTTGCATCTACCTGCAACGAGGCGCTGCTCTCGCACTACCTGCTTGAGCACGAGACCGATCCTGCGCGCCATGCGTACATCCTCAACCACTTCCTAGAGGGCTTCCGTGGCACCATCTATCGTCAGTGCATGTTTGCCGAGTTTGAGCGCGACATCAGCCAGATGAACGCTGACGGCGTTGCTCTGAACGCTGAAGTTCTTTCCGAGCGCTATGGCAAACTCTGCGCCGAGTACTTTGGACCTGGCATTGAGCTGGACGAAGAGATCAAGCTGGAGTGGTCGCGCATCCCTCACTTCTACTACAACTTCTATGTTTACCAGTACTGCATTGGTTTCTCGGCAGCTATTGCTCTGTCCCAGCGCATCCTTTCTAAGGGTGAGCCTGCGGTCAAGGACTACATTGGCTACCTGTCCGGCGGCTGCTCCAAGACCCCAATCGAGCTGCTCCGCGGCGCTGGCGTTGACATGGCAACTCCAGACCCCGTTAACGCTGCACTCAAGTACTTTGGCGAGCTTGTCGACCAGCTTGAGCAGGAGCTCAACTAGCGCGGCCGGGCGCGACCGGGCGCACGGCCGGGCAGCCAGACGCGATTTCCGCTGGCAGTCCGTCTACCAGCACGTTGTTCACATGGCGAGAAACCCCGTCTAGCTGCGGGGTTTCTCGATATCAAAGGAGGATTTATGCAGGCACGTTTTGTTCACCGCTGCACTCATGTTTTGGATAACGAGAAGACCGTCGAGTTCTACAAGAAGGCTCTGGGATTCCGCGTTGACCGCGTTAAGGGTCCAGAGGACGGTTCTTGGACTAACACGTTTTTGGTAAACGATTGGTCTCCGTTTGAGCTGGAGCTTACGTGGAACCGCGGTTGGGTGGAGCCTTATGACAACGGCGGAAAAGACACGCACATTGCGTTCCGTGTTGACGATTTTGACGTCTTCCACGCGCTTCACGAGGAGATGGGCTGCATCGTTAAAGAGAACCCAAAGATGGGCCTCTACTTTATTGCAGACCCTGATGGCTGCTGGATTGAAATTTTGCCAGAGAAGTAACCATGGCAGACTACGGTTTACTTGCAAAACAGATTGTCTCGCTTGCCGAGGTTGATGCTCACTGTCTGCCGGTGTTGTCCAACGCCGCTGCTCTTCTGTGGGACGCTCTGGACGACATCAACTGGGCGGGCTTCTACCTGGTAGATCCCGTGACGGTGGCGGGCGAGGGCGCGGAGCTGGGCGTGGCCCTGAGCGCTCCCGAGCCGCGCACTCCCGAGCTGCGCCTGGGACCCTTCCAGGGCAAAGTTGCCTGTGTGCGCATTCCGTTTGGTCGGGGAGTGTGCGGTACAGCCGCGGCAACGAAGACAAGTCAGCTGGTAGAGGACGTGCACCAGTTCCCTGGGCACATCGCGTGCGACTCAGCATCTAACTCCGAGGTGGTTGTTCCTATCTTCAAGGATGGCCAGGTAGTTGGCGTGCTGGACATTGATAGCCCTAATGTGGCGCGATTTACCCAGGAAGACCTTGCGGGTCTTGAACAGGTGGTAAAAGCGCTTGAGAGCTACACGAATTTCTCGGCCTTTTGTTAAGAACGACTTGGACTTTTATTACGTGCGACTTGGAATTCTGTTAAATACGTCTGGCCGCCGCTAAATACGACTAGAGAACTAACATTTGGGTACACGAATCATGTACGGGCGAGTTTGCTCGTGCATGATTTTTATATCCACGCAGCATTCACGGAGAGGTCTGCTCATGAAGAAAATTGTATTTATCATCGGTTCCGGTCGTAAGAACTCGTTCAACAAAACGCTGAGCCAGGTTGCCGCAAAGGCGCTAGAGGGCAAGGCAGAGATTGAGGTTGTCGACGTTTTGGACGTCCCTTTGCTCAATCAGGACGAAGAATTCCCAGCTCCTGAAGGTGTCCAGAAGGTCAGAGACGCCGTCATGGCCGCCGACGGAGTGTGGCTCTTTACTCCGGAGTACAACTACAGCATCCCCGGTACCGTTAAGAATATCCTGGATTGGATGAGCCGTCCGCTCACTTCCGATTACGAGAAGAAGTCCGAGACTGCCATCGCTGGCAAGGTTGTCACCGCAAGTGGCGTTGGCGGCCGAAACAAGGTCGTGGGATCGCTTGCCGTGGTAAAGCAGCAGTTCCTGGCCCTGCGTACCAAGCCAGTTGAGCCGTTTAATGGCTTCTCGCTTCCTGTTACCGCCTGGACTGAGGGAACTTGGGAGCCCGAGCCCGAGGTTCACGAGGCAATTGCCCAGCAAGCAGAGGATTTTCTCGCCGTTCTGTAAGGCATGCCTGGCGAACTCGTCCGACCCGCGCGTCCGCAAGCTCGTCCGACGAACTCACGATTGCATGATGCACCGCCACCGGTTGCCAATGCGCCTGTATAAGGTTGCTAGTGCGCCTAATTTCTGCAAAGAATCTGTGGATTTTGCCTAAAAACAGTAAAGAATCTGTGGATTTGCCTGTTTTTGTCAAAGAATCGGTGCTCCAAATACAGATTCTTTGCACTTTTCAGGCTTGCATGGCGCACCTGGCGAGAAACCCGCGCGCTCGCATGGCGTACCCGACGAGAAACCCGCACTTGCATGGCACACCTGACGAGAAACTCATGCACCGCGCAGCTCACAGGGCCACCGCACATGTGCACACAAAAAGAGCCCGGATGCCGCGCAATAGCATCCGGGCTTTGGTGTGTCTAGACGGAGGAGAGGGCCGTTGCTAGACAAGATGTGTATCGTACCTTGTTCGTGTACTGTGTTTATTCCCGCTTCGTAGCTTGTTTACACGAGTTTTACTTACCAACAAACTCTGAGATGGTCTTGTATAAGTCGCTTGCCTGGAAATCTTTGATAACCTTGGAGTCTTTCCTCTGGTCACAGACCTCAAGCAGTGCCTTCAGGGAAGCCTTATCGGGGTCAGTTTGATAATCTGCTTCTGCCTGAATGAGCTTGTACTTGGAAATGACCATGTCCATGAGCTTGGCATTGTTGCCCTCAGCGTTTGCAATTGGCGAGAAGGCCCACTGGTAGCCAATGTGACCCTTACGCCTCCAGCCTAAACCGTAGGTGACGTTGGTGTCCTTTGGCTTGATGAACTGGTCGTGAACGTCTTCGCTGAAGAGCATGGTGTTGCCATAGCCACCACGGTTCATAACGGTCTGGACAAGAACGGCCAGGTCGGAAGCATTTGCAAACAGACCAGCGTGACCAGAGATTCCACCCATCGCGTAGTAGGCCTTCTCGTCATGGACCGTACCCTGAATGGTGTCGGTACGCATGTTGTCAAAGGTAATCAGGCCGTCGCGAGTGTTACCGTTAAGCTTGGTAGCTGCGATTCCGTCAGCCTTAAAGCCGTTATCTAGTGGATTGAACGTGACGTTTTTAAGTCCTAGCGGTTCGTAAAGAGCTTCCTTAACGTACTGGTCAAGGCGCTTATTGGTGATCTTCTCGATGATAAAACCAAGCAGCATATAGTCTACGTCGGAATAGGCAGTCTTAGTACCTGGGACATACTGCAGAGGTGTCTTAATGATTTTCTGCAGAATCTCATCGCGATTTTGAGAGTACAGCTTCTGGTTTGCGTTTGGCTGCGGGTCGTCGGGTTTCTCTGGATTGTAGTTGCGGTTGTGGTACTGAGGATCTGGTGGGAATCCAGCTTGGTGTTCAAGGATCTCACGAATCGTAAGGTCATTCTTGCTCAGAATCTTATCGCCCTCCTGGTCCTTAAAGTCTGGAATGTACTCCTGAACCTTCTTGGAGACGTCCAGCTGACCGTCGGTGACCAGCTTCTCAATTGCCAGGTTAGTGGCATACATCTTTGTGTTAGAAGCCAGGTCATAGAGGGTGTTGTCGTCAACAGTCTTGCCATCTTTAATGCGAGAGCCGTCCTTGTTGTAAGAATTGACGTTACCGTAGTTGGTCTTTTTGATAATCTTGCCGTATCTGGCAACAACCAGCTGAGCAGAGGTAAAGCCGGTTAGCAATTTCTGCGTTGATGATCTGGTCAATAAGCTTGAAGTTGTCGTTGTCGGCGTAGTCTTTGATGCCGTCAATAAGGGTTGGGTAGCCAATCTTGACCTCGAAGGTAGCCTGAGTCTCTTTAACGGTGCTGACCTGCAGGCGGTTATCGCCGTTGACGGTTACGTCGGAGATGTCAATCTGGTTCCAGAAAGAACCGTCAAGCTTGTCGGTTGGTACCTGGTGACCGTTTACAAAGAGCGCAAAGCTCTGAGCCTCGGAGCTCTTTACATAGATGGTGCCCTGACCAGCAAAGCAAACAAAGCTGTTGAGCTGATTGGTAACAAGAGAGTCGTCAAAGGCCTTGTTGTCATTAAGAACAGGGAAGACCTTCTCGTACTGGAAGGTTCCGTCTACGGAATCAACCTTCTTTGCGGTTCCCTTAGCAGCAGTTGCGCCACCTTTTGTCTGGCAGGCAGTAAGGCCAAGGCTTGCAAGCGCGGCTAGACCAAGAGCACTTCTGCTGAGGAATTGTCTTCTGGTCTGTCCAGCAGGGGAGCCTGCGTTGGATGAATGCTCAGAGTGAGCGTTTTGATTCTGGTGCAAATCTTCGTTGGTGCGCATATCGTCTCCTTCGGTTTTGCCTTAGGTGAAACACCTGCTATCTCAATTGGCTGAGATAATTTGCGCTTATGATGACGTGCGTTCCATCAAAATTGCAGCTAGTTTGCTTAAGTTGAAATAATGGGTACGTTAACGTACTGCGAGTGGTATCAAAAAAGCTGTCAATGGTATCTAAATTTGATTTTTTTAGGAAAAAACGAAATATTTTAATCAGGTTTTACGTGGTCAAATGTCTACTAGGTAGTAAAAGTTTTTATAAATTGGTATTTACGTACCTAACATAAAGCAAGGTTTTTACGACAATTGTCCCTGCATTACGCTGGGAAAACATAAGCGGTCGCGCATACAAGATAAACAGAATGCATTCACGCTTACACATGCAATACTACCGTTTACGGCACTGCCTACTTTACAGATGAAATTTTTATGGCAACGTGAAACAATATAGTCAAACGTTTTAGTCAACCGGACGACCGGAGGTGATTGCGTGAGAGGTGTTCGTCTACGTCTGGAAGAGTATCGCAAGAATGCCAGTTCAGCTGAACGCGATATTGTCGACTATATTCTGTCTGATCCAGAGGCAGCAGTTGGTCAGTCAATCCATAAACTAGCAGCTCAAACGTATACATCTGCATCAACGGTTGTCAGGCTTTGCAAGAAGCTTGGCTGCGGTGGCTATAAAGAGTTCCAGCAGGCGCTCATTTATGAGCTGGCCGTAAGCAACAAAAGCAATGATAATGCTGTTGGCGGCGTTATCGCAGGTGACACCACTGATGTGATCATCGAAAAAGTTACCGCAAAGAACATTTCTTCGCTGGAGCTTACCAGGCAGTTGCTTGACGCTCAGGTTGTTGACTCGGTTGTTTCACTCATGATGCAAGCTCATTCCATCTGCCTTTTTGGCATGGGAGCTTCGCTGCTGGTTGCAAGAGATTTGCAGCTCAAGCTTATGCGCCTTAACATCAACTGCAATTTGAGCGACGATTACCACTCTCAGATGCTCTACGCCAAAAACATGGGGCGAGAAGATCTTGCTATTGTGGTCAGCTACTCAGGCCTTACGCGAGAAGCCATTGAGTGTGCCTGGATTGCAAAAGCAAATGGTGCCAAGGTGGTTTCCATCACCCGAGGCGGTATTGATTCAGAGCTCATTCACTGCTCCGACTTTGTTTTGGGCGTGGCAGAGACCGAGCACATCATGAGAAGCGGCGCTATGTCTTCAAGAATTGCCCAGCTCAACGTAGTAGACGCGCTCTTTGCAGCCTATGTAAATAGAAATTACGAGAAGAGCGTTAAGCGTTTCTCGACAAACTATATTGGCAAGTTAGATTCGGCTGAGCGTGTAGCCACGCTTTCATCTGACCAAGATTTGCCTGGTATAGCCAAAGACGTAATTGCGTAAAAATCACAACACAGAAGGTGGAAATGTGATTGATTTAACAAAACTTGTCACCGAGACAAGAAACCCCAACACCATGGACCTGGATCAGATGACCCCGCTTGAGCTGGTCGGCGTTATGAACCAAGAAGACCTCAACGTGGTAGCTGGTGTCAAAGAGGTTCTTCCGCAGGTAGCTCAGGCAATTGAGTGGGCAGTTTCCTCGCTAGAAGCTGGCGGCAGAATCGTCTATTTTGGCGCTGGAACTTCAGGCCGTCTGGGTGTTTTAGACGCGGTTGAGTGTCCGCCTACTTTTGGCGTTTCTCCTGACGTGGTTGTTGGTCTTATCGCCGGTGGCGAGAAGGCCTTTGTACGCGCAGTTGAAGGCGCAGAAGATTCTCTTGAGCTTTGCGAAGAGGAGCTTAAGAAGATTGGCTTGAATAAAAACGACATTGCTATTGGAATTGCAGCTAGCGGCCGCACTCCTTACGTTATCGGCGGCCTGCGCTATGCTCGTTCTTTGGGCTGCAAGACTGTTGCTATTGCCTGCAATAAGGGCTCTGAGGTGGGCAAAGAGGCAGAGCTTGCCATTGAACCTTCCTGCGGTCCTGAGGTTCTTACAGGCTCCACGCGCCTTAAGTCTGGTACAGCTCAGAAGATGATTCTGAATATGATTTCTACTGGTTCTATGGTTGGCGTGGGTAAGGCATATCAGAACCTTATGGTTGATGTGCAGCAGACCAATAAGAAACTGGTAGTTCGCGCGCAGAACATCACCATGGCAGCAACTGGTTGCACCCGTGAAGAGGCAGCTCAGGCTCTTGAGCAGGCTGACGGTAACGCAAAACTTGCGATTGTCATGCTGCTGACTCAGGTGCCTGTTGAAGAGGCAAAAGCTAAGCTTGAGGCAGCCCATGGCCATGTCAGAGGTGCACTGTAGTATCCACTGTAGTAACAAATGATACACGCGTGAGCATTTTGTTTCAGTTACATCGGTCAGTGGTATCAGCATGACGCGCAAGTGATCGGCAAGTTTTGAAAAACATTCAGTTTACCTGCAGTAACAGGGCGTTCAAATTAGGTCAAAACATGAAACAATGAACCACAGGTATGGATTGTTGTACCGCCAAGTTCATTTTTTATGTATTCTTGATAAGTATTTGTTGCAACATCGTAACGAGAGAAAGAAGGAAAGTATGGATTACACCAAGCTTTCAGAACAGATTCTTGCTGCCGTCGGTGGCAAAGAAAATGTTCAGAGCAACATGGTCTGCATGACCAGGCTCCGCATTAAGACCGCAGATCCTTCAAAGGTTGACTCCGAGGCCATCAAGGCTATCGACGGTGTCATGGGTCTGGTCGAGGATGCAGAGTACCTTGAGGTTGTTCTTGGTCCTGGCGTTGTCAACAAGGTTATTGTTGAGTTCTCCAAGCTTACCGGCGTTGCTGCTGGCGATGCATCTGAGGACGACGTTGTATCCGCAGCTAAGGACAACAAGGCAGCTCAGAAGGCTAAGTACGAGAACAAGCCTGTTCAGCGCTTCCTCAAGAAGATTGCTAACATCTTTGTTCCACTGCTTCCTGGCATCATTTCTGCAGGTCTGATCAACGGTATCATCAACGTTATCAACTTCTCCACTGGTAAGGCTTTTGCTAACGAGTGGTGGTTCGCAGCTATCTGGACCATGGGCTGGGCACTTTTTGCTTACCTGCCAATTCTCGCTGGCGAGAACGCTGCCAAGGAGTTTGGCGGTTCTCGCGTTCTTGGTGCTATGGCTGGTGCACTCTCCATTGCTAACGCTGGTATGCCTCTTCTTGCTTCCAAGACTGTTGATGGCGTTGCAACTCGTCTGGTTCACCTTCCATTCAGCCTCCCAACTGTTGCTTTCAAGGAGGGCGCATTTATCGTTGCTTCCTCTGACCTGTTCAACGCAGCAGCAGGCGGCATGATTGGTGCAATCATCTGCGCAATCTTCTTTGCATTCCTGGAGAAGAACCTGCACAAGGTTATGCCAAGCGTTCTTGACACCTTCCTGACTCCACTTTGCACCGTTATTCTCGGTGTCATTGGCTCTGTCCTGATTCTTCAGCCTGCAGGCGCATGGCTCACTCAGGCAATCTTCTTTGTCCTTCAGTTCTTCTATGACAAGCTTGGCGTCTTTGGTGCTTACCTGCTTGGTTCTACCTTCCTGCCACTGGTTTCCGTTGGTCTTCACCAGGCACTTACCCCAATCCACGTTATGCTTAACAACCCAGAGGGCCCAACTCAGGGCATCAACTACCTGCTTCCTCTGCTGATGATGGCAGGCGGTGGCCAGGTTGGTGCTGGTCTTGCTATTCTCTTCAAGACCAAGAACAAGCGCGTCAAGAAGTACCTGACCGAGTCCATCCCAGTTGGTATGCTCGGTATCGGCGAGCCTCTTATGTACGCAGTTACCCTGCCTCTTGGTAAGCCATTCATCACCGCATGTCTTGGCTCCGGCGTTGGCTCTGTAATTGCTTACCTCTTCCACCTTGGTACCGTTTCCCAGGGCGTCTCCGGCCTCTTTGGTCTGCTGATTGTCCAGCCTGGTAACCAGGTCTTCTACCTGCTTGCAATGCTTCTTGCTTACGCTGCAGGCTTTGCACTTACTTGGTTCTTCGGCGTTGACGAGGATCGTATCAACGACGTCTTCGGCGAGTAAAAACCACACGTTTTAGAAACGTTTATCCCTCTTCTTAGGTATCCTAGGAAGAGGGATTTTTCTTCTCGCCTGGTGAGAAACCCTGTCTTTTAGAAAGCGTTTTGCAATTCACTTGGAGGATTTATGCACACCGGAATTTCACTGTATTTTGCCAGTGGATATGAAGCTAATGCTGAGGTTGTAGCAAAAGCGCAGGCAACCGGATGCCACTATGCATTTACCTCACTACACATCCCTGAAGAAGAGGGAATTGATTATCGTACTGAGGCTCGCAAGCTCTTGGAACTCTGTAGAGAAGCAGAGATTAATCTTATTGCTGATATTTCTCCTGTTACCCTTTCAAAACTTGGCGTTCAGAAGTTCGATGAACTTGCAGAACTTGGCATTACCTATGTGCGTCTTGACTTTGGATTTGATGCGGCAGAGACTGTAGAGCTTTCTCACAAGTTTCATGTGGTCTTTAATGCTTCAACCATTACCAAGGATGATATCTCCGCGTGGCAAGCAGCTGGCGCTGACTTCACTCGTTTTGCTGCTTGTCACAACTACTATCCTAAGAGCTACACAGGCCTTTCTCTTGAGCGTGTGGCTCAAATTAATGCACGTCTTTCTGCTCTTGGATTCCAGATCTTTTCGTTTGTTCCTGGTGAGGTCTTCCGCGGGCCTCTTTACGAGGGACTTCCAACTGTCGAGGAACACCGTGGGCTTTCGGGAGACTCCCTTATCCAGGCAATGCTTTCTCTCTACGACGCAGACTCTGACGTGGTACTCATTGGTGACCCAGATGTTACTGAGGTTACGTGGAAGCGTATTGGTCAGCTTGAGCGGAATTGTATTGAATTAAAAGCCGAGTTAAAACCTGATTTTGAGTATCTGTATGATCGCTCGCAGACCGATCGACCTGATTCCAGCTCGTACATTATCCGTTCACAGGAGTCCAGACTCTGGAAAGACGCTCCGGTGTACGACGCGAAGCCTTCTACCTGGGAGACTGTTGCTACTGGCGCCATTTTGGTGAGCAGTAAAGCATATGGTCGCTATGCAGGGGAACTTTCGATTGCTCGAGGTCTTTTGGAGCTTGATGCTCGTGACAACGTTGCAGGAAGTATCTGCGAGGAAGACCAAGCATTCTTGCCGTACATCCACTCTGGCCGCGGCTTTAGGTTTATCCGCAGGTAACCAAGGGTTTTCTGCTGGCTGAGCTGTTCGTACAAGCGCGCTATACACGTCGTGGTTACGCGGCGACGCGTGTGGCGCGCCAGAGCGCGTTGGTTACACGGGGTGCATGAGGCGCACAGGACGTTCGAAAACACTTCAACGTGTATAAAAACTGTCTAATATGCACAAAAACTAATCAAGAAATTGATATGTCATTTAGAGGGCGCTGTTTTGGGTAAAAAACCCGTTTAGTTGGAGATAAATTTTTGGTTTTGTCATTTTGGCATTTGCGTTTCAGCAGTTCAGAAATAATGTTAATACATGTGTAAAATTTGTCTAACTAAAAGCGCTGGTAAATCGCTTGCATAGAAATTTATTAATCCTGCATACTCCAACTAAACGCATTTTTTACCACTTCGTGCCGAAATAGGCGATTTCTGGATCAAAATAAGTCACTTCATGTGAAAAAGGCCAGTTGTCGCCAAGATGGAGTGCGATGGACTATATGCCTGAATTCTTTGTGGGCGATAAATTTCCTGTTCAGTAAAGAATTTCCTGCTAAACAGACTGCCTCCCATTTCCTCGGTGTCGGGAAATAGGAGGCAGCTTAAAAGTTAATGACACTTATAGCTCTTTACAGCCTGACAATTACATCCTCAGCTGGCTGGCGACGCTTCTGGACAGGATCCATATCGCGATAGCCCAGGCTAAGCATGCAGGAAACGCCAAAGTCGTTGTACTGGCCGCCGTCGAGAAGACCCTCTTCTTCCAAAATCTTATCAACTGCCTCGCGGTTAAAGCCTTCGATTGGGCAGCTATCAACGCCAATCATGGCGGCCATGGTGAGCATGTTTGAAAGCGCAATGTAGGTCTGCTTACAAGCCCAGTCAAAAGTTGCACGCTCGTTTCCTACCAGGTCAAACATGTTCTCCTGGAAGTTCTTGAAGGCTGCAGCGTAAGTTGGTTCAAAGTCTGCAGGAAGCTGCTTGATGTCGTGCATCATGTGTTTAACGTAAGCAGACTCTGCGTTGACGTTCTTGCGAGCAAGGAGAATAACCAGGTAATGAGCACCATCGAGGGATGCGCGAGCTCCATAGGAGGGTTCGTAAAGTTTTTCTTTAAGGCGAAGTGACTGCTCAGAAGCCTGATCCTCTCGTAAATTAACAACCAGAAAGCGCCAAGGCTCCAAACCGTAGGAACTTGGTGCCAGACGACCAGCCTCAAGGATCACCTCAAGGTCCTCGTCAGAGACGTTTTTGGTTGGGTCGAACTTCTTGGTTGCAAGTCTCCACTGGTAGGACGAGAGAACTTTGTTTGCGACGTGCTGTGCGGAACAGGCCATGTGAGGTCCTTTCTTGTTAGAGGTACAGCGGTGAGCTGGGAGTGTCATCCAGGAATGCGCCGTTCGGGAACATGACGTTTGTGAGCTGGGAGGCGCTACGCACGGAAGGCTACTCAGAAACGATAAAGCGACCAGGCTGTCCAAGCTCCCACGTACCTTTGAGGTCAGCAGCAAGCTCAAAGTGCAGCTTGGAGATACCCAGGTCATAGTCTTGGACAAGGTGGCGTTGGTTAGGCATAGATGCGCTTACCACGCCATCTGTCAGGTCAAATACAACGGGAAGTTTGTTGATGGCGGTCGGGCATGCCAAAACCGCATTAATGCCGCGGTTAAACCACTCGGGCATCTGCTCCGGCTCAGTTGGAGTACCGTTTGCCGTCATAATCTGCGCAGGCTTTTTGGTGCGCAGGCGAATTGCGGTACGAATACCTTCTTGCTTGAGCGGAATCTTCTCTGGAGCGTATCCGAGAGAAATAATAATGCCCAGCTTAAGGCCGTTATATTCGTCACGAGCCAGGATCTTCCAATCCATGGTCTCAGCAATCCAGCATGAGCCAATGCCTAGCTGTGTGGCGAGAAGAACGATCTTCTCGCCATAGTAGCCAATGAGCTCACGGGCAATTGCGTCTTCACAATAGCCTGCTACGTAGTGGTAAATGGGACCGACAATAGACCTGTTCTTCATGTGGACGGAAGTGCCATCTTCAAGGTGAGGACCCTCGAGGGTAAGGATTGCGGGGTGATTGGGTGCAACCTCTGCCATCTGGGTATTTGCGACGTCAATGGCTTCTTGGAGCTGAGAGAGTTTCTCTTGCTCAATGGGCTTTTGGTCGTAGGCGCGCAGTGAAATGCGCTGGTCCATAGCTTCTTTTACGTCCATTGTGGTCCTTCCTGGAGCAAGGTTAGAGCAGAGAGCCAAATCGCTTAACGTAGAGGCTCTTGATTATGGTGATAAGAACCATATACCCGCTCATAAGAGCAACTAACCACCCAAAGAATGACAAAGGAAGAGCAAGAAGGCCCAAGGGCTGCGCAAACACCGGTAGATATGGAAGAGCACTGACTACAACAATTCCTGCGGTGGTTAGAGCAAGTAGCGAGGTTGATGGCATGCTCTGAACAAAGGGGATCTTGTTGGTTCTGAGCGCGTGGAGAACAAAGGTCTGGGTCCACATGGATTCGATGAACCAACCTGTTTGGAAAGACAGAATAAAGAGAGTCTGAGCTGCGGTGTTTCCGACTGCGGCAAGTTCTGCCCAGGTTCCTCCTGCAAGAGCAGGAGAGACTACAAAGAACATGAGGGCAAAGGTTAGCACATCAAAGATTGAACTAACAGGTCCAATCCAAAGCATAAAGTTTGTAATCGAATGAGCATCCCAAGAGCGAGGACTTGAGAGGAACGATTCGTCAACGTTGTCCCAAGGAATTGCGATGCAGGTAACGGTATATGCAAGTCCCAACAGGAGCAGCTGGAGGGCACTCATAGGCAAGAAAGGTAAAAAGAAGCTGGCTACCAAAACGGATAGCACGTTACCAAAGTTGGAACTTGCGGTTGCCTTGATGTACTTGATGGTGTTGCCGTAGGTTCTGCGGCCCTCTTCAACACCATGCTCGAGGACAAGCAAATCCTTCTGCAACAAGATGATGTCTGCGGACTCTTTTGCCACGTCAACAGCGGTATCAACAGAAATTCCTACATCGGAGGAGCGCATAGCAGCAGCGTCGTTGATGCCGTCGCCCATGAAGCCGACAACGTGGTTATTGGATCTGAGTGCAGAAACAACGCGAGCTTTTTGCATGGGGGAAAGCTTTGCGAAGAGCTGGGTCTTCTCGACACGTTCTTTGAGCTGCTCATCAGTAAGGTTCTCTACGTCGCTACCAAGCAAAAGCTCGTCAACGTGGATACCCACCTTTTTGCAGACAGCAGCAGCAACGCCCTCGTTATCACCAGTGAGTACCTTGACCTGCACGCCTCTTTGGTTGAGCTTGGCAATTGCTTCGCGAGCGCTTTCTTTTGGTGGGTCCAGGAAGGCCAGATAGCCAATGAGCACCATGTCACGTTCATCGTCTACGCCAAACTCGCCAACACCACGAGGGTCACTCTTCTGAGCAACACCAACCACGCGCATACCCTCCTGATTGAGCTGGTAGACGCGGTCCATAACGCTTTTACGCTGGGCGGGTGTAAGCGGTTTAATCTCAGAGTCCAGGTCAACAAAGGAGCATGCGTTGAGAACTTCCTCAACGGCACCCTTAGTGATCATCTGCGTCTTGTCAGTTTTTGTGTTTCTTACCACAACACTCATGCGGCGACGCTCAAAGTCAAACGGGACCTCGTCGATTTTCTCGTACTCAATGCTCAGAAGGTTAGTGGGCAGCTCATCGTTTGAAGTTTTGATGATTGCGTTGTCGATGAGGTTTCTAAGTCCCGTCTGGAAATAGCTGTTCAGGTATGCGTGACGGAGTACGCGAGGGTCTTCTTCGCCCAGAATGTTGAGGTGGCGCTCAAGAACAACCTCGTCTGCGGTGATGGTGCCGGTCTTGTCGGTGCACAGGATGTCCATGGCGCCCAGGTTTTGGATTGCAGCCGGATTCTTAACAATAACGTCCTGCTTGGCCATTTGCGTTCCACCGCGAGAAAGGCAAGTGGTCACAATGACGGGAAGCATCTGAGGGGTAATGCCAACGGCAACAGAAACGCTGAAGAGCAGCGCATCAAACCAGTCACCCTTAAGGAATCCGTTTGCGAAGAACACAATAGGGCACATGATCAGCATGAACGAGACAAGCACCTTGGAGACGGACTTAAGACCCTCGTCAAAGCTAGTCTCGCCAGAAGGCTGCTGAAGCAGCTCAGACATTGTGCCTACGTAGGTTTTATTGCCTGTTGCAACTACCACTACCGTTGCACTTCCTGATTGAACGGTAGTGCCAGCGAACAGCAGGTTTGTACATTCAGAGAGTGAGAGGGGATAGCGCGTGCCATCTGCGCGACGGCGAGCGTGTACTACACCAGCGGTTTTCTCGACAGGCTCTGATTCTCCGGTGAGCGCGGTCTCGTTGACAAAGAGGTCCTTGGCGTCCAGAACGCGGCAGTCTGCAGGAATCATGTCTCCCGAGGCAAGACGGATGATGTCGCCAATAACTACCTGTTCAAAGGGGATTTCTTCTCCCAGTGCGGAGGCAAGCTTGGGCTCTTCAGGAGCTTCGGCCTCGTCGTCGGTGTCTGCGGCGTCGGCGGCGACTTCACCTGCGACGTATTCATCTTCGAAGTCCGCAAGGTCATCCGCGTTGGCGCCTGGGTCCTGGCTGAGCTCTTGGTCGGGGTTCTGGTCTAAGCCCTCCTTAGCGCCCGTGTCATCAAAGTCGATGGGACGGCGGATGACCCTTGTGGTGGAGGTCACCATTTTGGAGAGAGCAGCCGCCGCCGAGGCTCCTTTGGAGCTCTGGACAAAGTCGATAATGCCAGAGATAAGCACCATTGCGGTAATGATGATAACGGTTGACGGGTCCTTCTCGCCATCCGCGGCAAGAGCCACGTTAGTGACGTAAGAAATGCCTGCAAGGGCAATCAAAATGAAGGTGAAGGGGCTGGCAAAACTCTTGAGTAAGCGGATGATAAAGGGCTCTTCGGCGGCGCTGGTAATGACGTTTGGCCCGTCGAGGTCGTATTTTGCTTGCGCAATGTCAATGGCAAGGCCGTTCGGAGTGGTGTGGAATTTTCTACAGACGCTCTTCACCGAGTGAGTTGCGGCAAAGGTCAAGGACTGCCCAAGCTCTCCCGAGGTGGTCTGAGTAGTCTTTGGTTGGTCTGTGCGCTTCATGATTGCTATGTGCACCTCCGATGATTAGTGGAAACGAATGACTAATTGGTTGGTGTATGACGCAAACTGAAAGCGTTCTGTTATGTGCGAGATTTGAAACCGAATGGTCTGAAACCGGGGCATAGATTTATATATCTACAGAATCGAAATAATTACAAACGAGCAGGTAAATCTGTAAATATATAAGCCAATAAGAGTTCTTTTAGTTTCAATTCAGTTGAAATCAAATCTAAAACTTTTTATGAGAGGTTTCTTTATATTCCATACGCACATGAACAGAATCATCGTCGGCTGTCATACGTAAGCCGCTACTTTGACCAGGCATATAAAGCACCTCCTTAAAATTAGGTGTTTTGCAAGAGCAACGTCACTTAAAAAATGAACGTCCGTCCACTCAAGCACTCTAAGAGTAGTTGGGTTGACGAGATTGGTCAAGTAATTACTATATACCCTATAAACAGGACATTTATTCAGTTGTACTGGTGAGAAGAACATCGAGCAGTAACGTCAGGCTACAACGTCGAGAAGAGCGTCGAACATCGCGGTGAGTGCCGAACCGAACTGTTGACCGGCAACATCGAGCGCTGCACTCTTGCAAAGAAGGAGCCTCACATGGGCAAAGTGATTGTATTTGGAAGCTTAAACATGGACATCTCCATTGAGGCAGATAAGATGCCTCAGCAGGGCGAGACCATCGGCGGCAAAAATCTTGTCACTAGCCCAGGTGGAAAGGGCGCCAATCAGGCGGTTGCGGCAGCTCAAATGGGCGCGGACGTCCACATGATTGGCGCGGTTGGTACTGACTCGTTTGGACAAGACCTCAAGCAGTCGCTTATTGGTTACGGAGTCAATGCGGAGCAGGTAGAAGAGCTGTCTGGAGTATCCACGGGCGTTGCCGTGATTGTGCGCGTAGGCGGCGATAACCGTATCATTTTGGACCACGGCGCTAACTATGCTCGCACAGCTGACGATGTAAAAGCAGTGCTCGATCGCATTGCGGAGCCAGGTGACGTGTTCTTGACGCAGTTCGAGTGCGAGTTGTCGACCACGTTTGAGCTGATCAAGTACGCGCATGAACTGGGGCTCTATACGATGGTGAACCCATCGCCAGCGGCTACTATGACCGCCGGTCTTCTCGCCAGCGTGGACGTGCTCTGCTTGAACGAAATTGAATTTGCGGACCTGTTTGGCGAAGGCAAGATTAGCCCGCTGGCAGATCCTGAGGCTGCGGTTCAGAAGGTGCTTGCAAGCGGCGTGGCAACTGCGGTGTTGACGCTGGGTTCCAAGGGTTCCATTGCTGCTGACGCGCACGGCGTGTACCAGCAGGAATGCTATTGTGTGGACACCGTGGATACTACCTGTGCGGGCGACACGTTTATGGGTACACTCGCTGCATTTCAAGCATCGGGGCAGCTCGAGGGGCACGACATCAAGCAGGCTCTCGACGTGGCCGCAAAGGCTGCAGCACTTGCTACTACTAAGGTTGGCGCGCAGCAATCCATTCCAACGTATCAGCAGGTAGTTAAGTTTTAGGTTAGAATTGCAGTGATTGTTGCTCCACAATTCACAGCTTACACGCAGAAAAAGACTCCAACCAAGCCTAAACGCAGCTTACACGCAGCTCAAACGTACAAAGGAGACTTATGACAACGCTTTCAACTAAGACGCGCGTCATCATCGACACAGATCCTGGCATCGACGACGCCATTGCTCTGGGATTTGCCCTGGCTGCAAAGGCGCTGGATATCAAGCTTATTACTACCGTGAGCGGAAACGTTGGCATCGAGAACGTCACCAACAACGCCCTCAAGCTGCTCAAATTCTGGAACCAGCACGTGCCTGTCGCGCGCGGCGCTGCCGAGCCTTTGCTCAGAAAGCCTATGGATGCAAGCGACGTCCACGGCGCTTCGGGCATGAGGGGCTACGAATTTGACGGCATCCAACCAGACTGTCTGCTTGAAGAAACCGCACTTGAAGGACAACATCGTGTCATCACGGAGGGTGCTTCGGCTGGCGAGAAAACCACGCTGGTGACGCTTGGTCCTCTGACAAACATCGCACTGCTGCTGAAAGCATATCCACAGGTCAAAGAGCATATCGAGCGCATTGTTATGATGGGAGGTGCTCTGACCCGTGGAAACCTTGGCGTCATGTCCGAGTTTAACGTGGGCGTTGACCCCGAGGCAGCAAAGATCGTCTTCGCATCCGGCGTTCACGTGGCCATGGTTGGCCTTGAGGTGGGCGACGCTGCTCGCGTCATGCCCGAGGACATCGAGAACATCCAGAACTCCGGTAAGAGCGGCGATATGCTGGTCAAGCTGCTGTTCAACTATCGCGTTCACTACCAGGAGGAGGGTTTCAGTATGTACGACCCAACGGCCGTGGCTTACCTGCTGGCACCTCAGATGTTCGAGACCAAAGATGTGTTTGTGGACGTCGAATGCACTGGAGGCTTAACCGCTGGCTGCACCGTCGTTGACCTGGCCGGATACCTTGGCGAGAAACCCAATGCAACTGTATGCGTTGGCGTTGACCAAAAGGCATTCCGCACTTGGTTTGTCCACCAGATCCAAAAGTGCAACGTCCTCGACGGCTCCGCTCCCGCGGTCGAAGGCGTGTTGCTGGACTAGGGTGCTGCCAGAGGTAGTGCGCTGTTGGACTAGAGCGTTGCCAGGGCAGTGAAACCTTGGCAGGTCCTCGCGCCAACCACCGCAAGACTCACAAGAAAAAGCCTCTTCTCGCCATTGAGAAGAGGCTTTGCTGTGCATAAAGGCGCTGGTTGGCAGCGTCAATTATCCAATGATGGTCATTACGATAGGAATGACAATCGCAAAGAGCACCGTTGAAGTTGCAACAACGTTAGTTGCAAATTTGACGTCAGCCTTACCCCCGTTTGCCAAAATTGGTAGAACGGTTAACGCTGGAACTGCAGCTTGGATGATAAACGTTCTAGTTTCAAGTACGTTTTGTACACCAAACACGCCGGTAAATGCCATAATTACGTTAACCATGATAAGTGGAGCAATAACAAATTTACCAATAAGCGTTTATGCGGCATACCAATGAAGATGGTGTTGGCATTTGCAAAGGTATTGAGCATCAAGCCTCGGCGACCTGGTTGGACGCGGAAAACGTTGATAACCAAAAATCCTACGACATAAGACAAATCAAAGCTAACCGCTGCAATAAGCACCGAGGGACCAAGCTGGAGCAGCTGGTTGAGGGACTAAGCTGGAGCAGCTGGTTGAGGGACCAGTTTCTTAGTACTGCTACAAAAATGGAGGCAGGAAGCGCCACATTCATGATGAGCTTAGATGCTTGACTAGCGAATGTTTCGTTGAGCCAGTTAATCTTCCTCAGTACATAACCCAGCACAATAATCAAAATGATGGGCAGTACATTTTGTAGCGATGTCAAAAAGACAGACATGCTATGACTCCAATGCTTTGTAGACAGGGAACCACTTGAGGGCGTTAACTGCCTCTTTTGCATTGGCAATTGGCTCGCGGTTCAAGCCCTGCTTAATTGCCTCCTCTGCAACTCCGACAGCAATACGCTCGGAGAACTCGGTAATCTTGGAGACTGGAGGAAGAATTGCCGCGCCAGGCTTTGTGGTGTCAACGATTCTGCCAAGCGAGTGAGCTGCCAGCGAAATCATCTGATCCGTGAGCAGACGAGCCTTTGATGCAAGAACACCCAGGCCAAGACCTGGGTAGATCAGAGCATTGTTTGCCTGGCCAATCTGGTAGGTTACGCCGCCCAGCTCCACGTCATCGGATGGGACGCCGCAGGCTACAAGTGCGCGACCATCAGTCCAGGTCAGCAGATCCTGAGCGGTTGCCTCTGCAAGCTTAGTTGGGTTGGACAGCGGAAAGACCATAGGGCGCTCACAGTGAGCTGCCATCTCTCGAATAATCTCCTCAGTGAAGGCGCCATGAACGGTAGAGGTGCCAACCATAATTGTTGGGTGGACCGTCTTCACAACAGCTGTGAGATTGGTGAGCTCATCAGCATTTGCAAACTCGGAGCGCTTGCGAGCAAATGGCTTTTGCTGTGGAGTGAGGTTGTCCATGTCGTCGAAGAGCAAGCCCTGGCGATCTACCAGGTAGAAGCGCTTGCGAGCCTCTTCGCGATCCATTCCCTGGTCCACAAACTCCTGCAGCACACGCTCAGCAATGCCGCAACCAGCTGTTCCTGCACCAAAGCAGAGGTATACCTGGTCGACGAGTTTCTCGCCAGAAATGTTGAGGCCACCGAGAATGCCTGCAAGGGTAACAATTCCAGTACCCTCGACGTCGTCGTTGAAGACAGGGTAGGTGTTCTTGTAGCGGTCCAGGATTGCCGCGGCGTGCGAGCGGCCGAAGTCCTCAAAGTGCAGGTAGAGGTTAGGGAAGAGCTTCTCAACGGTGGTCACAAAGTTATCAATGAAGGTGTTGTAGCGATCCTCGTCAATGCGCTTGTGGCGCTCACCCAGGTACAGCGGGTCGTCGAGCAGCTCCTGGCGGTTGGTGCCGGCGTCAATGACAACAGGCATGATGCGGTTTGGATCAACGCCAGCTGCAGCGGTGTAAACCATGAGCTTACCGACGGAAATTTCGACGCCGTTGGTGCCCCAGTCGCCGATGCCCAGAATTGCCTCTGCGTCGGTGACGACAATCAGGTCAATGTCTCTACCTGCGGCTGCGTTCTTCAGCGAGGCCTCGAGGTTCTCAGGGTGATCGGCGGACAGGAAGCATGCGTACTGCGAGTCAACGTAGCGCTGGGAGTACTGCTCAATGTCAGGTGCGATAGTTGGATCGTAAACGATAGGCATGAACTCTTCGACGTGCTTTGAGAACAGGTTGTAGAACAGCGTGCGGTTCTCGGAGAAAAGCCTCATAAGGTAGTGGCGCTTTGTCTCGAGGTCAGGATACTGCTGGAAAAGCACGTATGCCTGCTCTGCCTGCTCCTCAATAGTCTGGATGTTAGGAGGAAGAAGGCCTACTAGACCATATTTCTGTCGTTCCTCCTGCGTAAAAGCGGTTCCCTTGTTCAAAAATGGATCGTTCAGTAGTTCAAAACCTGTTTTCATGATGCCTCCCTAGTGTATCGATTTACTGTAGAGCTCAAAGCTCAGCACAAAAGTCAGCGTATAAATACTTAACGTATGAGACTCGGCGTTTGAAGTGCTTGTTGTTTCAACAAAACAACATCTGTGAAACAAGCGCGAGAGCAATTTGTTCGGATAGGGTATTTGCTCTATCTGGGATAACAATACCCATTTTCTGTTATGTATTAACGAGAATTGTAATAAATCTCCAATTTTGGAAAAATATTTTCTCATCAAACATATATGTTCAACTGCGCATATGTTAATTCAACTTTATTGTTAGATGGCTCTTAGTATGCTTGTGCGTACCTAAGTATTAGTGTCGCGTTACTTAAGGGGGTCTATGACGCGATGAAGCTTACTATCAGGCTAAAGATGCAATGTTGTTAGTTTAGTCACAGTAATTTGGGAGTAATTCTGCTGTATGGCGGTCGTATGATTGTGGAAATGTCGCTTTAATGGCAAGAATTGGGGACATAATTAACGCCAACTGCAGTTTTGTTGCAACCCGAGGGCACAAGTGGTAAAAAATGCGTTTAGTTGGAATATGCAGTGAGGACTAGTTTTTATGCAAGTCATCTACCTGCGATTTTACGACGGACAAAAATAACGAAATATGGACACTTTTTGCTATCTGCGCAAACGTAAGTCAAGAAATTCCGTGATTTGCGATTTGATCTCCAACTAAACGGATTTTTTACCTAAAAGAGGGGTCTGATTCAGTCGAGTCAAATTTTTGATACAAAATTCCGTGTAAACAAGGTTGAATATGCAGCTTTTGAACAGGTGGTCGAATGTTGTACGGGTGACTGGTCAACAGATTGCTGAGGACGCCAATTTCCTACAGTTCGCTGTTATTTCACTACAACAGCGCCTTCGGGAAGTGCGATATCCGCATCGGTTGCAATTAAGAGGTTGTTACCTGGTGTTTTGGGAGTATCGGGCCACTCGGGTACATACGCAACGTGCGCAAACTCACGTGCAAACACGCCCGCAACTTGGGAAAGTAGCGCAGAGCCGCGTCCCTCAAGCGGACAGCGAACATCGGCCAGATATACTCCGCCAACAGAGAGCTTTTCTTTGACTGTTTGCGCGCCCGCCGTAGTACCTAGGGATCCAAGCGATTTCCGACCAGCAAACACCTCGTTTACCAGCACATTAATGCTGCCGGCATTTGCGTTCTGTAGGACTTTCCACGCATCGTCTTCGATAACTCGCAGATCACTTGAAGCTGTAGCCAGCGCTTCGTCTAGAAAGAAATGCTCGCGCGCAAGTAAGACAATCTTCGGATCAATTTCGATCGCGTCAATAATAGCGCCCTTCATGTGCGTAGCCAGGTACTTTGGCAGGGAGAAACCTCCACCGCCCATAACCATAACGTGGCCCTCTGGTGCCATCTGCTGGATAACCTTCGCCATCATGCGATGATAGTGGACGCAGAGCTCAAAGCGCAGCTCAGGCGCAATGTAGCTCACAGACTGGAAGGTGCCGTTAACGTTAAGCAGTCTAATAGACGTGCCGTCTGCGTCCTCGGAGTCAAAAATCATCGTGAGGCCAAATTTTGTACGTGTCACAAAAACGCCTCGAGCACGCAGAATTAGCAGAAGTAGCTGGTAAATGCCAACAACAGCAAGTCCCGCAACGGTCGACCAGATAAAAAATATCCAAAAATCATGTAAGACCATGTTAATTCCTTGTTAGTAAGGTTTCCCTCGGTTATACTAGCCGATACGGCGTTTTTTCTGAACGCTTTTACAGGAAAAGATTTTCTGGGGGTTAATATGATTTTAGGACTTGGTATTCCTGAGCTTGTGCTTATTATTGTCGCTGTTATGTTGATCTTTGGACCTAAGAACCTTCCAAAGCTTGGTAAGGCTGTCGGCGAGACCGTTAAGAGCGTTCGTGAGGGCATGGAGTCTGAGACCAACGAGCAAAAAAGTGAGCCAGAGGCTGAGGTAGTCGAGGACGAAGAGTCCAAAAAATCTGAGTAACTCCATTTCACGCGTATAGACCTACTTGACCCATCAACAGAAAGAATACGATGGACACTACTAAAGAGATTGTACTTACCCCAGAAGGCCGTCAGAAGCTTGTCGATGAGCTGGCTTATCGTGAGGGCGAGAAGCACGACGAGATTGTTGAGCGCATCAAAGAGGCTCGTGGTTTTGGTGACCTTTCTGAGAACTCCGAGTATGACGCTGCAAAAGAAGAGCAGTCTCACAATGAGTCTCGTATCAACGAGATTCGTCAGATTCTCTCTGTCGCAAAGGTTATCGAGGGTGGCAGTAAGCGCAAGGTTACCGTTGCAATTGGTACAACCGTCGAGCTTGCTGATGCAAAAGGCAAGACAACTAAGTACGTAATTGTTGGCACTACTGAGACTAACTCCCTTGAGCACAAGATCTCTAACGAGTCACCAGCTGGCGAGGCTCTTATTGGTCACAAGAAGGGTGACGAGGTTGAGTTCACTACGCCAAACGGCAAGGTGAAGAAATACACCATTACCTCTATTACTCGCTAGACTGGCACAAAAGATTTTTGGTCGCCCCGTTGTCTGTCTGGCGCGGGGCGTTTTTACGTGGAGGATACATGTCCGAAGTAGAAAACAAGATTGCTGGTAGCTCAACCGATGCTGCCGCAGAAAACGCTGCCGCAACCAGCGTCGACGCAACCGAGGTCACCACAGAGGCTTCCATCAACGACGAGCGCGCACAGCGCCGTGCCCGTCGTCAGGCGCTTATCGACACCGGCATTGACCCATATCCAATCCAGTCCACCGTCACCGCTCACGTTGCTGAGCTGGAGGAGCGCTACGCTGACCTTGAGGACGGCCAGACTGGCGAGGAAGTCTATTCTGTGGCCGGCCGCGTCCGCGCCATCCGCAACCAGGGCAAGATCGCGTTTGTCGTGGTAGAGGACTATACCGGCCAGATTCAGCTCTTCTGCCGCATCAACAATCTTGACGAGAAGAACTGGGAGCTCCTGGGTCTTCTCGACCTTGGCGACATCATCGGCGCAACCGGCGCTATCATGCGTACGCGCCGCGGCCAGCTCTCCCTGGCAGTTACCTCGCTGGAGGTCCTTTCCAAGTCGCTGCGTCCTCTGCCTGAGAAGTTCCACGGCCTCACCGACCGCGAGGTCCGTTATCGTCAGCGCTACGTTGACCTCATCATGAACCCTGAGGTCCGCGACGTGTTCCGCAAGCGCTCCCAGATCATATCCATCATCCGCCAGTTTATGGAAGCGGACGGCTACATGGAGGTTGAGACCCCTGTTCTCCAGGAGATCCTTGGTGGCGCAAACGCAAAGCCGTTCATCACGCACTACAACGCGCTGAACACCGAGAACTACCTGCGCATTGCAACCGAGCTTCCACTGAAGCGCCTGCTTGTTGGCGGTCTCGAGCGCGTCTACGAGCTTGGTCGCCAGTTCAGAAACGAGGGCACCGACCTCACGCACAACCCAGAGTTCACCTCTATGGAGGCGTACGCCGCCTATTCTGACCTGGCCGGCATGCGCGAGCTTTCCCAGAATCTCTTCCAGGAGATTGCTCGCAAGGCTTGCGGTTGCGAGGAGGGCCACGAGGTCATCACCTACCAGGGTACCGAGGTTGACCTCTCTGGCAACTGGCGCGTTGCATCTCTGGCAGAGATTGCGTCCGAGGTCACCAGCGAGGAGCTCTCCATTGACACTCCTGTCGAGAAACTCCGTGCAGTCCTGGACCGCTACGAGATTGAGTGGAACCCAGAGTGGCAGGCCGGCAAGCTGCTGTTTGAGATCTATGACGAGCTTGGCGAGAAGAGCATCGTAAACCCAACCTTTGTCTGCGATTATCCTGCAGAGGTTTCTCCGCTCACCAAACGCAAGGCAGACGACCCTCGTCTGACCGACCGCTTTGAGCTCATCATCTGCGGCGCAGAGTACGCAAATGCATACTCCGAGCTAAACGACCCAGTTGACCAGGAGGAGCGCTTTGCTGCCCAGATGGAGGCTAAGCGTCAGGGCGATGAAGAGGCCATGGAGTACGATTACGACTTCATCCGCGCACTTGAGTATGGCATGCCACCAGCGGGTGGCATCGGCTACGGTATCGACCGCATGATGATGCTCTTCTGCGATCAACCTTCTATCCGCGACGTCCTTCTTTTCCCACAGCTTAAGCCCGAGAAGCGCTAAGAGCTTGGAAGTCTAATTGCTTGAGAGCAGTCCATAACTGTATCAGCCCGGCATCTGCTGTTGTAGGTGTCGGGCTTTTTCGTGTTGCAATGGCTGTGTTGCTAGGTCTTCGCTACTGCGTGGTTTTCTCGCCAGGCGTTTATGTGGTTCGTACGGAAGAGAAAAATCCAACGCGAGTCGTATGTTTGCAGAGCCTTCTGTTGGGTATAAATCAGAAATATATAGAGAGTTTTGAGAGGTTTCAGCACATGTTTGATAAATTCACTGACAGAGCGCGTAAAGTCATGAGCTTGGCTCAGGACGAGGCTCGCGGTCTTGGCCAGATGTATGTCGGTACCGAGCACCTGCTACTTGCTCTCATCAAAGAGGGGGAGGGCATTGCTGCTCAGGCTTTGGCTAAGCTAGAGGTCTCGTATGACGAGGCTCTGGCAACCGTAAAAGAGCTCACCACGGGCGCAGGAGACCCTATTCCTGGCGGCCACATTCCGTTTACTCCGCGCGCAAAACGCGTGCTTGAGGACGCGTACAGAGAAACCATGACCCACGGTCAGAGCTATATTGCAACTGAGCACCTGCTTTTGGGTATTGTATCCGAGGGTAACGGTCGTGCTATGGATGCCCTGCGTACCATGGGTGTCTCGGGTGACGCGGTAAGAAACGCCGTTGATGAGCTGGTTGCTCAGACTCCAGAAGATGCACCTGCTGGTCCTCGTATGGCAGAGCCTCGCATTGAAGGCGGCATCTTTGGCATGCCTGTTGGCGCTGGTCAGATGCGCCCTAACGCAAATGACGACGCTTCCATGCTGGAGCAATTTGGCCGCAACCTTACTAAGCTTGCCGCAGATAAAAAGCTTGACCCTGTCATTGGTCGTGACCGCGAGATTGAGCGTGTCATGCAAGTTCTTGCGCGCCGTCAGAAAAACAACCCACTTATCCTGGGCGATCCAGGCGTTGGCAAGACTGCCATTGTTGAGGGTTTGGCTCAGCTCATTGCTTCTGGCAACGTCCCTGACATCCTGCGCGGAAAGCAGGTCTGGACGCTTGACCTGGCAAGCCTGGTAGCAGGATCCAAGTATCGCGGTGAGTTCGAGGATCGCATGAAGAAGGTTGTTGCTGAACTGGAGAAATCCAAGAACGACATCCTCTTCATCGACGAGATTCACACCGTCATTGGCGCCGGCTCCGCAGAGGGCTCTATCGATGCCGCGTCTATCTTGAAGCCACCGCTGTCTCGTGGAGAAATCCAAGTCATCGGTGCAACTACGGCAGAAGAGTACCGTAAACATGTCGAGAAGGACGCTGCATTTGAGAGGCGTTTCCAGCCTGTCAACATCGGCGAGCCAAACAACGACGATACCATTTCTATCATCCACGGTCTTCAGGACCGCTATGAGAAGCACCACCACGTCCACTACACTGAGGCTGCTATCAAGGCTGCCGTTGCGCTTTCTAGCCGCTACATCCAGGACCGCTTCCTGCCAGATAAGGCAATTGACGTCCTTGATGAGGCTGGCGCCCGCGCACGCATCCACAAGACGAGTCTTCCACCAGAGATTGCCCAGGTAGACGCAGACCTTCTCCGCGTTCGTACCCAGAAGTCTGAGGCAGCAAGCGCTCAGGAGTTTGAGCAGGCAGCTCGTCTGCGTGACCAGGAGAAATCCCTGGTAGCTGAGAGAGACCGCTTGGAGACTCAGTGGCGTGAACAGCTGGACAAGAATATTGTTACCGTTGACGAGGACGATATTGCAAAGGTTGTCTCTGGTATCACCGGTGTTCCTGTTTCTAACCTCACCGAGACTGAGGCTTCAAGGCTGCTTCGTACAGAAGACATCCTTCACCAGCGCGTTGTTGGCCAGGATGAGGCTGTTGTTAAGGTTGCAAAGGCAATCCGTAGAAGCCGTAGTCCTCTCAAAGACCCTAAGCGCCCTGGCGGCTCCTTCATCTTCCTAGGTCCTTCCGGCGTAGGAAAGACTGAGCTTGCAAAAGCCCTGGCAGAGTTCCTGTTTGGCTCCGAAGACGCCCTGCTTTCCTACGACATGTCCGAGTACATGGAGCGTCATACCGTAGCTAAGTTGGTTGGTGCACCTCCAGGATACGTGGGCTACGATGAGGGCGGAGAGCTCACCAAGGCTGTTCGCAGACGTCCATACTCTGTCCTGCTCTTTGATGAGATTGAGAAGGCACATCAAGACGTCTTCAATATTTTGTTGCAGATTCTGGACGAGGGCCGCTTGACCGACGGTCAAGGTCGCCACGTGGACTTCTCCAACACGGTTGTTATCATGACATCCAACATTGGTGCTCGCGAGATTGCCCGTACCAACACCATGGGCTTCTCGTCAGAGGGCTCTAAGGGACTTTCCGACAAAGAGATTACTAGCCGCGTTATGTCTGAGCTCAAGCGTGGATTCCGCCCAGAGTTTTTGAATCGTGTGGACGAGATTGTTGTCTTCAAGTCGCTCTCTACCGAGCAGCTTCGTGGCATCGTTGACCTCATGGTTCTTGAGCTGCGCGATCGCCTGATTGCCAACGGCATGTCCATCGAACTCACCGAGGCCGCAAAGGACCTGATTGCCAAAGACGGAACTGACCCTGTCTACGGTGCTCGTCCGCTGCGTCGCACTATCCAGTCGATGATTGAAGACCCACTGTCTGAGGAGCTTCTCTCTGGCCAGTGGACTGCAGGCGACATTGTTGCTGTTGACGTTGACGCTGAGGGCAAAAAGCTTGTGTTCACCAAGACCACCGGCGTCATTCCTGAGCCTCGCAAGAAAGAGACAATGGCGCAGTTTGACCAGATGGATGTCAGCATGGGACCATCCTCGCTGCCACAGGGTAGTGCAGGCGGTTCGTCCGACCTGATGTCCTCCGCTGAGTAAGATTTTTTGACCCGAGGTTCTGCCTCGGGTCTTTTTGTATCGCAGCTAAACGCACAGCTCTCTTGGCAGAAGCTCTTGGCGAGAAACCCGTCTTCTCCAAACCGTCACTACACGCGCCGGCAACAAAACCGTATACTTGAAACGTTGAAATAAATTGAAGCCGCAAATGTACCAGATTGCAAAACATAGCCTATAAGCTGCAAGTAATTGAGGGAGAGCCATGGAGCCAACGCAACTTGATCCAAGCGCAATAGAAAATGAGGACCGTATTGCTACAGCTCTGAAGATGACTGCCCCTGGCACAGCGCTCCGCGTTGCACTGGATATGATTATCGCTGGTCGCCTGGGTGCTCTCATTTGCGTGGGAGATACAGAAAACGTCCTTGCTGCGGGCGGAGATGGTTTCAAACTTGATGTTTCCTTCACGGCAAACCGACTGTTTGAGCTTTGCAAAATGGATGGCGCCGTGGTGGTTGACAAAGACCTCACCAGAATTCTGCGCGCCAATTTCCACCTTAATCCTGATGCAACACTTCCAACTGCAGAGACAGGCACTCGTCACCGTACTGCCGCTCGCATGAGCTTGCTCACCAGGGCAATTGTGATTGCTGTGTCTTCTCGCCGTTCGTTGATTACCGTCTACGTTGATGGTCACGTTATCCCACTAAAGTCGGTACCAGCCATTATGTCTACCGTCAACCAGCTTTCGGTTGCCATGCAAAATACGCGCCAGCAACTTGATCGCGCGCTTTTACGCCTAACCGCTCTTGAGCTTGACAACTACGTCACCCTGGGCGATGTAGCAGGTATTTTCTACCTCTTTGAGGTTCTTTTGAGTGCCGCTGATCAGCTTGATTCTTGTCTTTTGGAGCTAGGTAGCGAGGGAAAAACCACCGCTATGCAGCGTGAGGAATATTTGGGTGGCATCGACGAGGCTTATAACCTAATGATTCGCGATTACGCTGTAGATTCTTCTGCTGAAGAGGCACGTGCTATTCGCCGCCGCTTCCACGAGACGGCTAATACTGAGCTCCGCTCCGCAGAAAGTGTTGGCCAGATTCTTGGCTACTCCGATGGCCGTGGAGAAGATGCATCTATGGAGCCTCTGGGCCTGCGCACGCTTTCCCGCGTTCACGTGGTAAACGATGAGATTGCGGCCAGAATTGTTGACGCCTACGACAACCTGCAGCAGCTGCTTCACGTTGCAGAAAACGATACGTCCAGCCTTAAATCTCTGGGTGTCGAGAACCCCGGTGCACTTGCTAACAGTCTCCGCAGAATGTGGGGTAAGTCAGAATAATGGCTGCAAGCAGCACCTGTGCAAAGGTCGTGTCAAAGCCACGTCCTTCTCGCCTCACAACTCATGGAGCAAAAGCCGATACCGTGGCCGTCATTGTGGCTGGCGGTATTGGCGAGCGCTTTGGATATCCCGACGGTAAGCAGTTTATTTCTGTTTGCGGTCTCCCATTAATGAGCTGGTCAATCCTTGCGTTTGATCACGCGCCAAGCGTGGCTCACCTTGTGATTGCTTGCTCTGACGAGAAACGCTCTGCAGTTCAAGAGGGTGTTTTGGGCAAGCTTGTACTCCACAAGCCTGTTCACTTTGCAACGTCTGGTGCTACCAGACAGGAATCGGTTTACAACGCGCTCCAGGTAGTGCCTGCTGGATATGATTTTGTTTCTGTTCATGATGCGGTTCGTCCACTCATTGAGGTAGAGACCATTGAGCAGGTCATTGGTACAGTTCGCAAGTCGCCTAAGATTGCGGGAGCAATTTTGGCTCACCGCGCAACTGATACGCTGAAGCGCGTAGATGGTGCAATCATTGTAGATACGCCTGACCGCTCAACGTTCTGGGCTGCTCAGACCCCTCAGGTGTTCAAGACGCGCACACTTCTTGAAGCTCACGAGGTGGCTCGCCAGGAGAGTTATCAGGGAACTGATGACTCGTCGTTAGTTGAGCGACTTGGTCTTACGGTGCTGTGCGTTGAGTCGCAACGAGAAAACGTGAAGGTTACGTACCCGTCTGACCTTGCAATTGTTGAGGCTACGCTCAGCCGTCGCCTGGTAGAAGGCGCAACCGGAAGTGGGGCTGTAGGGTGAGTATGCCGGAGCTTAAAATTGGCCACGGATACGATGTTCACCGCCTGGTAGAAGGCAGAGATCTTATCTTAGGTGGCATCAAAATTGAACATACCAAAGGTCTTCTCGGCCACTCCGATGCTGATGTTTTAGCTCATGCGCTTATGGATGCCCTGCTAGGAGCTATGCGCGCTGGCGATATTGGTCAGCTTTTCCCTGATACAGATCCCGCTTACGAGGGCGCTGATTCTATGGTGCTCCTGTCCCATGTTATGCAGCTTGTTCGTAATGAGGGCTTTGAGCTTCTGGATTGTGATTGCACCGTTGCAGCTCAGGCGCCTAAGTTGCTCCCTCATCGCGATGCTATGAGAAACCGCATGGCAGAGGTCATGAGTGTCTCGCCAGATAAAGTTGGCATAAAAGCAACTACCACCGAAGGCCTTGGCTTTGTGGGCACTCAAGAAGGCATTGCTGCCTGGGCAGTTGTACTGCTGGGACGCACCGCGCAATAAGTTATAGCTCTACGATATGGTCGGCTGCCTCCACCACTTTAGGGTCATGAGATATGAGAAGTATTATGTGGTCCTGCTTGACCTTCTTGAGAAGATTAAGAAGAACGTCAACACTGTTCTGATCTAATGCAGAAGTTGGCTCGTCAAGCAACATAACACTTGGGTTCATAAGCATCATGCGGATAATTGCAATCTTTTGCTTTTCTCCACCAGAGATAGCAGAGCTTCGCTCGCTCAGGCGAACGTCAAGATTTTGATCATCACCAAGTAGCAATTTTTCCAAATTGAACAGCTTGATATAGCTGATTATCTCTTCATCTGTTGGTTGGTTTTTGCAGAGTAGAGTCAGATTATTTCTTACCGTATCGTCAACAATGCTTGGCTCTTGTTCGGTAAATCCAAGAGTATTTTTTCGAAGTTCATACTGATTAATTTGAGTGAGCAAATCCTCATTAATGGCAATATTGCCCGATAGGTGAGAAGACCACTCTCCGTTAATAAGCTTCAGAAATGTAGATTTGCCTGTTCCGTTTCCACCGGTAATAGCGTATATATTTCCTTTTGCAAAACTGCAAGACAAGTTGTTCATCAGTACTTTATTTGTATGTGGATAAGAGAAAGATACATTTGTGCAGGTAATTTGATTGACGTTCTCTGATGGAATGATGCTACCAACAGGTTCCTGAGGTAAATCAAGAATCTGCTCAATTCGATTAAGACTTACCGTAATGCTCTGATAAGCCATACCAAATTCCATAAGAAGCGTAATAGAGCCTAAAAGCGATACAAAATAGCTTGAAATAGTTGCAATATAGCCAGGCTGCAGTGCTCCAAGGAAAATTTGATATGCACAGGTAATAAAGACGATGGCCTGGAATACGGCAATTACAGCATTGTTTAATTCCTGTACGCCAAATTCCAGTTTGTACTGCTCATGAATGGCACTACGAAGTTTTTGATTGACGGCATAGTGCTGATTAAAGAAACGCTCAAAGAGAGAATGACGCCTGATAAAATCTATGTCTGTGAATTGGGAGAGCTCAATAGATCCATACTGGGACCGCAGCTCTTTAGATTCTTTGTATCTTTTATAGGCCGAAGCTTGGATTTGCTTATAGATAATAAAACTCACCAACAACAGAACAACTGTTACAAGAGCGGTTAATGGGTTCAGATATAAAATAATTGCCAGTGTGCCTAAGACGGAGACCATAGTTGTTGCAAAGCTCACACATTGTGTAAGTATAAAAATCGAAACGTCATTAGCGTCGTTATTTACTGTCTGGCGGTAATGTCCAGAATCATATGACGAGAAAAATGATGAATCTGCATGTTGAATCTTGTCAATCAGCTGTCGCTCAATAGTAAACGCAGAATCGACCTGTAATTGACAAAAGCGTGTTTTAGCAAGATAGGAACAGCCGGCAATAAGGATTCCTAGTGCGGCAACTACGGCGCAATAGAAAAGTATCTCGCTCCAAGTTGTTCCTGAAATAAAAAGATTAATTACAAATCCAACAAGAAGAGGTTGGATCACCATAAGCGCTGTGACAAAGAATGACAGAAAGAGAAAAATCGCAAGACTGCCTTTATCCAGAATGGTAGATATACAGTAGCGGATAATGTTAAAAAACTTACTCATTCGAATCACCTTCTGAAGTTGTTAAGAGCAAGATTTTTTGTCTTCTAGTTCTTTGCAGTTTTGATTCAAATATAAATTCTTTAAATTTTGTCCGATAAGTTTAATACAACAAAAATAACAATCCAGCACTAATCCGTGAACGGTAACAAAATTGAATTTTGATTGGTACGGTATGGAACTTAAAGGTTTTCCATAAACCGTTTATACTTACACCAATACACAATGGTTGCGAGGAGTATGCATGCTTGTCTATAACACTCAGACGTATAAAAAAGAAGAGTTCAAGCCAATCGACGAGGGCAAAATCCGCATGTACGTGTGCGGTCCTACGGTTTACGATCAGATTCACATCGGAAACGCCCGTACCTTCCTCTCGTTTGACGTTATTCGCCGTTATCTGATGCACAAGGGTTATGAGGTCACCTTCGCTCAGAACCTGACTGACGTTGATGACAAGATTATTCAGCGCGCCATTGAGCAGGGAAGGACTGCTCAAGAGGTTTCTGAAGAGTTTTCTCAGGCGTTTATTGAGCAGATGCACCGCTTCAATATTCTAGATCCGGATATTCGTCCGCGCGCAACGCACGAGATTGAAGCCATGCTTCAGATGATTCAATCTTTGATTGATCAGGGCTACGCTTATGCGGTGCCTTCGGGCGACGTGTACTTCTCGGTCCGTTCTGACCACGGCTATGGTGTGCTTTCTGGCCGAGATCTTGATCAGCTTCGTGCAGGTGAGCGTGTTGAGGTTAATGACGAGAAACGCGATCCATTTGACTTTGCACTCTGGAAAGCTGCAAAGCCTGGTGAGCCTAGCTGGTCAAGCCCTTGGGGAGAAGGTCGTCCAGGTTGGCACAGTGAGTGCTGCGCCATGATTCATCGCTACCTGGGCACTCCAATTGACATTCACGGCGGCGGCTCTGACCTGGTATTCCCTCACCATGAGAACGAGACTGCGCAGGCATCTTGCGCCTGGCACGCTCCTCTCGCCAATTATTGGATGCACACGGGAATGCTTCGCGTTGATGGTGAGAAGATGTCCAAGTCTTTGGGCAACTTCTACACACTCAAGGAAGTTTTGGATAAGTATCCTGCAGATGCAGTAAGACTTTTGATGCTTCAGACTCACTATCGTGCACCACTTGATTTCTCGTTTGAGCGACTTGAGGGCACCGTTGGTACGCTTGAGCGTATGAAGACCTGCGTTGCGAATCTTCGTTGGGCTTACAAGCAGTCGTCTGCTCAGCATGAACTTTCAGATGCTGATCGCACGCTTGCTGAGGCAATTAATACAGCTCAGAGCGAGTTTGACGCTCAGATGGATGATGATTTCAATACTGCTGGAGCACTTGCTGCTATTTTTGCTCTGGTAACTGCTGCAAATACCTATCTTGCAGAGGTTGGCCAGAACGTTGGTGCAAGTCCTGTTCTCCGTGCATCAGATATGTTGTGCGAGCTCACAGGAGCTTTGGGAATCGATTTGACTCAGGCAGCATCTACCTCTGATTTACCAGAGGAACTTGTGACGCTTGCATCCCAGGTAGCAGGTTATGAGGGCACGTCAGCCGATGAGGCTGCAGAGGCTTTGCTTGCTGCTCGTCAGGAGGCTCGTTCTCAGAAAAACTGGACAGTTGCCGATCAAATTAGAGACGGCATTGCTGAGCTTGGACTTTTGATTGAAGATACCGCCGCTGGCGCTCGACTTAAGCGTAAGGCAGACTAACTATGGCAAGAAATCAGCGTTCTACCTCTAAAAACACTCGTTCCGAGGGCGCTGCCGGACGCGGCGGAGCTGCGGGTCGCGGCGGCTCTGCGGGACGTAGTACTTCCAGTCGCAGTGGAGCTGCAGGTCGCGGCTCCAAGAAGGCTGCCGACTGGGGCGGTTATTTCGGCGCCAAGAATGGCCAGGGCTCAAAAGGTGGTCACTCTGCACAGGGCGGTCGAGCAACTCAGGGCACCTGCGGTCAACGAAGCGCTGGTGGACAGCGAGGTGCTGGTATTGGACGTTTCGGCAACAAGAAGCCTGCAGCTGATCTTATTGAAGGCCGTCGCGCAGTAGCAGAGGCGCTGACCGTTGGTATTCCTTTGAAGAATGCACTGGTACAAGCTGCAAGCGGGCAGAAAGACCAAGAGATTGAGGCTCTTGCGCGTCAGCTTGAGCAGGAGGGTATTCCTGTTGAGCGTGTTGTAAAGCCAGTGCTTGACTCACTTTCAAGTCATGGCGCTCACCAGGGCGTTATTGTCCGTACGCAGCCGTTTGCCTACGCTGACCTCTCTGAAATCATTCAGCGCGCTGGTTCCGAAAACGCTTTAGTTGTGGTCTTAGATCACGTCACTGACGAGGGAAACTTTGGTGCAATCGTAAGAAGCGCCGAGGTAGTTGGTGCAGCTGGCGTTGTCATTGCAAACGCTCGCGCCGCCCGAGTTGGCGTTGGAGCATATAAGACGTCCGCAGGAGCCGTGCTTCACCTGCCAATCGCACAGGTTTCTAATCTGCCGCGCGCTCTTGAAGAGCTCAAAGCCACAGGTTTTTGGACATGTGGTTCTACCGAACACGCTACTCAGTCCGTGTGGGAGGCTCCTATGGGAGGACGCCTTGCACTTGTTATGGGCTCTGAAGGCTCAGGAATTTCTCGCCTTATGCTTGAGAAGTGCGATTTTACGTGCAAACTTCCTCAGTTTGGCCAGGTAGAGTCCCTGAACGTTGCTCAGGCAACGACGGTCATGTGCTACGAGTGGCTCCGCAGGACCCAGGAAGCGTAAGGTATGGCTCAGAAAAAATCGCTCCTTGTGGTCGATGGCTATAACGTCATGCTGGCAACCCCTCGCTATGAGGAACTGCTGGATGAACGCGGCTCTTCTGCACAAGAAACCGCTGCTGAGAGAGCCTATCACCTCAACACCGATCCCTTTTATCGCGCCCGACTTGCACTTATTTCTGATGTTGCAACTTTTGCTCAAGGCACCTACGAGGCCGTTATTGTGTTTGACGGAAAGGGAAATGTGAGCGACGACCGTCCGGAACGCAGTCATGCTGGCGTGCAGTTGGTCTTCTCCGAGACGGGGGAGTCCGCAGACAGTGTTATTGAGCGCCTGGTCACGGACGCGCGAGAAGTTGGTCGCAAGGTATTTCTGGTCACGTCGGATAGGGATATTCGCGCCACGGCCGGCTTTGGCCCCGGCGAGGTTACGCGCATTGCCAGCGCAGCGCTGGTCCACGAGATTTCTCAGGCAGATAACATTGTCGAAGAGATGCGCCGTGATCAGGTCAGCACGCGCATGACGCTTGAAGACCGCATTTCTCCAGAGCAGCGCGAGAAACTCTGGAAGCTGCTGGGCAGATAGACGGCTCTAAGACCGCACTAACGCGCCCAATGCGCCCAGCTTGTTTGACGCGCCTAGCGGACGCTCGTCCGTCCGATGCGCCTGATTTCTGCAAAGAATCTGTAACTTTTGCCTAAAAACATCAAAGAAACT
>CALKTD010000016.1 GCA_937997345.1 uncultured Atopobium sp. | reverse complement strand
GAACCTGCACGAGGTGGGTCAAGAATAATGACGTCAAAGTTCTGACCATCTTTTGCCTGGGCTTGCATGTAACGAGTGGCATCGTCGCAGATAAATTCGGCTTCAAGTTTATTGTTTCGAGCGTTTCTGCGTGCCATCTGAATGTTGTTTTCAACCTGGTCAACGCCAGTGAGCAGAAGGTTGATACCTTGAGCCTCAGCGGCGTGTGCCAAGCAAAGTCCAATGGTTCCCGTGCCGCAGTAAGCATCAAGAACTCGCAGGTTGCTAGCCAGAGCGAAAGCGTCTGCTCGCGCGGAGGCGCTGGTCAACGCAGCGTCAGCGGACTCGGAGCCAGCTAGCTCGGAGCCAGCAAGCGCGCCGTCGATGGCCAGCTGGTAGAGCGCCTCAGTTTGTTGGGGGTTTGTCTGGTAGAAACTGGTCGGGCCAATCTCAAACGTGCAGCCCAAAAGTTTGTCGCTCATGGATGTTGAGCCCCAAAGTAGACGGGTTTCTCGCCCTAAGATTGCGTTGGTGCGCTTCTGGTTGACGTTCAAGAAGATGCTGGTCAGCTCGGGATGTGCTTTGCGAAGTGCGACAATAAACTCCTGCTCGTGAGGCAGGTGCTGACCATTGACCACCAGCACCAGCATGACGTCGTCGGTGGCATATCCGCATCGAACCACGCCATGGCGAAGCGCTCCCTTGCCGCGATCTTCCTGGTAGGCATGGATGTTGAACTGGCCGGCAAGATACGCCACATCGTTGAGAATGGCGCGTGCTCGACCGTCTTCTACCAGACATTCCTTTGAAGCAATAATTTTGTGCGTTCCGCTTGCGTAAAAACCGGAGCGAACCGTACGACCTTTGCCTGGTGCAAACGGCGTGGCCGCCTTGTGACGATACGCTAGAGGCTCGTTCATTCCGCGGATGGGCTCGATAGTTACGTTATTGATGCTTGCCAGCGGGGCGAGAAGTTCTTCTACCTGCGCCTGCTTGCGTTTCAGTTGGATAGGATAGGGGACCGAAAGCCATTCACAGCCTCCGCAACTACGCGCAATAGAGCATGTTGGTGTCTTGTATCCCATAGTTCCTCTCCAAATCTTGGGTTACTACTATACCGTTTGCGGGCTTAAATGGCACGTTGAGGGGATTGTTGTATCTAATATGTTTCATTTTTTGTATCGTTTCCCGTTTGCCTAAAAAACCGTTAAGCTAACAGGCACAGTATTTTGGCGAGACAAAAGAGGTGGACTATGGCTCTCATCAGCAAAATTGGTATCATCGGCGCTAATCACGTTGGCGCACACGTTGCAAACGCCCTGCTTTACCAGGGACTTGCTACTGAGCTCTACATTAGTGACACAAATGAGGTCCTCTGCAAGGCTCAGGTAAATGACCTGCTGGATGCAATGCCATTTTATCCACACCCTGCTCGCGTTTTTGAGCTTGATGACCGCTATGAGGAGCTTGCTGGGTGCGACATTATCGTTAACGCCGCAGGTCATGTAGCTGCTGCTGCAGGCAACCGCGATGGTGAGCTCTTCGTCACTACTGACGAGGCTAAGAAGTTTGCAAAGCGCATTGCAGACGCGGGCTTCGATGGCGTTTGGGTTAACATCGCAAACCCCTGCGACGTTGTTACCACTGAGCTTCAGTATCTGACTGGCGCCGATCCAAATAAGGTCATCGGCTCAGGTACCACGCTGGACTCTGCTCGACTCCGCCATGCGCTTTCCGGCGCTACCGGCTATCCAGCATCTTGCATCAACGCTTGGATGCTCGGCGAGCACGGCAACGGCATGTTTGCTTGCTGGTCGCACGTCTCTATTGGCTGCCTCACTCTCGACGAAGTTGCAGCTCAGACGGGCAAGACCTTTGACCTCCCAGAGCTTGAGCAGGCTGGTCGCATGGGCGGATACGTTACCTACAGCGGCAAGCAGTGCACCGAGTACTCCATTGCAAACGGAGCTGTTGAGGTCATCAAGGCTGTTGTCCACGACACCAAGCTGATCACGCCAGTTTCCACGCTGCTCAACGACGTGTATGGCGTTTCTGGATTCTACTCTTCACTTCCTGCAGTTATCGGCGCCAATGGTGTCGAGAAGGTCTTTGTGCCTGAGCTCTCCGACTCCGAGATTGAGGCATGGCGTAAGTCTTGCGAGCACGTCAAGGGCAACATCGAGCAGCTCGGTTGGCTTGAGGTAGACGCTCGTATCGACTAGCGCGCCGCGGGCTGCATGTGCGCCGTGACCCGCGCTGGCTGCGAGCTGCGACGGGCGCGAGGTCGCGGGCTGCGACGGTTGCGAGGCTGCGAGTTGCATCGCGCTGCAGGCTGCGACCAGGCAATAGTGCACACCGAACACCGAACACACCTTGGGGCTTCTCCCGAGGTGTGTTTTTGTTCGACCAAGTTGTTTCTCTACCATCTTTTGATTGCCTCTGGTTACGAGACTGAAAACCGCATCAAATCTGAGTAAATTTGCTCAGACATGGCGAGAAAACCGGCAAATCGCTCAGACAAGGTGTACTTTTCCGGCAAATCGTTCAGACATAGCGAGAAAATCAGGCTCCATGGAGGGCAACCTCGCGCACGCTTCAAAGCCCGCCTAAAAAGTACAAAGAATCTGTGTTTGGGACACAGATTCTTTGATGAAATCAGGCAAAATCTACAGTTTCTTTGATGTTTTCAGGCAAAAGTTACAGATTCTTTGCAGAAATCAGGCGCGCTTGATCCGAGCCCTGCAGGTCGGTGATTGTTTTCGAAGAGACGGCTTTCTCGCCATGCACCAAACGCATCTTGTGCGTCCAAGCGCTCACCGCGCACCGTCAAAACCACCACCTCACCTGCAATTTTTAAACAATATTTAAATAAAAATTTCTATTGACTTGCAATCAATGTGATATCACAATGATGCCAACAGAAGGCTCATTGTCACAAAGGAGATCTTATGAGCACCGAGAAAATCATCAAATCCAAGAGCGGTTGGCTGTTTCTGCTGATTACCATTGTTCTTTTTGCAGTTGCAGCCCTGTTTATGCTGAATTTCATACTCAGCGCTATGGCTGCAGACAGAAATCCTCTCCTGGACCCATCGTTCCCTAGCATCATTGGCGCGCTGGTATTCTTCTTTGCAGGAATGTTTGTTTCAAGTGGCCTGTTCAGCCTTCAGCCTGGTCAAGCAAAGGTTTGCGTTCTGTTTGGTAAGTATATTGGCACCGTTAAGGACGAGGGTCTGCGCTGGGCAAATCCTTACTATGCCAAGACTCTTTCCACAAACTCAGCCAACCTCTCAGCTCTTGCAACGGGCTACGGTACTTCAACGATCAATGTGCACACCTCTATCATTTCCACTCGTGCTCGCACGCTGAATGGCGACGTCCTTAAGGTCAACGACCGCATGGGTAACCCAATCGAGATCGCCGAGGTTGTCGTTTGGCGCGTCAGCGATACCGCCAAGGCACTCTTTGACGTTGACGACTACGATAGCTACGTTGCTATGCAGGCAGAGACCGCACTTAGGCACGTTGCCAGCATTTACAGCTATGACCACATGGAGGACGAGTCCGAGTCCAACACCGCAATTACCCTGCGTTCCAACATCGAGGAAGTCTCCGAGGCGCTTCAGTCCGAGCTGAGCCGTAACCTTTCTGTCGCTGGTATCACCGTTGACGACGCTCGCCTCACGCATCTCTCCTACGCTCCTGAGATTGCGCAGGCAATGCTCCGCCGCCAGCAGGCAGAGGCAATCATCGCTGCACGTAAGAAGATCGTCGAGGGTGCCGTTTCCATGGTTGATATGGCTCTCACCCAGCTCTCCGAGAATGGCGTTGTTGAGTTTGACGAGGACCGCAAGGCCGTCATGGCCTCCAACCTTATGGTTGTTCTTTGCGGTGAGTCCGAGGCTCAGCCTGTGCTTAATACCGGCTCCTTGCAGCAGTAAAGCATGGCGAGAAACCCATGGTACCTCGCAAACAATATCCACTTCGTGTAGATCCAGAAGTCTGGGAGGCAGTTGAGCGCTGGGCGCAAGATGACATGCGTTCAACCAACGCTCAGGTAGAATGGATACTTCGCGATGCCCTAAGAAGAGCAAAGCGAGCTCCAAAAGCTCAAGACACTCGTGTGAACAAGATAGATAAATTGGAAGAAGGAAACTAACATGGCCGACAACATCTCACAGCCACCCGTTCCTAACGCTCCCGTATCTCCGGTTGCACCCGCTACTCCTGCTGCACCTGTCGCGTCAGCGGCACCAGCCGCACCTGTAGCTGCCGCTGCTGCGCCTGTGCCTGCAGCTTCTCCCGCACCAGCTACAGCTCCAGCAGCACCGGGTGAGGTTGTCCCTGTACTGAGCGTTCAGCACTTCACCAAGAAGTACGGCTCCAAGGTGGCTGTTTCTGATCTTTCGCTCGACGTTATGCCTGGCGACATCTACGGTTTTATTGGCCACAACGGCGCAGGTAAGACAACGCTTATCAAGTCCATCGTTGGCGCTCAGCCATTTGAGGGCGGCGTCATCTTTGTGGATTCAAAGAATGTGCTGGTTGACCCTGTTGGCTCAAAGCAGGTCATCGCTTACGTCCCAGATAACCCAGACATTTACGAGTTCATGAGCGGCATTAAGTACCTCAATTACGTCTGCGACATCTTTGGCGTTCCTGCGGAGAACCGAGTCGAGCGCATTACTATGTTGGCCAACCGCTTGGGCATCACTGATTCCCTGGCAAATGCTATTGGCAGCTACTCTCACGGTATGAAGCAGAAGCTGGTTCTGATTTCTGCTCTGCTCCACGAGCCAAAGCTCATCATTTTGGACGAGCCATTTGTTGGCCTGGATCCAGCAGCAAGCTTCGAGCTGAAGAAGATGCTGCACGAGCTTGCCGACCGCGGATCTGCCGTGTTCTTCTCGTCACATGTTCTTGAGGTTGTCGAGAAACTCTGCAATAAAATTGCAATTATTCGTCAGGGCAAGCTTCTTGCCGCAGGTAAAACGGATGAGATTCGAGGTAATGCCTCGCTCGAGGAAGTCTTCCTTGGCCTTGAGGCTGGCGCGCCTGGCGTTTCTTCCGATATTGCTCAGGACATGGCAACCACAAAGGACGGCGCCGCTGTTCAGCCAGTCATTCCTGGCGCACCTGTAGCCGCTGCACCTGCAGCACCAGCAGTACCCGCGGCACCAGCGGCACCTGCAGCACCAGCAGCACCGGCCGTGTCCGCAGTACCCGCCGCGCCTGCTGCACCAGCAGCTCCAACTGTGCCCGGTGCACCAGTGCCTCCGGGCGCTCCAGTTCCTCCTTCCTTCTCTAAGGAGAACTAGTCATGGCAAACAACGTTCCACAGGCTCCTCAGCGCCCCGATGTGCCTGAGCAGAACCTGCAACTCTCAGGAGATGTGTTTATTTCAGCTCAAGTAAGCGCTGGTCAGGTTCCTGTTCTAAATCGCTCTGAGCTCAAACTGCCTTCTGACCTCAAAGTGTTCTGGATGCTGCTTAAGGTTCAGATCACCACGATTTGGACTACGCAGGTTGTGGGAGCTCGAAAGAATTTTGAGAAAAAGGTTGGCGCAAACGCCCTGCCTATTGTTGGCGGCATTTTTGCAGTTATTGGCGCGCTCTTTATGATGGTCTACATCTACGGCGTTGCTACAACTCTAGCCATTGCCGGCTTCACAAGGCTGCTTCCTCTCGTGGGAATTCTTGTTGGTGCTCTACCTGGTGTTATTTTGACGTTTGTAAAGGCCAATGGCGTGCTTTTTGCGTACAAGGATTACGACTTTATCATGTCGCTTCCAATCAAAAAGAGCACCATCATTTATTCTCGCGTAGCAGCTCTGTATGCTGCCGAGGGTATCTGGTCTATTGTCATTATGCTGCCAGTCTTTTTGGCTTACTTCACCTTTGAGGCGGTTACACTTCCACGCTTGATTGGCGCCTTGTTCGCGCTTCTTCTTGGGCCTAACCTTGCAGTTTCTGCTGCAATTCTCTTGGCTTTTGCGGTTGCAGCCCTTGCTGCAAAGCTGCACTTTAAGAACTTGGGAATGGTCATCGGTGGCGTTTTTGGCCTTTTCTTTATGGTTGCCTATCTGTTCTTTATCTTTACGGTATCTTTCAACGCAGACAAGTTTGCCCCAGCTGTGGTGGATAATTTCCGCGACACCGTCTTTAGCGTTGCAAGTTCAGTTGGCGTAGTTTATCTTCCATCACTATGGATTGCGGATTTCTTTAATTCTGGCTCAATTGTCAGTTTCTTACTGTTTGTCTTGGTCTCCGTTGGTGCTCCTGCAGCAATTGTGGCAATCATTTCTCGCTTCAACGACCGCATTAATGCGCTGGTAAGCGAGGATAAGGTCCAGAAGAAGTTCACCACCAAACAGATTTCCACCAAGTCTGCGACGCCATTTGTTGCTCTGATTAGAAAAGAGATTCTGACCATCATAGGTTACCCAGCAGTCTTTATAAACATGCTTTTTGGCTGCTTGCTGATGGTTATTCTCGCCTTTATTTCTATGTTCTTTAGCACGTCGTCTATCGTGGCCTACTTTGTTCCTGCGTCCGAGGTTCCGCGCTATCTACCTTTGGCAAGAACCATCTTTGGCATGATAACCACCTGGTTTGGCACCTCGATGTTCTGCGCTGCCAACTCCGCTGCTATTTCGTACTCGCTGGAAGGCCGCTCAAACTGGCTGATGGCAACCATGCCCGTTTCTTCAAAGCAGATTTTTGGCGCAAAGATTGCCGTTAACATGATCTACGTGCTCATTTTCAGCGTTGTGACCCAGATTTTCTTCCTGATTCCTGGTCACATCACCATTGAAACGGCGTTGAGAAACGTTATTCTGCCGCTCTGCATTGTGTTCCTGGTGTCTAACGTTGGCCTGGCCATTGATATCCGCCGACCAAACTTTGACTGGACTTCCGTCATTGATATCACCAAGAGAAGCCTTTCGGTCACCGTATCTTCTCTTGTGGGCACGCTGGGCTCCATGTTTGTCATTGGCGGCACGTTCATGATGATGATTCTCCCGGTTATGGATTCGTTCAGCTCTTCAACGGGCGTGGTTAACGAGACACTTCCAAACATCATCTTTGTCACGCTGTCACTGGTGAACGCAATTATCGGCTACCTGATCTTTAACAACACCGTTCACCGAGGAGTCAGAATCTAACTTTTGTGATGCGCGCGGGCGACGTTTTGCGATTTCACATCGTCTACCAGCGGTAACAGCACAAAATCTTCTGTCGAGAAGAAACTTTGAGACGCCCACTGTATGTCGTTTATCGAATGGTGGGTGTCTCTTTTTGTGCTTTGCGGTACGGTAGGGTGGCTAGAGGTTTTCTTGTTCGGTAAGTAGCAGGAAGGGCCGAAGCATATCGCGCTAGACTCGGGCGCGTACTATCGGCTGACCTTCTCGGCTGCTTACCGCAGTCAGAGGAGGCATCATGGCCGAAAAAAATGTTTCTAAGGTAAAGAATGTGGTCCTGGTGGGCCAAGGTGGCGTGGGCAAAACCATGCTTGCCGAGGCAATGCTGCATCTGACGGGTGCAACCACTCGTTTAGGCGGCCACGCAGGTACAAAGCCCACGCTTGATTACGATTCACAGGAGTCAGAGCGCGGATTCTCCATCTCTACTACTATCGCACCAATTACCTGGGAAAATACACGTATTAACGTGCTCGACGCACCGTGCTATCCTGACTTTGTGGGTGACGCCTATTCGGCAATGAGCGCTGTCGAGACTGCGCTGTTTGTTGTTGATGCAGCTAGTGGACCTGGCACTATTACTACCAGGCTTTGGTTTGCTGCTGAGGATCTATCTCTCTGCCGCGCGCTATTTATCAACCGCTTGGACCGCCCTGATGCAGACTACGAGACCGCGATGGCTATGCTCCAGGATCGTTTTGGCTCCTCGCTTGGTGCGGTGACCATTCCAATGGGTTCCGGCGAAGCATTTTCCGGCATCATTGACGTTGTCCATCAGAAGGCTCGCAAGCTGGTAGACGGCAAGCCTGAGGTCACCGATATTCCTGCCGAGTTCCAGGCAGAGGCAGAGGCTGCTCGCGCCGCCCTGACCGAGCTGGTTGTTGAGGCAGACGATGAGCTGATGATTCGCTACCTTGAGGGTGGAGAGATTACGCAGGAAGAGCTTGAGGGCCTGCTGGGCAAGGCCCTTATGGAGCGCATTTTTGTTCCTGTTTTCTCCGGTTCTTGCGTTCGCGAAGAGGGCGTCATCTCCCTGCTTGATGCAGTTGATGGCTGGTTCCCAACTATGTCTGACTTTGGTCGCATTCCGCTGGTCAACGGCGAGCAGCTTGATATTTCACCTGATGACGAGCGTCCTGTTGCGTTTGCCTTCAAGTCGCTGCAGGATCCGCAGAACGGCAAGCTTACATTTGTGAAGGTGCTCGCGGGTACCATTTCTGCAGGTGCTGAGCTTACAAACGCTCGCACGCGCAAGCCTGAGCGCTTTTCTCACCTGTATCGTATGTGCGGCAAAGAAACAGCTGACGTGAGCACCGCCGCAGCTGGCGATATCGTGGTAGTCCCAAAACTCGAGGCCATGACGGGCGACACGCTTTCCGTTACCGGTAAGGTTGAGGCTGCCGCATTTAGGTTCCCCAACTCCCTGTACCGCACGGCTATTGAGCCTGATGAGCGCGGTACCGAGGGTAAGCTCTTCGCGTTCTTGGAGAAGGCCGCCGACGCCGATCCAACCCTTAAGGTTGAGCGTGACGAGGACACCGGCCAGACCATTGTTTCTGCAATTGGCGAGGCACAAGTAGCCGTTCTTCTCGAGCGTCTTGAGCAGCGAGCCGGCGTTTCCGCACATAAAGTTGCGCTTCGCATCCCATATCGCGAGACAATCCGTCGAGTCGCAAGTGCTCAGGGTAGGCACAAGAAGCAGACCGGCGGCTCCGGACAGTACGGCGACTGCTGGCTGCGCATTGAGCCAAACCCAGACGCAGGCTACGAGTTTGTGGACGAAATTGTGGGCGGCCACATTCCTCGCGGCTTTATCCCCGCCATTGATAAGGGCGTTCAGGAGACCATGCGCGAAGGCGTTTTGGCTGGATATCCTATGATCGACGTTAAAGTTGCTGTCTACGAGGGCTCTTATCACCCAGTTGACTCCAACGAGATGGCTTTCAAGACTGCTGCTCGTATTGGTTTCCAGAAGGCTGTTGACCAGGCCGAACCTGTTCTGTTGGAGCCTATGGCTCACCTGGAGATTACCGTTCCAGACAGTTACGCAGGTTCTGTCATGGGTGACGTCTCCGCTTCTCGCGGTCGCGTTGAGGGAATGTCTTCCGGCACCGGCGTTTCCGCTGGTGAGACTACCATTAAGGCGACGATTCCATACGCTGAGGTTACCGATTACGCTACACGGCTGAGGTCCCTCTCGCGCGGAACGGGCGAGTATACCGTTGAGCTGACAGGATACGAGCAGGTCCCGCACGATATCCAGGCTCGTCTTGCTGCCGAGTACGCCGAGCGTCGCGCCGCCGGCGAGCGCTAAGTTGTAGGTCAGGTACGGCTTCGAGTGCGGACGTGCTACGAGCGCGGCAGGCGCTGCGAGCACGGTACGGGGCCGTTGCAAGCATGGTGCCCCTGCGAGCGTAAAGTCTCAGGTAGATAACGAGTTTCAAGCAAGAACCCTCGTATTTTTCAGATGCGAGGGTTCTTTTGCGTTCCTGCAATGCGCCCAGCGACAGCTTTTAGGTTTGGCGCGCAAAATAACGCTGCTTTGTTAAGTTTTACAAACGAATCGTCTAGCTTTTGACCAAGATAACCGGATAGCCAGGTGGTATCACTAACCGATATACATTTATATGCATAAACTTCAACTAATATGCTGAAAAATGAATAGTATTGTATAAAAAATTTAACTATAGGTAAATTTCGTATTTAAGGAACACACCTATGTCGGATATTCTGTTCAATTGTGGGCATACTACACACCTAATGACGATATTCTGCATGTTTTAGGTATTTTCAGCGTCATGTATACGTCTTTTTGGCAGAATATCCGACTTAGATGTGTTTTGGATGTTTGAAATTTGCCTCGTGAGCCGATGGCGAGAAGGTCTGATTTTCTTGCAAGCTATATACCTGCGGTTTTATGTGATTGCATATTTTATAAGTTCGGATATTTATATAAAAAATTTCATGGTAACTTTTGGGTCGCACTTGAGCCACATTCAAAATGTATTTAAGAGTCATTGGTACTGCCATGACATTTATAGAAATTCAAAAGATATTCGAGCAGCTATTTGCAACCCTTTCCGGAAAATTTAAATCAGCTTAACAGCGATTTAACACCTCTTCTGTTGTACTAGATAGTAGGAGAAGGGAGTATCTATGAAATCAAAGCAAGCTTGCGGCTGGAGCTGTAGGCTACGAATCCTACCTATTTTATTTATGTTGTTAGGCTGTGTGTTTGTAGTCTATGGCGCATCTCGTGGAGAGGTTCAGACTGTTTTGGGAAAAGCGGTACGAATCTGCCTTGAGTGCGTAGGTATTGGCTAGGTGACCTGCAGTGAAAGTACTCTCGGGAGTTAAATCTCTTGGAAAGAAAGTGTGGAAATTCGTCACCAAAAGAGGATTCGTACAGGCATGTGCAGCATTTTTGACCAATCCTCACCTGCCAAATTTTGTTAAGGGAACCATCTATACCGGTCCTGCAAAGTCAGTCTGTGTCCCTGGACTTAATTGCTATTCCTGTCCAGCAGCCACGGGAGCTTGCCCCATTGGAGCATTTCAGGCGGTGGTTGGGTCATCTAAATTCAGTTTCTCGTATTACATCACGGGTATTTTGATTCTTATCGGAACTTTGTTGGGCAGGTTTGTTTGCGGATTTCTATGCCCGTTTGGCTGGGTACAAGATCTTCTTCACAAGATCCCGTTCCCTAAAAAATTCAGCACTAAAAAGCTCAAAGCTTTGCGTTATTTGAAATACGCTATTTTGATTGTGCTCGTTTGGGCTTTACCAGCTTTGATTCAAAACGCTGTAGGGATGGGAGAGCCTTATTTCTGCAAGTATGTTTGTCCACAGGGAATTCTGGAAGGAGCAATTCCGCTTTCTCTGGCAGATAGCAGCATTAAGGCGGCTCTTGGCAAACTCTTTACGATGAAGTTCAGCATTTTGTGCACCATTGTGCTGTTGAGCATCATGTTTTACCGCCCCTTCTGCAAATGGATTTGTCCGCTTGGAGCTTTTTATTCTCTGTTTAATCGCATCTCGATTTTGCAGTATCGAGTTGATAAGGAGACTTGTGTAAGCTGCGGAAAATGTGCGCGTACATGCAAGATGGACGTAGATATTACTAAGAATAACGCGGCTCTTGAGTGTATTCGTTGCGGAGAGTGCATCAAAGCTTGTCCTGTTCATGCGATTGACGCAAAGCTTTTGTTAATCAACAAGAAAATTGAGCACTCGGAAAAGATTGCTTCAGCAAAGCACTTGGCAAATTGCCAGACAGCAAGTTCAAAAAAGTGACCGCTGAAAGCAGAAAGCGCTGACTAATCCTCGTGAGTAGTTGTTATAAAAATGTGTATCACTACGTTTTATACGTAGAAAAGACAGAAAGGAATCTGAAATGAAAAAATTTGTAACAAAATCCCTAACGTATGTCGTTGGCCTGGTTATGGCAGTTACGTTAGCTGGATGCAGCGTTGGCGGCACTGGCAACGCTGGCAACACAGGCAATACGACTGCTCCAACTGCCGAGCAGCAGAATTCCGGTGCAGTTCCACCTGAGGCCGCATCAAAGCTTCACCTCAAGGACGGCGACACCTTCCCAGACTTCAAGGCAACAGATATCTCTAACGGTACTACTTATGACAACAAGGTCTTTGGACAGAATAAGGTTACCGTTATGACCTTCTGGTTCAATGGCTGCACTGGCTGTATTCAGGAGATGCCAATGCTTCAGGAGCTGGCTGAGACCTATAAAGACAAGGGTGTCAATGTTCTGGGTGTAAATGCAGAGGCTGCATACACAGATGATGCCAAGAAGGAAGCACTGGATATCCTTAAGAAGCAGGGTGTTACTTACGGAAACCTCGCACTTGATCCACATAGCGATGGTGGCCATGTTATTGAAGGTCTGACAGCATTCCCAACCACTATGGTTATCGATCAGAACGGTAAGCTTGTAGGTGACCCAATTACTGGTGGAGCTACCAAGCTTCAGGGCAGCGAGCTCCAGAAGCGTGTTGACCAGGCTCTTGCTCAGGCGAAGTAGTTCTTAGAAACTTACATACCGCTTACGGCATACGGTGAGAAGAACTTCTCGCGTACAGCTCAATCGGTTAGCATTTGAAATATCGTAGAGATTACGTCTGGGCTGAGTCAGTTGAGCTTGGTCCAGGCGTACTCTAATACTTGCAAATGGTATCAATCTGCACTTGAAAGGGAAGACTTGAAGATCCTAGTGGTAGAAGACGAAAAAGAACTTCTCGCCTCCATTGGAGAGGGTCTTGAGCTTGATGGCTATTACGTTGATCTTGTGGACAACGGCACTCAGGCGCTTGAGATGGCTCAGCTTGAACAATATGACCTCATCTTGCTTGACCTTAATCTTCCTGGTATCGATGGTCTGGATTTATTGCGCACGCTTAGATCGGAGCACTCAGAGACCAAGGTATTGATTCTTTCTGCGCGTTCATCAGTGTCTGATCGTATTGTTGGATTGGATGCGGGTGCTGACGACTACCTAATTAAGCCTTTTGCGTTTGGTGAGCTGGAAGCTCGTATTAGGACGCTCTTGCGTCGTGAGTATATTCACGGAGAAGCTTCGTTGACATTGGGAGAACTTCGATTTGATACTACGGCTCGACAAGTTTTTGTTGGAGATGCTCAGGTCAACCTTACCAAGAAAGAGCTTGCCATTTTGGAGTATTTGATGCGAAATGCCGGGGCGGTTGTGAGTAGTGAAGAGTTGATGGCTCATGCATGGGATAGCAACGTGGATTTATTTAGTAACTCCGTGCGCGTTCATATTTTCTCTATTAGAAAAAAGTTACGAGAAGCTCTTGGGTATGACCCAATTTCCAACAAAGTAGGAGAGGGTTATTGCTTTAAGAAGGATAGCGATGATGAAGATAAGTGAGATAGCCCCAAAGCCAATGCGCTCAATACGTGCTCAGTTGACCTTTCTTATGGTGGCTCTCTTAGTATGTTGCTGTGTTGTTTTAACTTGGCTTGTGTACCGCTCAACGTCTGAATTGTTGGAACTAGCAGCAGCTAATGCTATCAACAAGGGAGCTCTTTCTATTGTCTTAGACGTAGGTGCTATTGAGCGTTCTATTTTGTTTGATGCGTTGGGTATTTTGTTCTTTGTGATTATTGCTGGCAGCTGTGCAGCTTATCTTTTAGCAGGTCACTATACTAAGCCAGTTCAACAACTCTCTGCTCACATGAAAGAAATTGGTCCTAATACGTTGTCTGATTCTATTGAGATTAAGGGCGGTGGAGAAGAGGTTCAGGAGCTAGTTAAGTCATTTAATCAAATGACTGATCAGTTAGATGAAGCATTTGCAATGCAGAGTCGTTTTTCGGTTAGTGCAGCTCATGAACTCAGAACGCCAATTGCGGTACTGCGAACCAAGCTTGACGTTTTCAAGAAAAAGAAACGCAAACAGAGTGAATATGACGAGCTTGTAGACACGATGGAGACATACATTGATCGTTTGTCTGCAATTATCGCCAACCTTTTAGAGCTTACAGAGACATCTGAGCTTGGAGAGGTTGAGGATGTTTCTCTTGATGCAGTAATTACAACAGTTGTGGATGATCTTGAATCGGTCGCTCAAAATAATATGGTCAACGTGCAGGTTAACACGCAGATTAATGCACATTCTGATACGCAATCTGAGGCACAAAATCTTACTGTTAAGGGAAATGCCAATCTGTTATACCGAGCTATTTATAATTTGGTAGAAAATGCCATTCGCTATAACCATAAAGAAGGGTCAGTCAACATTGCCCTGGAGACTGAGGGCCAAGAATGCCTTGTTACAATTGCCGATACAGGAGTGGGCATTGCGCCTGAGCAAAGAGAGCTTGTCTTTGAGCCGTTTTACAGGGTAAACAAATCTAGGTCTAGAGAATTTGGCGGTGCGGGTATTGGTCTCTCGCTGGTTAAAACTATCTTAAAGCAACATGGAGCCTCCATTACAGTCTCCGAAAATACCCCACAGGGTTCTGTGTTTACCATTAGGATTCCATTGGTTGATGCAATAGACTCTGAGTAGCGCTTAGCCCTTCACATACACTGCCGCGCATAGATAAGATGAATGGCAGTTAATGGCGAGAAGTACAATGGCTAAAATAGTTGTTAGTACATAGATGCCCTAGTGATGAAGGGAAGCCAAGCATGGAGTTTATTCTGGATACAGCTGATATCGACGCTGTCAAGCAACTTGATGAGCTTTTAACCATCGATGGAGTTACTACTAACCCTTCAATTATCACTAGAAGTGGTAAGCAGCCTGAGCAGGTAATCAAGGAGTTTGTGGAGTATCTACTTCCTGACCAGAAATTCTTTGTTCAGGTTGTTTCGACTGACTATCAGAAGATGTTGGAAGAGGCTCGCTATATTTGTGGTCTTCGTCCTGAGAATACCTACGTGAAGATTCCTGTGACTCGTAATGGTTACAAGGCAATTAAGCAGCTCAAGTCCGAGGGTCTTGGTGTTCTTGCAACCGCTATCTATTCCGCTGATGAGGCATTTCTTGCGGCCATGAACGGTGCAGATTACCTGGCTCCCTATGTTAACCGTATGTGCAATTACGGCGATGGTATTGGCCAAGTTTTTGATCTTATGCAGATGCTTGAGACCCACGGACTGAATTCCAAGATTCTTGCTGCATCATTTAAGAATACTGAGCAGGTTCATGCGCTAATTTCTGCAGGTATTGATGCCGTTACTCTTCCACCTGATATTGTCTATACAATGATGGATCACCCTGGAACAAAAATTGCTGTTGATGAGTTCTCTACTGCGTGGCGTGAGGTTTACGGTAGGGATACATTATTGGGATAAGGCTGTAAAAATATTTAGTTTTAAAGGAAAGGCCTCAATGAGCAATCATTGAGGCTTTATTTTTTAGTTAAAGAGCGGATTGAATAGAAAAATAATTAATACTTTGATATATGTAAGGTTTCCCATCTACTTCAAAGTAGGTGAATAAAATGATATTTGTTCGAGCCTGGAACGGCATATAACCTAATTATGAGGTGAAAATAAAATGAAAAGTCGAGTGGAAAATCTATTTAATATATTGTGTCGAGAAGCTGAGCAGATTTCTGTCGAGAAATTTGCAGAGCAGCACAATGTATCTTCTCGAACTGTATATAAAGACTTATCTACTTTGAATCAACTCTTGATTTCTCAAGGTCACACCTCAATTCAAAATACTAGAGGTGTTTTGATATATGAAGCTCCAATTGAAATTGAATTTTCAGAGCTGGTGAAAAAAGACGATATTTTTTATCTTGATCCAGAAATGAGAAGACGGGTTATTCTCGACCTTGTTATCTTGTGGGCAAAGGAAATTTCAATCTCAGAGCTTCAGCAAGTTGTTGGGGTTTCAAAAAATACAATCCAGAGGGATTTGGATGAAATTAAAAGGAATTTCATTGGAAGTGACATCTGTTTAGACACCACTCCTTTCAAAGGTGTGTCAGTCGCAGGTAATGAATTCAAAATAAGAGGCTTTTTTGCTGATTATTTAACAAAAGATTGGCCGTATTTATATGCGTTTATAAGTGAGCAAGATGCTGAGAAGCTCAATCAAATAAAGAACTCGATAGATGAAATATCAAATTGTCTTCAAGTTGAATATTCAGAAAATGCTCAGCAAAAGTTAATTGCTTACATGCTTGTATCTGTTGCAAGATTTAAAGAAAATAAGCAACTTTGCCTTCCTCGTAACATTGATAAAGAGGATTTACTGGGTAGTCCTGAATATGGCGCAGTAAATAAATGTATAGAACAATTAAAAGGACTGTATGGTCAAGAAATTACAGAGAATGAACTGTATTTCCTTTCAGCAAAGTTTAGAGAATCAACAGTTGTTGGAATGAGCGATTATATTTCCGAAAACTGGATTAAGTTACGGATTTTAGTATCTGAATTCATAGACAAAATGGATCAACTGGTTACAGAGTCAATTTTTTCTAATGATGACAAGCTATTTGAAAGTATATTAAATCACTTAAGACCTGCGTACTGGCGTGCTGTAAGTGGAGAGGCAATATACAATCCGCTTTTGGATTATGTGATAAATGAGTTCGAAGACTTATATAGAGCAACAACTGAATCAATTTCTGTTTTGGAAAAAGGGCTTTCAATATCTTTTTCTGAAGACGAAATTGCATTTCTTACTATGTTCTTTATGGCTTCCCAGGAAAGAACAAAAAAGCCTATTGAGCTGAGACCTAAGGTTATCGTAGTGTGTCACGCCGGTGTAGCTACATCTGAAATAGTGTCTTCAAGGTTAGAGTCAAAGTATGAAGTTTCGGTACTTGGAACATTCGGATCGAATGAAGCACAGAAATGGCTGGAAAGTCACAGCGTTGATTTTGTCGTCAGTACGTTTCCTTTTACGTCTAAGAATGTCAAGGTTGTTGAAGTTTCTCCTCAGTTTGATTTGAGAGATCAAAGAAAAATTGAAAATGTTCTCAGAGTGAGCGAAAGAATTATTTCCCCAGATGAAATTATGTCTATTATTTCTCAAACGATTGTCCTTAGTAAATCTGATGAAGAGATCTTGAAGCGAAAACTTGAAGAGTATTTAGGTTTTTTACCTAAACAGGATAAAGAAGAGAGGTATTTCCCAATGCTAGAAGAGGTCCTTACAGAAGACTTAGTTGAGACACATTATTGTGCCAAGGATAGTGACGATGCAGTTAGAGAGGCCGGAAGATTACTAGTAAAGAAAGGTGTTGCAAAGGAAGAGTACATTGAGGCAATGATCGAAAATGTCCGAATCAACGGAACTTATATTGTTATTGCTCCAGGTATCGCTATGCCTCATGCAAGACCAGAAGAAGGTGCTCTAGGTATTGGCTTTTCGCTCATCACTCTTGAGCAGCCAGTAAATTTTGGACACCCAAAGAATGACCCAGTACAACTGGTAGTTGCTCTTTGTGCAATTGATCATCAAACACATTTGAACGCGCTTGCAGATTTGGCAGAGCTTCTAAGCGATGAAGAAAATGTTCAGAAAATTTTAAAAGCAGACAAAGCTGCTGAAGTAATCGCAATTACAAGTAGGAGGTAGGTAATTATGATTAAAGTTGTAACAGTGTGTGGCGCTGGTGTAGGCAGTAGTATGATGATGAGACTATTTACCCAGCAGATTTTAGATGCCGAAGGAATTGACGGAGCTGTTGACGCGTCAGATATCGGCTCCGTAGACCCATCTGCATATGATCTAGTTATTACTACATCAGATTTTGCTGATGCACTGAGGGAAACTTCTGTTCCAATAATTCGCATCGACAACATGATGGATAAAGCATATCTAAAAGACCAGCTAATGCAGCACATTAGCCAGATGGAAGGATAGTGTCATGGAGATTTTTCTTTACATCGTCAATCATTATCTAAGCCAATCAGTATTTATCATTGGACTAGTCGTTGTAATTGGAATGATTGCAATGAAGAGACAGTGGAGCCAGCTTCTTCCATCTGCGATTAAAGCGATGATTGGCTTTACAATGGTCAATATTGGAGGGCAAACGCTTGGAATGGCGCTTTTGCCCTTGGCAACAATGATTGGAAAAGCTTTTGGAAATGGCTCTGTTCCTGCCACAGATATTGGCACTGCTAGCGCTGAATATATGACCGATCTTGGCACAGAGCTCTCTCTTATTTTTGCATTCGGATTTTTGATCAACTTACTTTTGGCTAGATTTACAAAATTCAAGTTTGTTCATCTTTCAGCACATGTAGCATTCTTTTTTGCGGGCCTGATTGCCGCACTCCTTAAGTACAACACACCGCTTGATTTCTGGGGAATTGTAGCAGTTGGTTCAGTACTTCTCGGATGCTATATGACCTTCTCTTGCGCTTACGTTAATCACTGCATTAAAGGTGTTAAGGGTGGAGAAGAGATTACTCTTGCTCATTCAAGCTCTACCGGTCTGCTGATTTCTACATATCTTGCAAAAGCTTTTGGTAACAAAGAGCATGACCTCGAAGAGATCAAAATTCCAAAGCAGTTTGCTTTCCTTCGCGAGATGACCATTGCTCTAACGCTGGTAATGACTTTGCTCTTCCTTTGCGTAAGCATTGTTGCAGATCCTGCATGGGTTATGGAAAACATTTCTGGAGGACAAGACGTCTTGGTCTATTCAATTCTTCAGGGTATTAGCTTTGGTATGTGGATTACTGTTATTATTACTGGCGTACGAATGATGCTTGCAGAGATCATTCCAGCATTCCACGGTATTGCAGATAAGATTATCCCTGGAGCAAAGCCTGGTCTGGATGTTCCGCTGCTGTTCCCAGGTTATCCAACTTGCGTGATTGTTGGATTCCTTTGCAGTCTTCTATCTGGACTTGTAGGCATGGTAATTCTTGCTGCAGTTGGATATCCAATTATTGTTTTCCCAGCGCTTATTCCAACGTTCTTTACTGGTGCAGCAACAGCAATTTTTGGTAATGCTCATGGTGGTGCTAGGGGTGCGGTAATTGGCTCTCTTGCTAATGGTCTTATCCTTATTTTTGGTCAGGCTCTGCTTCTGCCATTTGTTGGATCTTATGAGCCAATCATGCGTATTCTCTCTGAGACCGACTATTGCGTATATGGTCCACTTCTTGGCTACATTCTTCACGCTCTTCCATTCTAAGGATCTCTGATGCAAAAGTATTCCAGCAGTAATGAGCACAATGAACTAGCAAGAAAACTGGCGCTGTACTTGCCGCTGGGGTACCCAAATTGGGAAATGTTCTACCGTGTCCTTCAAGAAATTGAAGGACACGGTATCGGATGTGTTGAGATTGGTCTACCGGTGAGTAATCCTTTTATGGATGGAGAGACAATCAAAAAGACGCATAAACTAACGTTGCCTATGCTAAATACTGACGTTGTTCGAGAAGAGCTCCTTAAAGTTAGGAAGATTTTTTCCTCACGTATTGTGCTTATGACTTATGCAGAAGGATTGGAAAACTTTAAAGTTAAAGAGCTGCCTTATTGGATTTACGATGCAGTTCTTTGTGTTGACGGTGTTCAATCTCGCAATGATTACTCAGGAATTGTAAGAATATTCTCTGAATCTATGTCGGATTTAGAGATAGAACAAGCTATCAACGAATCTACTCATTTTGCATATGTGGTCTCTGCTGCAGGTAAAACAGGAGGAGACTTATCAAGTCAGCATGCGTATATCGAGACGATCAAAAGGCTAAGAAAGTTTTCCGATTTGCCTGCTTTTGTAGGGTTTGGCATCAAAGACAATAGGGGTATAAAAGAGGTGCTTTCAAATGGCGCTGATGGGGCAGTAATCGGATCAGAATTTATTAGACAGATTGACACAAATAATTTTGAAGTTATAGCTGAATATTTGAATTCTATTTGCGAGTGTAAAACGTTTTAAACATCAATTCACCAGCAGCTACAAAACGTCGGTGAAAAAATCTACTACAAACTGACTTAGATTATGTATATAAGTCAGACATAGGGGTATAAGCAAAACCGTAAAGCAGAAACACAGTATGTGTTCGCGGTTAGCTTGTACCCTTTTTCAGGTCATCTACCTGTGGGGTTTCTCGCCAAACGGAACACGTACATAGGAAAGGATGATTCACAATGGGCAAGATTCTTGGAATTGACCTGGGTACTACAAACTCAGCTATGGCTGTTCTCGAGGGTGGAGAGCCAACTATTATCGTTAACGCAGAGGGAGACCGTACAACTCCTTCCGTCGTCGGCTTCCGCGCTGACGGTGACCGCATTGTTGGTAAGGCAGCAAAGAACCAGGCTGTTACCAACCCTGTAAACACTGTCTTCTCCATTAAGCGTTTCATGGGCCGCAAGTTTGACGAGGTTCAGTCTGAGATCAAGACTGTCCCTTACAAGGTTAAGGCTGGCACCGACGGTCGCGCAGTCGTTGAGATTGACGGCGTTGACTACACCCCAGAGCAGATCAGCGCTATGACCCTTGCAAAGATGAAGGCAGACGCCGAGAAGTACCTCGGTGAGCCTGTAACCGACGCTGTCATTACTGTCCCAGCATACTTCAACGACGCACAGCGTCAGGCAACCAAGGACGCAGGTAAGATTGCTGGCCTCAACGTTCAGCGTATCGTCAACGAGCCAACTGCAGCAGCTCTTGCTTACGGTCTGGACAAGAAGGACCAGGACCACAAGGTTCTCGTCTTCGACCTCGGTGGCGGTACCTTCGACGTCTCCCTGCTTGACCTTGCAGACGGCGTTGTTGAGGTTCTTGCAACCAACGGCGATAACCACCTGGGTGGCGATGACTGGGATCAGCGCGTTATCGACTGGCTTGCAGACAAGTTCAACTCCGATAACGGCATTGACCTCCGCAAGGACCCAATGGCACTTCAGCGTCTCAAGGAGGCTGCAGAGAATGCTAAGAAGGAGCTCTCCAGCGCTCAGCAGGCACAGGTTAACCTGCCATTCATTACCGCAGATGCAACTGGTCCTAAGCATCTTGACTACACTCTGACTCGTGCAGAGTTTGAGCGCATCACCCGCGATCTTCTCGACCGCTGCAAGGCTCCTGTAACCAAGGCACTCCAGGACGCGGGCCTTCAGCTCTCCGACGTTAGCGAGGTCATTCTGGTTGGCGGCTCCACTCGTATGCCGGCTGTTCAGGACCTGGTCAAGAGCATGACCGGCAAGCAGCCTAACATGTCCGTCAACCCAGACGAGGTTGTTGCAGACGGTGCAGCCGTTCAGGGCGGCGTTCTTACCGGTGACGTCTCTGGCATCCTGCTTCTGGACGTAACCCCACTGTCCCTGGGCGTTGAGACCCTTGGCGGCGTTGTTGACAAGGTCATCGACCGCAACACCACCATCCCAACCTCCAGCACAAAGGTTTACTCCACCGCAGCTGACAACCAGACCTCCGTTGAGATTCACGTCCTCCAGGGCGAGCGCGAGATGGCTTCTGACAACAAGAGCCTTGGTAAGTTCAACCTTACCGGTATTCCTGCTGCTCAGCGTGGTATCCCTCAGATTGAGGTTACCTTTGATATCGATGCAAACGGCATCCTGAAGGTTACCGCTAAGGACAAGGCAACTGACAAGTCCCAGGAGATTACCATTTCTGGCTCCACTGCCCTGTCCGACGAGGAAGTTGACCGCATGGTCAAGGACGCAGAGTCCCACGCTGAGGAAGACAAGAAGCGCAAGGACGAGATTGAGGTCCGCAACCAGGTAGACTCCCTGGCATACAGCACCGAGCAGACCGTCAAAGACCTTGGCGATAAGGTCCCTGAGGATCAGAAGAAGGCTGTTGAAGAGGCTGTTGCTGAGGCAAAGACCGCACTTGATGGCTCCGACATTGAGGCAATCAAGAAGGCTGGCGAGAAGCTCACCGAGGTTGGCCAGAAGCTTGCAGAGATTGTCTACGCAGACGCTCAGGCTCAGACTGCTGGCAACAACGACGCAGCAAGCAACCCTTCTGAGCCAGATGTTGTTGATGCAGACTACGAGGTTGTCGACGACAATAAGAACCAGAACTAATCTGAGTTTCTCGGCATATGCGCTTGGGTAACTTGGTGCAGCAACTGGTAGACAATGTGATACGACTCGGAGGCGGCTGGCGGAAACGTTTAGCCGCCTTCTACACATAGGGAGGTGATGGCAGTGGCAACAGAAGACCAGAACAAGGTTGACACTACCTTTGATAACGAGAATAACGGTGATGAAACCGTAGCCGCCGTCGGCGTTGTGGAGGATGGTTCCGCAAGTCAGACGCTTGACGGCAACAAATCCGCTGCCAAAGGCGCAGCTGGCACAGTAGGTGCAGGCCGTCCGATGACCGAAGAAGAGATGATTGCTGAGGCAATTCGTCGTGGAGAAGAGACGGCAGAGGCAGAGATTGCTGCCGACGCCCAGCATGTAGCTCAGGAACGTGACCGTTTGCAGAACGAGCTGGACTCGGTCTCTGATCAGATTGAGGCTGCTAAGCAGCAGGCAGCTGAGGCAAACGATCGCTTCTTGCGCCTGCAGGCTGACTGGGATAACTACCGTCGTCGTACCGCTCAGGAGCGTCTTGATGAGCGACAGCGTGCAACAGAGAAGCTGGTAGTTGATCTTCTCCCTGTCATTGATGACTTGGAGCGCGCAATTGAGCACGCAGACAACCTGACTGACCCTGCAGCCAAGCAGTTTGTTGAGGGCGTCTCCGCGGTGTGCAACAAGCTTGTGAGCGTCTTGAGCAAAGAGGGCGTTGAGGTAGTCAATCCTGTTGGCGAGGCTTTTGATCCTCTATCTCACCAGGCAGTGAGCCAGATTGATGACACCGAGGCATATGATGAAACCGTTGCTCAGGTGTATCAAAAGGGTTATCGCATGGGAGGCAAGGATATTCGCACTGCGATGGTTGTTGTTACTCACGGTGGCCCAAAGCGTCCAGCAGAGCCAGAAGCTGCAGACGGCGCAGCCGCAGACAGCGCTGATGCTGCGGACAGTGCAGAAGCTACTGACGGTGCAGCTGAGTAAGACAGAGTAGTTTTAGAGAGGAGGCCGTGCTGAATGGCAGGCAGTAAGACTTTTTATGACGTTCTTGGCGTGAAGCGCGACGCCTCGAAGTCTGATATTCAAAAAGCGTTTAGAAAACTTGCAGCTAAATACCACCCTGATAGAGGTGGCGATGAAGCCAAGTTCAAGGAGATCTCGGAAGCGTACAACACGCTCTCTGACGATAAGAAACGCCAGGAATATGACCAAATGCTCGCATTTGGCGGTATTCCTGGAGGTGGATTTGGTGGTCGCCAGGGTGGGTTCACCTATACCACCAACGTAAACGGCGCCAATTTTGCCGATTTCTTTAGCGGCTTTGGTGGCGGTGCTGGTGCGGGAGCCGGCGGCTTTGACTTTGCCGATATCTTTGGTGGGCGAGCAAGCCGTCCAGTTGCAGGCAGCGACCTTACTATGTCCGTAAACGTATCGTTTGACGAGGCGTTTAAGGGAACTTCTCGCAAGGCAACGTATCGCGTGCCTTCAACTGGTGAGGAGCAGTCGCTGACCATCAAAGTGCCAGCTGGTGCTTACGATGGCATGAAGCTGCGTTACAAGAAGCACGGCGAGTACGGCGTTAACGGCGGTCCACGAGGCAACCTTGTGGTTACCATCAACGTTGCAGCTCATCCGGTCTTCTCGCGAGATGGTGCTGACGTGCGCATGAAGCTGCCAGTGAGCATTTACGAGGCAGCTTTGGGTACTTCGGTTGACGTGCCAACGCCTGACGGAACTACGGTGCGACTCAAGGTTCCCGCAGGTACACAGAGCGGAAAAACGTTCAGGTTCAAGAACTTGGGTGCTCCTCGCGTAAAGGATCCTGCGACTCGCGGTGCGCTGTATGTTTCGGTGGACGTTAAAGTTCCAACAAAACTTTCCAAGAAGGAGCGAGACGCTCTTCAGGCGTTGCTTGACGCCGACGAGCGCAGCTACCGAGAGGAGCGGTAATGGCTCGAAAGAAGGATGACGGTCGTAACAAGCCGCTCTACATGATTAGCGTTGCGGCCGAGCTCACGGGCATGCATCCGCAGACGCTTCGCGTGTACGAGCAGAAGGGCCTGATTAGCCCCGGCCGTTCCAGGGGTAATACGCGCTTGTATTCTCGCGCGGACATTGACCGTCTTAATCTTGTCTCAAAGTTGACGGACGAGGGTATCAACCTTGCTGGCGTTGTGCGCATTTTGGACATGCGTGAACGAGCTCTCGAGAAGGACGATCTTATCGATGAGTTGCGTGAACGCATTCGCGTGCTTGAGGATGAGCTGCACGAGTACCACATGCGCGAGCGCATCACCTCGCTTGTTCGTTATAGCGAGACCAGCCCAGAGATGGTGATGCAGCGTCTGTTTGGTATGCCAAGCTCCGTTCCTTCTGACGCCGAAACCGAGGGCGACCCGACGCAGCCAAAGGAATCGTAAGACAACGAGGCAAATTGTTACTAATAAGACGACCAGCTCTCCGCGAGTAAACACGGGGAGTTGGTTTTTTGTTTGGTTACCATTTACCGAACACCGAATACCGAATACCGAATACCGAATACCGAATACCGAATACCGAATACCGAATACCACATGCAGTCATAACCTTTTTAAAACGAAATCTCTTTTAAGGGAGATGGCATGCTTAAATACCTTTACGCTCAACAAAAGAGCAAACTAATATTCTTTGTAGTCTTCTCTCTTTTAAGTAGTTTGTTTGAAATTGCACTTTCATTTGTAATGCTTCAATCCGTTAATCTTGCCATGGATGGCAATTTGTCGGATGCACTGAATGATGGGCTCTGGTTTGGCCTTTATATATTCTGCTATTTTGTTATCGACTTAATTTGCAGACGTTTGCGCTGGTCAGTTATACAGGGCTGCCAGATGCATTTACGCAATGAACTGATTACAAAGATATTCAATCGTTCAATTCCTGAGTTTCACTCATTCAATACAAGTCATTGGCTCTCAATCCTTACTAACGATCTTGATTTACTTGAGGAAACATACTTCCGCGTCTTTATTGATCTCTTGATAGATGTCTTCTCTGGCGTAGTAAGTCTAATACTCTTGCTGTTTATTTCACCGTGGCTCGTACTGTTCATTTTATGCATGATAGCTGTTCAGATGTTTGTTCCTAACACAATGTCTGGAATTATTTCTAATAAACGAAAAGCACAGTCTGAGTCAGCTGAGCATTTTATTGCTACAGCAAATGAGCATCTTGAAGGGTTTGATCTGCTCAGGAGCTTTCATCTAACAGAGGCCTCACGGGTTGCCATGAGTAGTGCGAATCAGGCTTGGGAGAAGCAGAAATTTGGTGCTCGGTACTTTAGTTCTTTAGCTCGCTTACTTTCATTTACTGTGGGTCAAATTATTTACATTGGAATTTATTTTATTGGCGCCATTCTTACCCTTAATGGATTAATGACAGTAGGAATGATGGTTGCGGCATCTCAGCTTGTTGTCTACATAGCAAATCCTATTCAAAACATAAGTGATTCAATTACTGATATGAGAAGTGCAAAAGAGATAATTACTAAAATACAAACGCTTCTTAATGAAGCCCCAGTTACAGAAAGTGGGGCAGAAAATACCCCTGAACGTTTTGCAAATCTAACGGTCAATCACGTTTCGTATGGCTATGACAAGGACAAATTAGTTTTATCGAATATTAGTTTTAATTTGGAACATGGCGGAAAGTATCTTCTAGAAGGAAGTTCGGGAAGTGGAAAAACAACACTAATCAAACTATTAACGGATACTCTAAGCCCAGATAACGGAGACATCTGTTTGGATGGCGTGCCAATCAAGCACTTCAAAAGTGAGCAATATGCTCGATTCATAATCCCTTGCTCTCAGCAAACGTTTATTTTTAATGCAACTATCAGGGATAACGTAACGTTGTTTTGCCATGACTTTACTGATGAAGAAATTATTGACGCTATTACGAAATCGGGCTTTTCTGAGATTCTCACCAGATATCCAGACGGAATTGACCATGTGATTGATCAAGCCGGAAGCAGTCTTTCTGGTGGAGAACGACAGAGGCTTGCTCTTGCGCGAATCTTTTTGTTTAAGCCACAAATTGTGATTTATGACGAGAGCTTTGCTCATTTGGATGCCGACTCAGTTCAGAGCCTCATTGATTTGATCTTAAAAGATAAGGAAAGAACCGTTATTATAACGTCTCATCAAGTGACCCCTGAAATAAGAGAACGCTTTTATTCCCTTGTTTTAAAAGACGGAAACATCCAGTCAGAAACTGTTTAATCAGTGCTCCTTGACCTAGTTGTAATACGTGAATACCATGATATAACTAGGTAAAGGGGTGGCCATGGACAACATTGTAACTGCCCGTATTCCTGTTGAAGTTAAAAATCAGGTTTCCGAGATTCTTGAATCGCTTGGGTCAAACACCACCCAGCTGATTAATGCAGCCTTTGAATATGTGCTGGTGACAGGCAGGCTTCCTGATGCTCATGAAAGCGCTTCGTTGGAATCTTCTGCCAAAGGTTCTTCTCGTCAATTGAGCGAGAAGGACAAAGAGCAGCTCTCGGCGCTTTTTGGAAAGATTTCAGTTCCCGCGCCAGCATCATTTTGGAATGATTTAGGAGACAGCACCTACAAAAAGGCAATCAGCGAGTGGAGGTCACATGACTATGAAGCTCTTGATTGATACTAACGTTTTGCTGGACGTCTTTTTGTGCAGGGAACAGTTTCTTGCTGATGCAAAAAAGCTTTTTATAATGAAGCAGTTTAGGGATGCTGAGCTGTGGATAGCAGCTCAGTCATATACAGATCTCTACTATGTGGGCGCTAAGGCTCACGGCTCTGCTCACATGCAAGAAATCCTAAAAGAAGTATCTCCACTGCTCAACGCGTGTTCTCTTGATGGAGCGGATATTTCAAATGCGCTTTCTGAGCAGTGGGAAGACTTTGAAGACTGTCTTATTTGGCGCGCAGCAAAAAAGATAAAGGCAGATTACATTGTCACTAGAAACGCGGCAGATTTTGTTCGCTCGGATATACCAGTGCTTACACCTGCCAAGTTTTTTTCGACAATAGAAACTGAACAAAATCTGGTCTATGAAGAGGCTGAATTTTAGAAGCAATAAGGTGCGAAATAGGACGCAAAGCTCAAAGCTGCGTGGCGGAAAAGCTCAACGCACGGTTGCAAAAGCTCAGCATAGTGCGATAAGAAAATCTACTATAAACACACTTAGATATGTATTAAAAGTCGTGCTTGGGGGTATATAGAATCCGATGAAGATTCAGTCCCCGGCACGATTTTGTTTGGGGTAGGAGGGTGATTATATGAGACTAGATAAATGGGCCGTAACCGCCCAGGAAGCACTGCAGGCAGCTCTTGGTATTGCTGGTGATGTAGAGGCTTCCGAGGTTACACCAACACACCTGCTCAAGGTGCTGCTGGACAGCAATGAGCGCAACCTGCGTTCTATCTTGGAGAAGATTGGCGCAGATCCTGATGCAATTGCCACGCAGGTAGACCAGGCGATCTCTAAGGCTCCAAAGGTAAGCGGAGCACAGATTGGCATTGGCAACGACCTTCTCAAGGTTATCAACGAGGCCGAGAAGCTTGCCACCAAGCTGGGCGATTCCTACGTTACCTCCGAGCATCTGCTCACTGCGCTGGCAAATGATAACACTGACGCAGGTAGGATTCTTCGCGACGCCGGCGTTACTGCTAAGCGCGTGGAAGAGGTCTACAACGAGCTTCGTGGCGATGAACGCGTAACCTCTCAGGATGCAAAGCCGCAGTTTGAGGCTTTGGAGCAGTACGGTCGCAACGTGACCGACCTTGCTCGTCAAGGAAAGCTTGATCCAGTTATTGGTCGCGTCGAAGAGATTCGCCGTACCATTCAGGTTCTGAGCCGCCGCACCAAGAACAATCCTGTTCTTATCGGCGAACCTGGTGTTGGTAAGACCGCAATTGTGGAAGGCCTGGCAGAGCGTATTGTTTCCGGCGACGTTCCAAGCACCTTGCGCGACAAAGAGCTTGTTGAGCTTGACATGTCTGCCCTAGTAGCAGGCGCAAAATATCGCGGTGAGTTTGAGGACCGCTTGAAGAGCGTGGTAAAAGAGGTGGCCAAGTCTAACGGCCAGATTATCCTCTTCATCGATGAGCTTCATACCATCGTAGGCGCTGGTGCTTCCGAGGGATCCATGGACGCTGGTAACATCTTGAAGCCAGCACTTGCTCGTGGCGAACTTCGTGCAATTGGTGCTACTACACTGGATGAATACCGCAAGTACATCGAGAAAGACGCTGCTCTTGCGCGCCGTTTTCAGACCGTACTTGTCTCCGAGCCTTCTGTTGAAGACACCATTTCTATCCTGCGTGGTCTTAAAGAGAAGTACGAGCAGCACCACCGCGTCCGTATTACGGACTCCGCCCTGGTTGCGGCAGCAGACCTCTCTAACCGCTACATTTCTGATCGATTCTTGCCAGATAAGGCAATTGACCTGGTAGATGAGGCGGCATCAAGGCTTCGTATGGAGCTGGATTCTATGCCAGCAGAGATTGATGCGGTTGATCGTCAGCTCACTCAGATGCAGATTGAGGAGCAGGCTCTGATGAAAGAAGAGGACGCTGCTTCTCAGGAGCGACTGGAAAACCTCCGCGCAGAGATTGCTACGACGCAGGAAAAGCTTGATGGCATGAAGGCCAACTGGCAGAATGAGCGCAGGGCAATTGACCTGGTACAGGACTTGAAGTCCCAGATTGAGGACGCAAAGACGCAGATGGAGCGCGTGACCCGTGAGGGTGATTTGGCGCAGGCATCCGAGCTTCGTTACAGCACCATTCCAGAGCTTGAACGTAAATACAATGAGGCAGAAAAAGCACTTCTCGCCAAACAGGAAGACGGCGGAATCCTCAAGGAAGAGGTCACCACAGACGAGATTGCCGAGGTGGTTTCTTCGTGGACAGGAGTTCCAGTGTCCAAGATGATGCAGGGCGAGATGGACAAGCTCAAGAACCTTGAGGACCAGCTTCACCTGCGTGTTATTGGTCAGGACGACGCTGTTTCCGCAGTTGCAGCAGCAGTCCGCCGTTCTCGCGCAGGTCTGGCAGATCCAAACAAGCCTCTGGGCAGCTTCTTCTTCTTGGGCCCAACCGGCGTAGGTAAGACTGAGCTAGCAAAGGCGCTGGCAGAGCTGCTATTTGACGACGAGCGTTCGCTGATCCGCATTGATATGTCTGAGTACATGGAGAAGTTCTCGGTCCAGCGTCTCATTGGCGCGCCTCCAGGATACGTAGGCTATGACGAGGGAGGCCAGCTCACCGAGGCAGTTCGCAGGCATCCATATTCCGTCATCTTGCTGGACGAGATGGAGAAAGCTCATCCTGATGTCTTCAACATCTTGCTGCAGGTGCTGGACGACGGTCGCCTAACCGATGGTCAAGGTAGGGTAGTGAGCTTCAAGAACACTATCATTATCATGACCAGTAACGTTGGTTCGCAGTTCATTGCTGGTGCCGGCGCGGAAGGCTTTAACGAGGAGTCAAGAAAGCAGGTTATGGAGGCGCTGCGTAGCTCCTTCCGTCCTGAGTTCTTGAACCGTATCGATGACGTGGTAATCTTCCAGCCTCTGGGTCTTGAGGACATTGAGCGCATTGTGGACATTCAGCTCAAGGATGTTCGTAGCAGGCTTGCTAACGAGCGCATGACGCTGGAACTTTCTGAGGCTGCAAAGCAGTCGCTGGCTCTTGACGGTCTGGATCCTGTTTACGGCGCTCGTCCCCTGAAGCGACTGATTCAGCGTCGTGTTGTTGATCAGGTAGCAAACTTGATTATTGCAGGTGAGCTGCATGAGGGTGATACTGTTCTGGTTGATACTGACGAGAACGGCAACTTGGTTGCTCGCAAGAAGTAAATGAGGCTGCACATGTGTGATAAGGCAAAGAGGGTCGAGAAACCCGAGCTGCAGGCTGCAGTGCGGCGGGTCGCAGCGCACAAGGACGCGGTGCAGGTTGCAGGGCAGATTGCGGGGCAAGCCACAGTGCACAAGGACGCCGCGCACAAGGACACGGATTCCAAGAAAGCGCAGGTTGTTGACCCGGAGTTTGCGCGCGCGGAAAACGAGGACGATGATGGTTATGACCCGTACTCCGATCGTCGTCCCGTGAGCGAGCCTCTCTTTGAGCGCGATCCCTGGAGCTAGACGATAGGGTTTTCTCGCCAGGCGCGCTACGAGCGCACGGATTTCTCGCCTCACGCTGAGCGCTACAAATAAAAGCCGCTGGTACATGACGTATCAGCGGCTTTTTGCGTGCGGCTTGGCGTTACGTTCATGATTGTGAGCCTGAAAGGTGCAAAGAATCTGTGTTTGGAACACAGATTCTTTGATGAAATTAGGCAAAATCCACCGATTCTTTTACTTTTTCAGGCAAAAGTTATAGATTCTTTGCAGAAATCAGGCGCGCGTCGGGAGGTTTGTCGCCTTGCAGTTTAGCGGACAGCGACGCCCCAGTTGGCGGACATCCAGGTCCAAAGGAAATAGAAAACTGTGGCGATGATGGCCAAAACGATAATGGCGGCAATCAGCGAACCTGCATTTGAGCGGCGCTCTTTTCTGACAAAGATGTCGCGCTGACCCTTAGGAACCTGCAGGAACTGGCCGTAGTGGACGTCCTTGCGAAGGTGAGCAATCTCGTTCTTTGGCTTGCGCCAACCCTTCTTCGCGTAAGAACCCTTGCTGGACTCAAAGCCAGCGGCATGGTTCTCGGGAAGTTCGAGCTTCTCGCCTGGCATTGTGAAGTCGCTGATAGGCTCCACGGTTTTGTGATGGCGGTGTTGGCGAACGTATGGCTGCTTTGCAGCGCCTTCACCTTCGTGCCCGGAAGCTTCAGATATCGAGAAGTGCTGCGCGCCAGTTGCGTGAAGCTCGGCCCCATCGGCTGGTTGAGCTTCCTGCTCAAAAGATTTAGCGTATCCAAAGTCCTGCTGATTATCAGAACGAAAGTCCTGATCCGCAGGTAAAACGTTATCTTCAAGGTTGTTCGAGGTGTCCACGATGATCCTTTTGTCGTAGTCTCGCAAAACATTGATATAAAACATGATACCGCAGCTCGTGTAATCCTGCACAGTTTTGCCTTGGATATTTGGTAGGTGCGTGAAGCGGTGCCGACGCGTATTTGTGCAGTACATATTCACAGAATAATCTCAGTCATACAGACTTAGAAATTTTATAAAAAGTTGTATAAATTTGTGTAAGCAGGGTATAACAACCAATGAACAACGAAGTGCCAATAACGGCATCTACCAGTAAAGGAGTGGTTACTATGAAGAATGTAGTTCCCTATGATCGTATTGCAAGGAATCTGAGCACGTGGCCTTTTGGCTCATTTGATTCTTTTTTTGATGCGCCTTATTCCGCTCTGTCTTCCGTCTCGTCCGATGCTTTTGTTATGAACGTTGAGGATGCGGGTCAGTCTTACGTGGTAACAGCTGAGCTTCCTGGCGTTTCCAAGGAGAACATTGACGTTGAGCTCAACGAAGGTAGGCTTTCAATTACCGCTACTCGCAAGGAGTCTGAGGAGGAGAAGGCCAAGAACTACCTGCACAAAGAATCTTCTGAGTGGCAGGCAACCCGCGGCGTGTATCTGAAGGACGCAGCTCGAGAGGGCCTGACCGCAAAGCTTGATGGCGGCATTCTGACCATCACTGTTCCAAAGCAGGATCAGCAGGCTAGCGTCACAAAGATTGCGATCGACTAACACTAGAACATCTGAGCAGCTGCTTTGGTGGTCAGCCAAGCTCCTGCTCAAGTAGCAAGGTACCTGGTAGTTGACCTGCCAGGCACGCATAGCTGTAGCCGGGCGTACGGCTAGACGTGCCTGTTCAACGCCCGATTACAGGCACCTCGCATAGCGAGAAGATCTTGGAACTCCAAGGTTTTCTCGCTTTTTTGTTGTCGCAGCGGTCCGCACGGTGATGCGGCAAACGCGCAGTTAGAGCGACATCGGCCAATCTTGGCTGGCAACACAGATAGCGAGGGAACCGTCGGGAGTCTGCGCCTCGGTAAACGCATCGTTGAGAGGCTGTGCGCCAACCGCTTCAGCAAGCGTTCTCACAGCGACGCTTGGACGGTTATTCTCGTGAGAAAGGTGCATGCCAACCACACAGCGGGTATTTGGGCCCACAAGCTGCGACAACGCCTGCGCGGTGTACTCATTTGACAGGTGACCGGAGTCTCCATGGACTCGTTGCTTGAGCACGTACGGATAAGGACCTGTGAGCAGCATGTGCTCATTATGGTTGGACTCGATAGCAAGAATGCGCACGTCGGAAAGATATTCGAGAGCCTCGGGCGTCAGAACGCCCGTGTCGGTGCAGTAGCCCACAGAGTCTATGATGCGTCTATCAGGACCAGCGAGAAAATCAAAGCGTATGCCCACGGGCTCACAAACATCATGCGAGGTTGGGAACGTGCTTACCTCAATGTCTGGCGCGGCATCAATATGGACAGAGCCCGCCTGGTCAACAAGGGTAAAGGTGACACTTGAGCAGGAGCTTCTTCTTGAGAGCGCGGCGGCAGTTCCTGTTGTAGCAAACACAGGAACATCAAAAGTTTTACTGACTACCGAAAGACCTGAGACGTGGTCGGTGTGCTCGTGCGTAATAAAGATAGCCACGAGCTTAGACAGAGTAACGTTCAGTTCTTTAGACCGACGCAGAATTTCTTTTCTAGAGATTCCACAATCAATCATAATGAGACCATCAGGCGTTTCTAATAGGTTGCAGTTGCCCTTTGATCCGCTGGCAAGAATATGTAGGCGAAACGTGGGATTCATGAATTTCTTTCTACTGAGTAACTTTCGGGTATAACTGTAACAAACACACCGGACAGAAATTGGTGCTAAGTGCCATCCGTACACGCATACTTCAATAAAAAGAACACTCTCACTGCAAAAGATCAGGTAGATGGCCAGCGTCGAGGTCAGGCAGACAGCCAGTGTCGAGGCCAGGCTGCCGCGCCCGTCATCCTTATGGTCTCGGGTGGAGCCGACTCGATGGCGCTGCTTCACATGGCAGCAACGGAGCCGCTTGACCTCGGCGATGGCGCAGGACTTGCGCGCGTTGCAAAAGAGCGCCTGCATGTGTTGCACGTAAATCATTTGCTTCGCGGCGAAGATGCAGATGCTGACCAGCACTTTGTTCAAGAGACTTGCGACTCGCTGGGCATTCCCTGTACCGTGCTTCGTGTGGACGTGGCAAAGCTTGCGCAGGAGCGTGACGGTAACGTGGAAGAAGCGGGTCGTCGGGAGCGGTATAACGCTGCGCGAGAACTCGCTCAAAAACTTTGCGCTAAACAGGGGGTTTCTCGCCAGAAGACAAAGATTTTAACGGCACACACGGCTGACGACCGTGCGGAGACGTTCATGATGAACGTAATGCGCGGGTCCGGTATGAGCGGCCTGGCGTCGATTCCCAGGCATCGCGGGCTGATTTATCGTCCGCTGCTTGACTACACGCATGACCAGCTCAAAGACTGGCTGAAGGCTCGTGGTCTGGACTGGCATGAGGATGCCACCAACACCGATACCCACTATCTACGTGCGTATATGCGGCACAACGTGCTCCCGCTGCTTAAGGCGAGAAACCCGTTGTTGGTGCAGACGGTGTGCAAAATTGCGGATCTGATGACCGACGAAGACGATTATCTTGAGGGAAAGGCCGCTCGCAAACTGAGGCAGATTACGCTTCGTAAGAGCGAGTCTTCGCTGGTACTTGACGCGTTGAAGCTGAGCTCTACCGATGTGGTGATTGCTCGTCGCGTGGTAAGGATTGTGGCTCGGCAGCTGATTCCTGAGGCTTGGCTTGAGTTTAGACACGTAGACGCTGTGCTTGAAGCGGTGGCTGCGGGAGTTGGCGTGGCTAACCTGCCGCAAAACCTTGAAGCGCGCGTTCGTTTGGGCACCGTGACGTTCTCGTTCACGGGCGCCGCGAGGAGTGCGGCTGCGGGCACGGCCGGCGCGGGCGCCAGTGGCGTGGCCG
>CALKTD010000015.1 GCA_937997345.1 uncultured Atopobium sp. | reverse complement strand
GCAATCTTGCCACCTATGCTCATCTTGGCAACAGTGCCTGCTGCTTGCGTAGCCTTTGCTGTAGTAGTGGCAACCTTTGTGGCTGTGGACGCTCCTTTTGTGCCGACAGACGCACTGCTGGTACTGGTGGCTGTGGATCCAGTACTGCCCGCAGAAGTTCCAGTACCACCTGCTGCCTGTGCGGCGCTTGTCTGTGCTGCCTGTGAGGTATGAGCAGCCGTGCTTTTGGCAAACTCGTCAATAAAAGGATTTGTATAGGGAGCTCCTTGCGTTGAGAGGTCCTTCTCGCCAAGAGCTTTTGTAACATCACCAAGGCCCTGCATGGCCTCTTGGATAGTCGAGAAGAGTGACGGTGCATTGAGCGCAAGCGGGACGGGAGCAAGATCGGCGTTGGCGAGAAGTGCAAAGACAGGTACGCTGCTGTAGGATGCCAGCTTGACGCCGGTGCGCTCGGAGTAGGCAAGGATGCTCTCCTGAAGCGTCTTGCGTGCGCGGCTGAGCTGACTGCGAACCGTGCCTGCAGGAATACCGAATGTCTCAGCAATCTGGACTGCATTCATCTCGGCAAAATAACGCGCAACAAGAAACTTCTGTTGATCTTTGGGGAGCTCTTGGATAAATCCGCGAATAATCTGCTGCGTAGAGGTGTTTTCTACAACGTCTTCAGGAAGCTCAAGCGTATCGTCTGCAAGAGACTCAATGTAGTCTGAGCTGTCGCTGGTATCGTTTGTGTAATCTGCGTTGAGTATGGTGGCATTGTCTGATTTTCGCATATGGTCGATGGCTTTATTGGTAGCCGTTCGCTTAAACCACGCAAACGCCGCGCGGTTATCTTCCAGCGAGTCAAGTTTTTGGTAGGCCGTCAGATATACCTGCTGTACCACGTCTTCAACGTCGCGACCATCCACACCCTGGTCACAGATTGCCTTAGTTACGATACCCTTGGTCTGCTCAAAGAGTGAAGAAAACGTGCTCTGGTCGTGGGTTTCTTTAAAAGCCGCAATCGTCTTGGCAAGAGTGTCGATGTTTTTCTCGTAAGCCGCCTTGATGTCAGTCTCACGTGAAGGCGCTGTCTTAAGCAGGGCAAGCTTGCACCCGCAGTACTTACAAAAGCGAGCTGACTGAGGTACTTCATTTCCGCAGTTAGGGCAAAACATCGAGACTCCTTACGCGTGTCGTCCAAAGACGTAGAGGCAAGAAGAACTTCTCGCCATTTTGTGTGTACGTCCTAAAGGACGAGCGGTTCTCGTCAAGTGTTGCAATATTTGTGGAACTTTTTTATTGCAACGTTTGAGCGAGAAGAACGCACTATTTTGAGTTGGCCAGATCCTCAAGAGGCTTGAGGTCGTCTGTGTTGTGCCACTCAATTTTTTCGGCACCCGAAATCTGAGCCATAACATCGTCCTCGCTGGCGGAGGTGGTAAGGCTCATCTTTGTGGGATTTTTGTCGTTGTGAGCGACTTTGCCGTTCTTTGCGGTAATTGCGTAAAACTCAAGCGTTGAGCTGTTTTTCTGCGGTTGTGCGCGGAGAAGACCGCTGCCATTTTTATTCTTGAAGAAGTAGTGCGAGGTTGGAGAGTTCCAAACCAGCGGTTGTGTAAACGGAGCCGCATAGGAGCCCTTACCTGCCGAATACGCAACGTATGTATAGTAGTCGGTTCCTGTCTTGATTTTGCCCCTCTCGGCACCAAACTGAGTTTGGATTTTGAGGATAAGGTCATCGGCACCGTCGCCGTTTGCATCAAAGAGTGCGTATTGGACGGTACCAAAGGTTGGCTGGAATACGGTGTAGGAGGGGTCGTAAGAATAGATGAGACTTGCTGCGTCAAAGTTTTTGAGCCGGTCCGTATAGAGCATCGAGAGCTTTTGACCTTGTGAAGCACCTTTAAGACCCTTTGTGAGCTCGGCGTTATAGCCCTTGAAGTCGGCAAAGGTGTCTACGGCCTTGGTGTCATTTACCTGGTGCCATTCCAGGCCGCTAGGCATGGTAAAGTCGTTTGGCTTGTTGCTGACAAAAGACATTGCTTTACCATCGGCATCGCACGTGTAAGCGTACGCGTAGTCGCCGCTATTGGTGGGAACGCTGACAATGAGATCGGTGATGCCGTCTCCGTTGACATCTCCCAGTGCGTATTGGGCTGTTCCCTTTGACTTTACGCCGTCAGTGGTGCTGGCAAGCAGCCAATCCGCATTGAAGTTGCCAAGGTAGTTCTTGTAGAACTGGCCGATTTTAAGGTTTGCGGGTTGGTCCGGGATGGCTGGCTCGGAGTTTTTGTCATCTTTTTCAGCAGGTTCTTGAGTGTTTTTGGAGTCCTCAGCGCCCTCAGCGGGTGTTTCTTCCGGCTGTTCAGCTGGAGCTTCCTCGTGTTTTTCCCATGGGAGTTGGATGTAGCCTTGGGTTATGGCAAAGGCTGTACCGCCGATAATAAGGCCGACGAGAATGGCAACAATAGCGAGAATCGCAATCTTCGTCCTCGTCTTCATAGGCTTTTTGGTACGAGGTTGCTTTTGGTACTGAGAACGTACTTGGGTTTGAGGCTGAGTTTCGTCTGCAACCGTAGATGATGGCACTGCAGGTTGCAGAGGCGTTGTAGCCTCCGGTGTTGGTATGGGCTGCTGTGTGACGTTGCTTGCTGCGTTGGCTCGGGCGGGTTGCTGTGCCGGCTCGGAAGCAGGTTGCTGTTCTGGTGTTGGCTTGGGGGCGACCTGCTGTTCTGGTGTCGTGGATTGGCTGGTGAGCTGCGGCTTTTTTAAAGGAGTGCCGCAATACTTACAAAACAAGTCTGTGTCTTTATTTTCTTTTCCACAGTTGGTACAGAACATGACACTCCCCAGTAGCCAATAGTCAGTAATTCTCACCCGCCTGCACCATGATAAATATTAATAAATGTTTACAACAAAACTTATGGTAAATACATCGTTTCTGCACATTTGATGTAGCGAAGGGCAAAAATATAACAAATTGAAGTAATAGAGTTGGACAGTTGCCATACGGTGGAGTAATGAGATCAGACAGTTGTCATACGGTCTAAAGTTGTCGCACGGTCTAAAATAATAGGACTCAAATAAAAACAACGGAGACTTATTCCGCAAGATATGCGCCAGATGGGTACTCTTTGAGAGAGGTTATATATGAAACTTATTATTGCTTCTGATATACACGGCGCTGCCGGTTGGGCGCGCAAATTTATGGAGCGTATCGAGGCAGAACAGCCTGACCGTGTGCTTCTTCTCGGCGACCTTCTCTACCACGGGCCGCGCAACAATCTCCCTGAGGACTACGCTCCAAAACAAGTTATCGAGATGCTCAATAGCATTGCCGATCAGGTGATTGCCGTGCGCGGCAACTGCGAGGCCGAGGTGGATCAAATGGTCCTTGATTTCCCGTGTATGGCTGACTACAACATTTTGGTTGACCCTTCCTGTCCGTCTGGCGAGAAGACCCTCTTTTTAACCCATGGACATATATATGG
>CALKTD010000014.1 GCA_937997345.1 uncultured Atopobium sp. | reverse complement strand
TGTGCGTAGGTGTTGCTGTGAGATTGGATTTCTCGTGGTCCGGTGCTGGACTGCGTTTGAGCACGCCTATCCCTTGAACCAGCGGTTGGGCTGTTCGTAGGAGGGGCAGATATCGCTCATAGGGCAGCCGACGCACTTGGGGTGGCGAGCGGTACAGGTTTCTCGACCAAAGTGAATCCACTCTTCGTTGACGTCTTTCCAGAATTCGTGAGGGAGAAGCGCGAGCAGATCCTTCTCGGCAGCCAGTGGTGTGGAAGCCGAGCTCAGGCGCATGCGCTTGGAGATTCTGTATACGTGCGTGTCCACCGCGATGCCGTCGACCACGTCAAACATCTTGTTGAGTACGATGTTAGCGGTCTTTCGCCCAACGCCCGGGAGCGTGACCAGGTCTTCCATGGTGCCCGGCACTTCTCCTCCGTACTCTGTTAGCAGGATTTGCGCAGTTTCCACGCAGTGCTTGGCTTTAGCACGCCAGAAACCAATGGTATGGATGACCTCCCCGACCTCAACAGCATTTGCTGCTGCCATGGAAGGCGCGTCTGGCCAACGGCGGAACAGCTCGGGTGTGACTTTATTTACCGCGGCGTCAGTAGTTTGTGCCGAAAGCATAACGCTGATGAGCAGGGTAAACGCGTCGTGGTAATCCAGCGCGCTCTGGACGCTTGGATAGAGCTCGTGCATGCGTCGGCACAGCTCGATGCCGCGTTCAACTTTGACCTTCTTTGATTCTCTGGGCATGACCTCTCCTTAGTGCTCCTCTATGTGTACCCAGTATGTAGTTACGTTATCACGTGGGTCGAGAATAGCAAAATAGCAGCATAACGACTACAATAACAGCCCAATTGAAAAGTTATCAAACCTGTTTGTGGGACGTCGCGGCAAGTGCACGGCGTGGCCGCACGACGCGCCTCGTCCAGCAAGGTTTGGTGTAACCCGTATGCGTTTGCATGTGGGTTTAGCGGCATGGCGGGAGACTGTGTGTTTATCAATAGAGTTGCAGCTCAACTACTGAGCGCGCCCGAGCTAGAGAAGCTGAAGCGAGAGCTTTCGCGTGGATCAGACGCCACACTGTCCCTCTCGCAAAGCGCTCGTCCGCTGATGTTAGCTGTACTTTGGGCGCAAAATCCCCGCCCATGCTTGCTGGTTGTCGCGGGCGAGGATGCCGCGGACCGCACGGCACGCTCACTTGCAGCGTGGTTGGGAAACGACGCGGTGCTGCGCTATCCCAACCGCAAGGATCGTCCCTGGTCGGATACCACGCCAGACGACGCCCTTATTGGAGCTAGGTGCCGTGCCATCGCCAAGCTTTCTGCTGGCGAGAAGGTCATTGTAGTTGCAAGTGCTCACGCGCTGATGCGCAGAGTTCCCCCTGTTGGTTCGGGCTATTTTCTTCCTGCAACGTTTACCGTTGGCGACGACGTCCCCTTTGAGGATGTGGCCTCGCTGCTCGTCGGCATGGGATACGCCGATACAGGCGAGGTAGATGCTCCTGGCACCTTTCACATTCACGGCGATACGGTTGATATCTTCCCAGCTCAAGCTACAAGTCCTGTACGCATTGAGTTCTTCGGAGACGAGATTGACCGCATCAGGCGCATGGTGGCAGCAACTGGACAGACTATCGGTGCCATTGATGAGGTTACCGTTGCCCCAGCTAGAGAGCTTGCGTTTACCAAAGAAACTATCTGCCGCGCAGAAGAAGCGCTCTACACGCGCGCGCAAGAAAACTCTGCACTCGCTGCTGACCTGGAGCTTATTCAGCGCGGAGCTCAGGCTCCTGCACTTGAGCGCTATCTTCCCGTGTTGTACGGAGGCACTGCCAGCCCGCTTGAGCACATCTCTTCAAAGACGCTGGTAGTTCTTGCGGAGCCACGCTCGCTATTTGACGACTGTCAGCGTGCCTTTGACGAAATTTCTGCATCTGCAACAGCATCAAAAGTGAAACTAGATGGTCTGTATACGGACCCTAAGGCCATGGACTTTGGCTCGCAGCAACGCCTGTCCTTCTCGTCACTTTTGCGCACGGGAGCTGCGGTAACGTCGGAGCTCTCTGTGGTGCAGCCGTCTATTGCAGGCTCGGACACAAAGCTTTTGGGTCGCGTGAGGCAGCTGGTGCAAGACCGCGATGCCGTGGTATTTGCGATTCCAGACCGTGCCGCGCGAGAGCACCTCAAGTTGCTTTTCTCGGATGAGTCCATTCCGTTTGAGGAGTCGCTGGGTACGGCGCTTGAAAACGAGCCTGATCAAAACGGTGCTTACGCGCCACTCAAGCGTGGTCGCGTCACGTTTACCGATGCACCTGTTCCCGCCGGAATCATTATCCCTACAGCTAATCTAGCAGTGCTTTCTGTCTCGGACTTGACGGCCAGAAGCGCGCGCAACAAGAAGCGCTCTAAACGCATTGACCCCACAACGGTGACGTTCCCGTTTAAGCCGGGCGACTACGTTGTCCACGCAACGCACGGTATTGCGCACTTTACAGCTATTGTGCGTCAAGAAGTTGCAGGTAGAGAGCGTGATTACTTCCTGCTTGAGTATGCCAATGACGATAAACTCTATGTGCCCCTGGAGCAGGTTGACCGCATCACGCGCTATGTGGGACCCGACGGCAACAATCCGCGTCTTACCAGGCTTAACACGGCGGATTGGTCACGCGCTACTAACAAGGCAAGAAAGTCCGCCAAGAAACTGGCGTTTGACCTGGTAGACCTTTACACGCGCCGCGCTTCAGTGCCGGGTTACGCGTTCTCACTGGATACTCCTGCTCAGGAAGAGATGGAGTCTAGCTTCCCGTATCAGCTGACACCAGATCAAGAAAGCGCAGTTGCAGACATTAAGCTGGACATGGAAGCGCGCAAGCCAATGGATCGTCTGCTTTGCGGCGACGTGGGCTTTGGCAAGACAGAGGTGGCGCTTAGAGCTGCATTTAAGGCGTGCCAAGATGCTCGTCAGGTTATGATTTTGTGCCCAACTACCATCTTGGCTCAGCAGCACTACGAGACGTTTTTCTCGCGATTTGCTCCGTTTGATTTGAAGGTAAGCGTGCTTTCGCGTTTTGTTACGCCTGCTCAGCAGAAAAAATCGCTTGAGGGATTTGCAGACGGAACCGTAGATGTGCTGGTAGGAACTCATAGGTTGCTCTCAGCTGACGTCAATCCGCACGACTTAGGCTTGATTATCATCGACGAAGAGCAGCGCTTTGGCGTACAGCACAAAGAGCAGCTCAAAAACATGCGCGAGCAGGTAGACGTGCTGACCCTCTCGGCAACGCCAATTCCGCGCACCATGCAGATGGCCATGAGTGGCGTTCGTGACATGAGCCTAATTCTGACGCCACCGCCTGGCAGAAAGCCTGTTCAGGTAATGGTGGGCGAGTACAACCCGGATCTTGTTTCCGCAGCTATTAGAAGTGAGCTGGAGCGAGAAGGACAGGTGTACTATGTGTCCAACCGCGTGACCACTATTGATGAGGCAGTGGCTCGCGTGGAGGAGGCGGCTCCAGAGGCTCGCGTGGGCGTGGCTCACGGTCAGATGAGTGCTCGTGAGGTAGAGAACGTCATGCTTGCCTTCCAGGAGCACGAGATTGACGTTTTGGTGGCCACCACGATCATCGAGTCCGGCATTGACAACTCGCACACTAACACGTTGATTATTGAGGATTCACAGCGCCTGGGACTGGCTCAGTTGTACCAGCTCAAGGGCCGTGTTGGTCGCGGTAGGCAGCAGGCATACGCGTACTTTATGTTCCCCGCAGAGTTGCCGCTGACAGAAGAGGCTACCGAGCGCTTGACGGCAATCAACGAGTTCCAGGACCTGGGCAGCGGCATGCGCATTGCCATGCGTGACCTGGAGATTAGAGGTGCGGGCTCCCTTATGGGCGCTGAGCAGCACGGAAACCTTTCCAGCGTTGGCTTTGATCTCTTTACGCAGATGCTGGGCGAGGCAGTTGCTGAGGCTCGCGGTGAGTCCGCAGAGCTTGAGCAGGCCGAGGTAACCATCAATTTACCTGCAGATTTCTATCTTGATGAGGACTATCTGCCAGAGGTTGACCGACGTGTTTTGGTGTATCGTCGTCTTGCCGCAGCTACAGAGCTTTCCGATGTGGATGTGCTTCAGCAAGATACCGAGAATAGCTTTGGCGCCTTGCCTCTTGCGGGTAAGAACTTGTTTGATCGCGCTCGCGTACGCATTCGCGCGCAGCGTCTGGGTGCAACGTCAGTGAGTCTGACAAATGGACGCTTGGTATATCTGGGTGTAGAAATTCCTCGCGAACAAGCTCTCAAGTTGAAGGGTCGCGGTGCTATCGTGTATCCAAAGACGCATAAACTGGCGTATCCGTTCCACCGAAATGAAGAGCAGCTGATGCCCGCCGCTCTGGGAGTTCTTGAAGAGCTTGGTGGCGACGACGAGGTTGAGGAGTAAATATGAGCCAAACATCAGGTCAGACGTCACAGAACACCACGAGCGCTGCGGGAACCACGAGCGCCGCACAGAACGTCGCACAGAACGTCGCGAGCGCTGTGGACACGATCTTTACCGCACCACACCTCAGGTGGGGTGTTATTGGTTGTGGAGTCATTGCAAATCAGATGGCAGAGGTGCTGGCTTCGGTTGGTAGAACCATTGACGGCGTAGCTAACAGGACACAGGAGAAGGCCGTCGCGTTTGCGCAAAAACACCACGTCAAGCGCGTGTATGCCAGCATCGACGATCTTCTCGCCAGCGATGAGATTGACGCGGTGTACCTGACCACGCCTCACAATACGCACATCATCTACCTGCGCAAAGCACTTCAGGCGGGTAAGCATGTGCTGTGCGAGAAGTCCATTACGCTCAACTCGGCTGAGCTGCTTGAGGCCGAAGAACTTGCATGTCAAAACGGTGTTCAGCTCATGGACGCCTGCACCATTTTGCACATGCCACTCTACAAAGAGCTGGTTAGCCGCGTGGAGGCTGGTGAGTTTGGTCCAGTCAACCTGATTCAGGAGAATTTTGGCAGCTACAAAGAGTTTGACATGGAGAATCGCTTCTTCAATCCCAAACTTGCGGGCGGCGCTCTGCTGGACATTGGCGTGTACTCGCTGACGCTGGCCCGTCTTTTCTTGAAGAGCCAGCCTCATGACGTGCTCTCCATGATGAATCCGGCCCCTACCGGCGTTGATCAGACGGACGGCATTTTGCTCAGAAACGCCGAGGGTCAGATGGTTGTCCTGGCGTTGACGCTTCACTCCAAGCAGCCAAAACGCGCTATGATTTCCGCTGACAAAGCCTTCATTGAGATTATGGAGTACCCACGCGCCGACGTTGCCACAATTACGTGGACTGACGACGGCAAACAGGAGCAAGTCCAGGTGGGTCGCACGGCTAATGCGCTGGCATACGTGCTGGCAGATCTAGAGGCCGCTGTTTCAGGAGACGCTTCTGCTCAGGCGCAGCTTGAGGTCTCAAAGGACGTTATGGAGCTCATGACCGGCTTGCGCAACGACTGGAATTTCCTGTACCCTGAGGAGCAATAAACTACATGACATCTGACGAGAAAATCGCCCAGCTAGCAGCCGCAGTTGATGAAGAAACAAAGGCTCGTCCTGGTGCACCGCAGACACACCCGGAGTTCGACCGTCTGGTTAGAACCATCTGGCGTCTTCGCCAGGAGGACGGCTGTCCTTGGGATAAGGAACAGACGCATCAGTCCATCTCAAAGAACATGATTGAGGAGGCCTACGAGGCGGTCGAGGCAATTGCCGAGGGTTCCCCCGAACATCTTGAGGAAGAGCTTGGCGACGTGCTTGAGCAGGTAGTTCTCCACTCGCAGATTGAGGCGGACAGCGGTGCCAGTGCGGGCAGTGGGGAGCGAGACCGCGCAGCGGGCTTCGACATCGACGACGTATGCCGAGCGCTCAACCAGAAGCTGGTACGGAGACATCCGCACGTATTTGGTCCAGAAGCGGGTTCTACGTCGTCGGTCGCGGCCGTCTTGGACGTGTGGGAGAGCGTTAAAGCTGAGGAGCGCGCCAGTGCAGAAGATACCGTGCACACCGAGGGTCTTCTCGACTCGGTTCCACAGTCTCTACCTGCGCTCATGCAGGCCCAGAAGATCTCAAAGCGTGCCGCAAAAATGGGTTTTGAGTGGGCGTCAGTTAGTGACGTGTGGGATAAGGTTGCCGAGGAACGCGCGGAGTTTGAAGCTGAAGCCCCAGGTACGCAGCAGAAAACGGACGAGTTTGGTGACATCTTGTTTGCGCTGATAAACGTTGCTCGCTGGGAAGGCGTTGACGCAGAAGAAGCGTTGATGAGCGCCTGCAGAAAGTTCCGCGCTCGTTGGTCATACATGGAGAAAGCTGCTGCTGAGAGTGGCTTCTCACTTGACAAAAAACCCGAGCTTCAAGAAGATTTGTGGCAAGAAGCAAAACGTCATCTTGATGCGTAAGCAGGCTGCACAGATTGCAGCGAAGACGTGCGACTTACCGCAAAGCTTACGACTTGCCGTGGAGCGACGACTTCTATTCGGTGAAACGATGAAATTCCAAACTGAGGCAGGGCTATCGGCGCTGCCTCTGCCATAATAAAGATGTTGCAATTTGTTGCGACGCATCACCAAACAAACCAGAAATGAGATCCGTGATGAGTCAAGACACCACTAAAAAGAGTGGTACAAAAAGAAAAACAACGCCTACCAAGCGTTCCGTAGAGCCTCTTAAAGAGACTACCGCGGAGCATGCCTCTGGTGCTCTCAAAATATTTTCAACTAAAAAATCCGAGAAACCCCAGGTAACTGAGAAATCTCAATCTGATCAGAAGTTTGCTGTGGCAAAGAAATCCGTGGCGGCTCCAAAAGATACAGCGTCGTCAGGGGGCACGACGCCATCAAAACAAGCATCTTCCCAGGAGAGTTCCAAGGACATTAAGTCTAAAAGAACTGTTCAAGTTAAGAGGATTGATAGGACTCAGAGGTCCGAAAGAGGTCAAAAGTCCGAGCGCGGTCAGAAATCTGAAAGAACCAATAAACCGCAGTTCAGCGTAGCTTCTCTAGTAGAGCTTAAAGATAACGCACTTGATTTTGCGCGCAATCATACCAAGCTTGTTGTTTTTCTCGGCGTTGTGATCTTCCTGCTTGTGGGTCTGTATCCACCAATTCGTGGCTACTACCACGCTGTTCGCGAGCACGATGAGTTGCTGCTAAATCAGCAGAAGCTGGAGGAAGATCAAAAACGTCTTGAGGCAGAGGTTAACAGTCTACAAACAAAATCTGGTATTGAAGATGAGGCCCATAAGCGGGGTTTAGTTTCTGGTGGCGAGGAATCTGCACGGGTAGAAGGTCTTGATAAAAAGAAGGATGAGAATACCGTTCAGCATCCTGACTATCCGTGGTACATCAAGGTTGGGGATTTTATTTTTGGTTTCTCGGCAGGCAATTCCGGCAATACTGAGGCTCCTAAGAGCGCAAACTCTGACGATTCTACATCTGCACCAGCTCCTGGAGAGTCTCATGAGCAGAAGAACTCTGGAGAAGGCGGATCTTCTGAGGGATCTGGCGCCGACAATTCAAAGTCTGATAGTGGGAACTCACACTAATGCTTCTGGCTGCAATTGATATTGGAACCGTAACTGCTCGACTTGCGCTTGCGCAGGTAGAGGACGGTCGCGTCATTCGCATGGCCAAATACACCGAGATTGTCAATTTGGGTGAGAACGTTGATAAAACAAAGCGTCTGCTACCTGAGGCAATTCATCGTTGCGTTGGCTGCGTCTCTTCCTACGTTGATCACGCGAGAAAAGAGGGCGCTGATGCGGTTGTGTGCACACTCACAAGCGCTGCTCGCGATGCAGAAAATGCTCCTGACCTGGGAATGGGTCTAGCCTCGCTGGGGCTTGAGCCCATGATTATTCCAGGTGAGATTGAAGGCGCGCTCACATTTCTGGGTGTCTCTCACGACTTTGAGAATCATCGCATTCTTGTTGCCGACAGCGGTGGCGGCTCAACTGAGCTGGTCGTTGGCGCGCTGGCGGGCCAGCCTGCAGCCCAAGGCGCAGGCCAGCAGCTTGAGGGGCAGCAGCTCGACATCAACTTTGTCGAGTCCGTTGAGCTTGGCTGCAGACGTCTGACCGAGCGCTTTAATCTGTCTTCGGATCACCCATCAGCTGAGGACATTGATGGAGCTCACAAAATGGCGGCTCAGATGATGTCTGAGGCTATTGGGCGAGCTCAGCAGCAGTGTGCAGCTCCAGAGCTTCTGGTTGGTGTTGGAGGAACCGCAACCAGCCTCATTGCTGTTAGGGATCATCTTGACCCGTACGACCCGTCAAAAGTGCATCTCAACCACATCTCGCTTGACGAGGTGTTGCAGATAGAGGGACTTCTCGCCAGCAAAACGTTAAAGGAGCGAGAAGACATAACGGGATTGCAGGCAAAACGCGCGCCCGTCATGCTTGCGGGCACTATTTTGCTTTCCGAATTGATGAAAAATTCAGGCTTTAAACACCTGGTAGTAAGCGAGAGTGACCTGCTCTTTGGCCTGGTGATAACTGCTTCTGCCGTTTACCAGGGAAAGCGGTCGCCTGTGATTTGGAAGCCAATTTTGCGCCCGCTAGATAAAAAGTAGTGGCATAATAGCTAGACATATCCGGGGGCGTGGCGGAATTGGCAGACGCAGGGGACTTAAAATCCCTCGACTTCGGTCTTGCGGGTTCGAGTCCCGCCGCCCCTACCACTTTTTTGCAGAATAAATAGCGTTTTAACTGGTAAAACTTAGATCATCAGTTGGCGCATTGGGCAAAAAATGGGACATAATTTAGTTCGACTATTTATCCTTTCCCTGTGCCAATAAATTGTTTTCCGCGATTAATTGCTAAAAGAAAACTCCGCTTATTGCGGGGTCAGGAGTTACTAGTAAGGCTTTGCTTTAAGTATTAAAGGCAATTATTAGAAAAATCGAGTTTGATTCCGATATCTTTATATTCAGCCTTCAGTTCTTCTGGCGCTGAGTCTTTGACACCATTTTCGTCAAAAAAGTGTTCTTTAACATAGTCTGGACCATATTCATCACATAATGCCATAAAGACTGGCATATCAGGCAAATGAATCATTGTCCAATCTCCTTAAAGGCTAATTTAATCAAGAGTAAGTTTATTTAATAAAATAATTATATTCTGCAATAGAGGTCAGTAAAAGTTATTTCCATACCCATTCTGTTCTCCTTCAGAAACTTGTATACTACTTGTCTTGTATCTAACGTATGTATGACTAATTTCTAACTTACTTCGGAGGACCTATGTCATTTGAGACAGGAGTTTTTCCGGTTTTAGTTTCTGAAGATATGGCTACTGAGTCACTATCTCCGCAGGTCAGAAGTGGGCTCAATACGTCGTCCGCTACACCTCTTCATGTTCAGTTGTCAGATTTGATGCGCGTCAAAATTCTGTCAGAAGACTGGAAGGCGGGAACGTACATTCCGTCTGAGGCCGAATTTATGGCGCAGTATGGCGTCAGCAGAGGAACCATCAGAAAAGCCATTCAGTCCCTGGTCAAAGAGGGTTTATTACTTACTCAAAAGGGCCGAGCAACACAGGTAATTTCAAACACCGTTCGTCATGCGGCAGGAAATACCGTACTTTCATTTGCGGCCGCGCTTAGAGATGGTGGCTTTGAGTATCGAACCGAAGTCCTGTTTAAGCAGGTAGTTCCTGCAGATCAAGCCGTTGCTGAGCACCTGGAGATTCCCATTGGCTCTGACGTTCTCTTTTTGCGTCGTGTCAGAAGTGTTTCGGATAGACCGGTGGTGTGCCAGGAATCATGGTCTAACCTGCTTGTTTGTCCGCAGCTTGAGGAAGCAGACTTTGAGAATGAGTCGCTCTTCGACGCGGTTGAAAGAACTTCTCAAAAAGAGATTGCACGTTCTCGTATGCGCTATCAGTCGCAAATTGCAGGCAAAGACCATGCCGATTACCTGCAGTGTTCTCCTAATGAGGCTTTGCTTGTACTTGAGCAGGTAATTGAGCTGTCCGACGGCAATTGCATTGAGTGGAGTCAGACTTGGCTTGCCCCACATCAGAGTGTCGTTGGTGTATCTGAGCAGGTAGATGGATCTATTGGGCCTCTGGATATTTCTTCTGTTCGCCAGTCAGAGCATGTAGATTCGTCGCTGACTTCTGCAGAAATAGGCTCTGATCAGCGCAAACAGCTTGAGCTCCACTTGCGTCACGAGGCTCTGGCAGTGCGACGAGGCATCATCGAGCTGGCACATCACTACAGCTCAACGCCATTCCACATTGGCGGCGCATGTTCCGTGGCAGACATTGTCTCCGTGCTTTTGAGCAAGGTCATGCAAGTAGGCCACAGGGATTGCGAGTGGGAACTCAGAGACCGCTTGATTCTCTCTAAGGCTCACACATCACTGGCGCTGTTTCCGGCTCTTCTACGTGCAGGAATGATCTCTCAAGAGGATATTGACCGCGGAGTCTTTGGACCCGATGCCGTCCTCTTTAAGCATCCTCTGCGAGACCCTCAGCGCGGCTTTGAAATCTCTGGTGGCAGCCTTGGCATGGGCTTGGGCTATGCCGCTGGCCTGGGGTTAAGCCTTCGCAGAAAAGATCTTCCTTCTCGCGTTTTTTGTATTTTGGGCGACGGCGAGTGTGACGAGGGTTCCATTTGGGAGAGCGCGGCGTTTATCGGCCACAACCAGCTCTCCAACGTGACGGTCATTGTTGACCAGAACCGCATGCAGCTGGACGGCCCTTGCGCGTCCATTTTGGACACTGGTTCAATTGCAAGAAAGTTTGATGCGTTTGGTTTTGAGTCTGTCGAGGTAGACGGGCATGATGTGCTTGCACTGTACGACGCATTAAAGCAGCAAACTTCCAGGCCTCATGCGATTATCGCGCATACCATCAAGGGCAAGGGACTTTCATTTGCCGAGAATAACGTCTCGTTCCACGACGCGTGCGTGACGGACGACCTCTATGAGCAGGCATTGCTTGATCTGAAAGTCGCAGAGGAGGCATGCTCATGCTAGATACATCTTCGCAGCCAGCGTGCATTTCGGTTGAAGAGTCGCAGATGCTTGCGGGTATGAATACAAAAGAGGTATTTGGTTGGGTAATGGGTAAGCTCGCTGAAGATGACGAGCTGCTAACCGTTGCTGTTGCCGACTATGGTCGTCGTTTGAATCTGGATCGCTTCCGCGAGCTCAGACCAGACGGCTACATCCAGTGCGGAATTGCAGAGCAAAACCTTATTGAAGTGGCATCTGCCTGCGCAAATGAAGACTTTCACGTCTTTGCGCCGTGCTACGCCACGTTTGTGACCTCACGAACGCTCGATCAGATTCGAGTCAACCTTGGCATGATGAAGTCGCCCGTGGTGCTTGTAGGTGTTGCTGCCGGCTGCGAATCTGCAGCTACAGGACCCTCTCACATGGCTGTGGAGGATATAGCGGTCACCAGGACCATCCCGGGGCTTTTCGTGTTCAATCCGATCGATAATGCCCAGCTTGCGGCCACGCTCATGGAGCTTGCAAAGAATCCACGACCAGCTTACGTGCGTATGACCTCGTGCGATGGCGTCAATCTGCATCCAAATGGTTACGTTTTTGATGCGTCCGGTGTCGAGAAACTCTTTGAGTCGGCTTGCGCGGTGGACACGGTAAGCGTAGACGGCGTGGCGATCACCGAAGCTGCAGCTACCGAAGCCACAGCCGTCGGAACCGTATCCGCTCCTCTTCCGAAGCGCATAACCGTACTTGCAACGGGTGCGATAACCAGCCGAGTTATTGAGGCAGCTCAGCGAGCTGCAGAGCAGATTGCCGCTGCTGGGCCGATCGCCGGAGGACAGACCGCCGCCGCGCAGGTTGTCACTGCTGCCCAGACAAACATCGAGGTCTACGGAGTATCAATCATCAAGCCGCTTGACGCCTCTCTGACGGAAATCTGTCAGAACTCTGACGTGATTATTACTGTCGAGGAGCACAGTGTTTTGGGTGGGTTTGACAGTGCAGTTGTCGAGCAGGTCAGCGCTTTAGGTGCATGTCCGCAGGTAATTCGTGTAGGTACGCCCGATAAATACCTTGAGGCGGACGTTCACCACAACATTCTTGCGCGTGCTGGACTGTCGGTTAAGGGTCTACAAGAGGTCATTCTCGCCAACTGTTAAATAAAGATCCAAGAAGATAGGACCTAAAAGGCTTAAAAACAAAAACCCAAGGGAGCGTTTGCTGCCTTGGGATTTGCGTTTTATGGTGCCCCCAACGGGAATCGAACCCGTATTGCCGCCTTGAAAGGGCGATGTCCTAACCGTTAGACGATGGGGACGCGAAGAAAAAGTATAGCAAAGATGCTGCAGATTTCTAGGGCTAAACGAAGCGATTTTGGGCTTTCATCTATTCTTCGTTTTCCCACCAGTCCAGCCCGGCCTTAAACGCGTAGTCGCGAGCGCTCTGAGTCACGCCGGGTACCGACTCAGCCCACGAAATAAATTCCGGCACGTCGGCGATAATCGCTTCGGCCTCGTGAACTGCGATAACGTTTTCGGCAAACGTATCAGGCGAGAAATTGATTCTGCACGGAATGTAGAGATCAACAAAAGATGGCCTGAGCAGCGCATATGCTGCTCCCTCGCCGAGGTTAACAAAGCCTTTCAGCGCGCGCTTTGCCGCGGGCATGCGATTCAACTTGAAGAACAGCAGCGTAAACGCTAGGCGCATCCAGGCATTTGACTGATACCCACAGCTCTCGTCAAGCTTGTGGAGCTCCTTCTCGTCTTCCAGGCGAGCAAGGACATATGCCAAGGTAAAACGAGCCCCCAGCAAATCCGGTGGCGAGAAGAACAGGAGGTCTTCGCAGACTTTTTGAGAGAGTTTGAAGCAGGCGCAATCTGTTGCAACTTGGGCAATCTGTGCGTAGAGGCGCAAAAGTGGTCGAGCTTCAGCGCAGCTCCAAGTGTCGCCGTGGTTTTGCTTTGCTTGTTCTAGCTTTGACCTAAAGATAGGGTCAAATTCTTTTTGCAGGTCAAGTAAGTCGTTGAGGATTGCCGCAGGATGATTGTTGGAGATTTGCGCAAGGATTCGCTGGGCTTCAAGGTTGATACCTGTGTTGGCAAGAGCTGGGTTTTCAGTAATATTTGTCATCTGATTATGCAAAAGGTTAAGCAGGTTCATGCGGCTTGAGAAGAAGTCAGCATCGGAATCAATTTCTTTAGTAATTCCAGCCTGATACTTGCCAATGACATTGACATATTGAGCAAAGGCCTTTTCTTCTTCGTCAGAAATAAAGTCTTTAGGCGAAGTTTCTACCGCAAGTTTCAACTCATAGAGAGCGGCATCAGATACGATGTTCTTCTCTTGCGCACACTTGGTCACCAAGCGGTCTACCTGCTCACTGATCATATCGTTAGCGGAATGCTTAATCACTCTGCATCACCACCTGAGTGTGGATTATTTGGCCCGTCGATATGCGGTCCACTTGGTCGCGGACCAGCGGGACCGGAGTCGACCGGGCCGCCAGGGAAGCCGGGGCCGACGGGACCGCCAGGGAAGCCGGGGCCGACCGGGCCGCCAGGGGAGCTGGGACCAGCTGGGCCGCCGGGCACGCTGCCGCCGGATCCACCAGGGAACGAATCGGCAGAAGCGAACAACGCATTTGCCTGCATCTGAAGTTCTTTTTCTGCCAGCTCAACAGTCTTTGCGTCTCTCGCCCTAACTTGATCTGCAAGCCAGCGACCAAGAACACCGCGTCCTATCAGGTCATTTCCCTCTTGTAGCAACACAGTTGCTTCTGCAATGGCAATGATGAGCTCGTCCTCAGAGTAGGGAAGCACGTTGAGGCGAGAAAATTCTCCCTCGGGCAAATCCTTCTGCACAAAGCAGCAAAGCGTTGCCTCTGGATAGCGCTTAATCAGCAGGTCAAGGTAGTGTTCTGCCTCAACCAGCTTACGCTTCTTGAAGTGAATGGCCAGGCGAGCCAGCAAAATCCACGGGTCATCTGCCCCGCGAGGCTGATCAAGCTTGCGATACTGATCCATGAGGTTGTCGAGGGCGTCTTCATCCTCGAGTTTTGCGTACGCGAGTGCAAGCGTAAAACGAGCATCAGCCGCGTCCGTAGCGTCAAGCTCTAGGAGTTTCTCGCCATATGCAATGGCGTCTTTGTTGCGCCCGCAGATAAGCGCACGAGAAGAAAGAGTTGCCAACCAGCGTTTATAGGGATTGATGGCCAGACGCTGGGCAAGTTCTGCCTGCTCGGCAGGAAGCCCTTGCGAGGACTCTTGTGCCTTCTGGTAGCACGCGGCTTCTACCTGTGGGAGCTTCTCCACAAGGAACTGGTAGTAGGCGTCAAAAAGCCTGCTATTTGAGGCGTAGAGCATGCGCTGGGCGTCAAAACAGTTGGGATCCAACTGAATAGCCTGGTTGAGGAGGCGTTTTCCCTGATCGACAAGGGCCTGTGCCTGAGATTCTTCGACAAACGGCAGGCGGTAATCAACAATCTCGGCTGCTTGCGCAACCAGATTGAACGCGCGATCTTCGTCTGTTTGGGGGAGAGAATTGCGGTCGTTGGAGAATCGCCAGTTGAAGTCCTTCATCAGCGTGGCAATACTGTCCTCGTCGCTGACTTGCGTGCGAGCAAAGCGGAGGATAAGCCGCTGGTAGTTTTCTTTTACTGGGTCAAACGCCACATGATTCCTTTCTCTCTTAGGTAATGATATCGCAGGTTATTGGGGTGTGCAGGGCAACTCCGCGAGCGTCGTAAGAAGATTGTAAACGGCAGGCGGAAATGTTTGGAGTGGACGGGTTTCTCGCCAGACGGGTGTCAGTTTCCTGTCAGGGGAGTGCATAAATTCTGAACGACATCGCATAAAATGGCATATTCATTTTGGTACAGGTGTTCAAAATGAGCTAAAATAGAAATGTTGAGACGAAGTAATTGCGAAGAATGGCTTCGCTAGCCGCTTAGGAAAGCGGCACATAGTTAAGGAGAGGTTTTATGGGACGTTTTACTAATCCACGCGATCTGTATTTTGGCGAGGGTGCTCGTCACGAGGTTAAGAACCTCAAGGGTAAGAGGGCAGTTATTGTTTCCGGCGGCAGCTCCATGCGTCGCGGCGGCTTCCTTGATGACATCGAGAATGACCTCAAGTCCGCAGGTTTTGAGGTTGCTCACATTGAGGGTGTTGAGTCCGATCCTTCCGTCGAGACCGTTATGAGCGGCGCTGCTAAGATGAGCGAGTTCCAGCCAGACTGGATCATTGCTATCGGCGGCGGCTCCCCAATCGACGCAGCTAAGGCTATGTGGATCAAGTACGAGTATCCAGAGACCACTTTTGAGGACATGTGCAAGGTCTTCGGTCTTCCTGAGCTTCGCACCAAGGCTCACTTCTGCGCAATTTCTTCTACTTCCGGTACCGCAACTGAGGTAACCGCATTCTCCATCATTACCGATTACCAGAAGGGCGTTAAGTACCCAATCGCTGACTTCCAGATCACCCCTGACGTTGCAATTGTTGACCCTGAGCTCACTTACGGCATGCCAGTTAAGCTTGTTGCTCACACTGGCATGGACGCACTGACCCACGCTATCGAGGCATATGTTTCTACCGTTGCTTCCATGTACACTGACGGCGACGCTCTCCACGCAATCCGCGAGATTGTCGAGTGGCTGCCAAAGTCCTACGCAGGCGACAAAGAGGGACGTCAGCACATGCATGACGCACAGTGCCTCGCTGGTATTGCATTCTCCTCTGGCCTTCTGGGCATCGTTCACTCCATGGCTCACAAGACCGGCGCTGCATTCTCCGGTGGTCACATCATCCACGGTTGCGCAAACGCTATGTACCTGGGCAAAGTCATCCAGTTCAACGCTCGCGACGAGCGTGCAAAGACTCGCTATGCATTCATTGCTAAGGAGATCCTGCACCTTGAGGGTAACACTGAGGACGAGCTGGTAGCAGCACTTGTTCAGAAGATTCGCGACATCAACGACGCTCTTGACATCCCACAGGGCATCAAGAACTACGGTGAAGGCGGAACCAAGTCCGAGACCTCCATCATCGACGAGAAGGAGTTCTTCGAGAAGGCTCCAGAGGTTGCTCGCCTCGCTATCGAGGACGCTTGCACCCTCTCCAACCCACGCAAGCCTACCCAGGAGGAGATGGAGCAGCTGCTTAAGTGCGTCTACTTCGACCTTCCTGTCGAGTTCTAAGATCTAGCTTAGACACTTAGCTTCGCTAAAAGCCTGGTAGCGTTCCGCTACCAGGCTTTTTTGTTCGGAGCGCGTGCGGAGTGCGTGCTGTTAACGTGCGGCGAACGTGCGCGGATGGGTGTTTCTGGCGCCAAAAGTGCTTTGAGTAACCTTCAAGTGGTAAAAAATGCGTTTAGTTGGAGATTTCATTTTTCTGCATACAACGTTTGCCCAGATAAAAGTTTTTGAGGCGGTAAAAAATCGTCTTAGTTGGAGATAAAACAGCTAATTTTCAATTTTCATTTCCAACTAAACGCGTTTTTTACCTTTTTCAGCACATAATTTTTAAGCCAAAAATTACGTATTCATGGAAATGCATTTTATTGCATGAATATACAGAATTTTGAAACTAAGCTAGAGAAGTTACATGATGAACTCCCGCAGGGTGCCAAAACGGCAAATCTTGCACAGATTTCCTATGTGATTTCAAATCGGTCAGATTACTTGCGCCATTTCCGGGTATGGAATTCATACTTTTTCGCGAAGGAGTGCTATGGATTACTGTCTTTCGTACTTTTCAGCGTTTAATTTATTGATGAGTTCCTCTAGGCCATTTGATTTGTCGTCGACAGCAAATGCTATGGTCAGAGCGCCACTTGTTCCCGAGTCTACACCTGGTGCAGCCATGGAACGAGAGCTTGCTGTCTACTATGGACACCTGCCGGAAATACAAGGTGTACGCCTCCACCAGGAGTCTAAAAGTAAGGTTGACCTGCTAATTCGCGATCTGAATTCCGCGTCTACAAGAGAAAATGTTGCGCTTCATATTTGTAATGCGAAGGTTTTACCTTCGTCACTCCTTCCCATAGGTGCTGACTTAAAGGGTTTTATTACTTCCCCAGAATTTACTTATTTGCAGATTGCATCGAAGCTCGATTTTATCGGGACAATCCTTGCAGGTAGTGCACTGTGTTCTGATTATTTTTTGAATCAGGATGGACGTGGTGGAGTTTCACAACGCCAAAATGGCCCACTGACAAATCGTGCTGCAATTGCAAAGTTTCTTTCCACGCAAGAAAGAAAGCGCGGCATCGTCCCAGCAAAACGAGCGCTTCAGCACATAGTAGAGAAAGCTCGGTCACCCCGAGAAGCCTCGCTTGCGCTGCTATTGTGCCTTCCGTACAACCTTGGTGGCTTTAACCTAGGAACTGTCGAGCTCAATAGGCCAATTGAGCTGGAAAATCGATATGGCGAGAAAATCACTCGAATTCCTGACCTAGCCATTCAGCTCAAGGATAAGAGGCAGAAGCAGGCTATGGTGCTCCTAGATTATGATCCTGCGGTAACGCACTCTGGCAATCAAAAAATCTTGCGAGACTTGGATAGAGAAAATGAGCTGGTAGTGGGCGTGCAATGTCCACATTTTTCGGTATCTGGTGAGATGCTCAAAAGCTTCGAAAGCGTTCAAGGTTTGGTCCGTCAGATTCGCGAATCTACAGGAATAGTCGCATGTGACACAACTATTTCAGATCTTGAAGAGCGACAGCGAGCATTATGGGCACGATTGTTCAAAGCTAGGTAACGTTCCGCTTGAGCCGGATAATAGCTTGCCTGAACTTAGATGAACGTCCGTTTAAAGCCAGGTAGCAAAACCAGGTTGTTAAAAAAGAGGTAGTTGCATCCTTTACGTTTCGCTTGCCGTACAATAGGAGAGTATGAAACGCTAATAGTCTCGCAGCCAGAAGGAGAAAATCGTGGAAGTTAACGGCCTTATCGACCATACAAATTTGAAGCAAAACGCAACCGCTGAGGATATCAAGAAACTTTGCGCCGAGGCAAAGCAGTACAAGTTTGCAACCGTCGCAATCAATTCCTGCTGGGTTTCCCTGGCTCATGCCGAGCTCGAGGGCTCTGGAGTTGGCATTACTTCCTGCATTGGCTTCCCTTTGGGCGCCGCTTCAACTGCAGCTAAGGTCGCCGAGGCCAAGCAGAGCGTCGCCGACGGCACTACCGAGATTGACATGGTCATCAACGGTGGACACCTGGTCGCGGGCGATGACGACTACGTTATTGCTGATATCAAGGCTGTCGTCGAGGCCGCAGGTTCCGTGCCCGTTAAGGTAATCCTAGAGTGCTGCCTGCTTGATGACGAGCAAATCGTTCGTGCTTGCAAGGATTGTATGGCTGCTGGAGCTGCGTTCGTCAAGACAAGCACCGGCTTTAGCACCGGCGGAGCAACCGTTCACGACGTTGCTCTGATGAAGCAGACTGTCGGCGACACTTGCAAGGTCAAGGCTGCTGGAGGTATCCACAATAAGGCTGATGCTGAGGCAATGGTCGCAGCGGGTGCTGATCGCCTGGGCTGCTCCAGCGGAATCGCTATCGTCACCGAGTAGCTCGCTGAGCTGGAGTTTGCCGGACCGACACTTCGTTGATAGGTAAATGAAAACGTCCTCGTGGCATGTGCTGCGAGGACGTTATTTGTTTAAATGAAAAAAGTGTCGTGCCAGGAATCGTGGCGAGAAACCCGTGTAGGCTGCAGCAACAATCGCGGCCGAGAAACCAGTTGGAGCGGAGAGTTGCATTGCGTAGTCGTCGCATCAGCTAGCTGACGACAACCTCGCCAAAGCCCAGCTTACGAGCTTGTGACTCGATTGCCTGCATACGCTCGTCGCTTGGAGAAGGGGAGTTCTCCATAGGTCCACGCACACCAAAACGCCTGAACTTCATGAGACGAATGCGCGTTTGATCGACCTTCTCGCCAAGTGTTGAAGCAATGCCGTCAACTGCGGCTTCGGCGTCGTTCCAACCTTCGGTCACGATGACGCGAACTTCTTCCAGCTTGTTTTGCTCGGCCAAAAACGCAAGATTTTTGCGGACTGTAACGCCATTCTCGCCGGTCAGATGCTCAAACCATTGATCATCCCAAGCCTTGACGTCAAGCATAACGCCGCTTGAGAGGGCCAGCAGGTCACGGTACTCGGTGAAGTCGATGGTGCCGTTTGAGTCGATGAGGCAGCTCAGACCGGCGGCATTGCAGTAGGTGAAGAGCTCGTAGAGAAAATCGGGACGGAGCATACATTCGCCGCCTGAGGTGGTGATTCCGCGGATAAACGGCATGTTGGAAATGCAGCGGTCGGCCACCTCGCGTGCGCTGAGCAGCTCAATCTTTGGCGTGGACTTATGCTGGCAAACTTTGATGCAGTTGTCGCAGTTGATGCAAATGGAGTTGTCCCACACAACCTTGCCGTCAGCCACGGATAGGGCGTGAGCTGGGCATGGTTTGACGCATACCTGGCAGGAGATGCATTCTACCTGGGTCTCGGGATTGTGGCAGTAGGCGCAGCGAATATTGCAGCCTTGGAGGAAGACAGCGGTTCGACTTCCTGGACCATCTACCAGCGAGAAGGGAATGATCTTGTTGACAGGAGCAACACACCCAGTTGGATGTGCTGCTCCTGAATTGGTTGCATTGGTGTTCGCGTCTTCAGCGCGCGATGCGTTGGCGCGCGATGCTCCCAAAGTTGTTTCTGTTGCAGTGCAGGTCACGTTTACGCAGCTCTTCTCGCTAGTTGCTCATGCGAACCTTGCGGTCGGCAAGGTGGTTAGCGGTGAAGTTGCCCAGGCCGTCGTGAGCGGTGTCCTGAAGGACAACATCGCCAGACTGGAATTTCTTCATCTCCGAGCGCTTTGCCAAAAAGCCGGTGATGCGAACCAGGTCACCCTCGGAGCTATAGAACGAGAGGTACTTGTCGTCGATGGAGAATGCGGCTTTGACCACGTCAACGACAGCGTCTGGGTTGCGCTCAGCAGTTGGCTCAGCTGGGAAGATGTCGGAGACGCCACTGTTGAAGAAGCGGTGCATGCGAGCGCTGTGGCGAATGTGGTCGTAAAGGTTTGCAGGCTCGTCGCCAACCTTGATGCGGACACCTGGGGTAACGCCCTGCTGGTCGGAGAAGCCAGCCTGTGCGTGCAGGGTGAAGCGACCGCCAAAGACCTCTGAGTAGACGGCGTCAAAGCTGTTGACCTGGTCGGCAATCTTGACCATGATCTGATCAGCTAGCTCGTTGGCCTCGTCGTCTTTGCCGTAGGTGCGGCTGCTATCAAGGTGCAGCAGCTCAGCGATGCACTCGCTCATGCCGGCAACACCAAACATGCCACAGAAGCGCTCGCGAGAAATGAGGCCTTCCTTAGCCAAGAAGTTGGTCTCAAAGAAGTTGGAATCCTCAACCATAAAGCGGACGCGCTCGTTCATGAAGTTCAGAACCTCGCCGGTTGCGGTTGGCAGCAGGTTGTTCATGAAGTCGTCAACGTTGGTTGCAAGCTTTGCAAGGCCAGGGAGCAGTACGCGGCTCAAAGTGTAAGCGCCGCCGCCCATAGGGAGGACGTTGTAGCAGCTTACAACGGTGTACTCGCCAGGGTAGGTCTCTTTGTGGATGCGGTGGTTAGCAAAAGCAGGGTTGGAGCAGACCATGGTAGTCTTGACGGCAAGGCGCATGAACTCGTCGGATGTGACCTCTGGGTCATACTTGAGGGTGAAGTTTGGAACTGCGTTCATGAGCTCGCGGTCAACCTCAAGCAGCAGTCTACCTGCGCGAGTGTCCTCTGGACCAATGTTTGCGTGGCAGTAACCACTTGCAACGGTGCGGTCGATGTGGTTCAGGAAGCGGCGCAGACGAGGCTTAATCTCTGCGTCAGTCATGCCCTCCAGGAATGGGTCAATAATTTTGTCCAGCTGACCAACATAGACAGGACGGCTGGTGACGGAAGGAACGTTGTCGTAGAGAGCGGCAAGGCCCCAGAGCAGGTCATCAAGGGTCTCTGGTTTGTCAAAGCGCAAAAACTCAGAACCGTTCTGAGCAAATACCTGGTAGTCAGGGCAGATGTAGCGAGGACGGTAAGGAGCATTGCCCTCACACATGTCATCAAGAGCGTGAGCCGCAAAAAGACGGTCAAACTCAGCAGTTGTCTTGATAGGGTGCTCGGAGTTCTCGGCAGCCTGAGCTAGGTGCAGAACCTTCTGCTTGTACGAGAGATTGTCGGAAGTGATGATGTCCATGAACTCGCTCATTAGTGCTCCTTACGTTTATCCTGCAAAAACAGGTTTGTGATTGCGACGGGTACGTCGGTCGTTCCAAGTTATGGTGCACCGCATTGCGCGGCGCGTTGCCTGGGGCGAGAAGAACGGTCTTGCCCAAGCGTTGTGCCAGGTACGAAGGTTAGTCCAGAAGGTGGGATTCTCCCTCGTGCTTCATTGCGTCGTCGAGGCGCTGGAACTGCCTCTCGGTAATGACAATCTTGCCGTGCTGAACAGAAACCATGCCCTTTTCCTTAAGCTCGTCAATGCCACGGGCAACAGTCTTTGTGCTGGTACCAATCTTGTCCGCCAGCTCTTGCCTAGTCAGGCGCACCGTAAACGGCCACTCAACAACACCGCGGTGAATCTGATCGCGCGTCAGCTCGCTGAGCATGTACATCAAGCGCTTGGTTCCACTCCAGGTCAGCAAGCTGCGCTCGTAGCCGGACTGGCGTGTCAGGTTCTTAATGATCCAACGCGAGCGGGTAAGAAGTGCCTCGGGGTCCGAACGAATCCACTGCAGGTAGTCATCGCGTGGAACCGAAATAAACTCGCAGCCGGAAGTTGCGGTGAGCGATCCTAGATAAAACGGGCTCTCGCTGATAACTTCCATCTCGCCAAAAGCAACGGGCGCACGATACTCGTCAATAACGTAGGTGCTACCTGCGGAATTATGCGATGTGGTGCGCACGGTGCCGCGACACAGAATGTACACGTTATCAACACGGTCCAGCATGTGGACAAGGGTTTGTCCGGAATTAAAACGAATCTGCCTACAGTGAGAAAGACGATTAGCAGGAACGCGAGAAGCCCATTTGATGATCTTCTTGCGAACATCGGAATCAAGACTATCAAGGTAGGTTAGAACGTTCACACATGCCCTCGCTGTTCTTGCTTTGTAAGTCCTCATTACAGGACAGTTTTGGCTTAAGTTTGAGTAATTGTACCTGCTCCCTAAAATAAAAATAAGGACTTTTGTCCATTTTTAGAGACAATTTTTTTTGAGCGGTATCGGGCTGCGGTCAGATTGCGGTCAGACTACGGCCGACCCGTGGTCAACCCGCGGTCAAGCTGCCGCAAGACAGAAAAGCCCCCACATCAAACGACGTGGGGGCCAAAAGAATCGCGATACTTACGCGCGCTTACGTGGCGCGTGCGTGCACTTACTTACGGTTACAAACCTCTGCAGCAACCTTTGCGCCAAGAGCAACGTTGTTGAAGACCAGCTGAATGTTGGACTCAAGGGAGTTGTTGCCGGTAATCTCAGCAACCTTTGCCAGCAAAAATGGTGTGGACTCCTTGCCGTGTATACCGTTTGCCTTTGCCTCTGCAAGGGCCTTCTCGATAGCTGCGTCGATGGTGTCCTTATCCATTGCATACTGCTCAGGAATTGGGTTGGTAACCAGAAGGCCGCTGTTCATGCCAATCTGCTGCTGGGTAGTAAAGATCTCTGCCAGCTCAGCAGGGGAGTCAACGCGGTAGTCAACGCTAAAGCCGCTCTTGCGGGTGTAGAACGCAGGAAGCTCCTCGGTCTGGTAACCAAGTACAGGAACGCCCTTAGTCTCCAGATACTCAAGGGTAAGGCCAAGGTCAAGAATGGACTTTGCACCAGCGCAAATGACCATAACAGGAGTCTGTGCAAGCTCCTCGAGGTCAGCTGAGATGTCCATGGTGGTTTCAGCGCCACGGTGAACACCACCGATGCCGCCGGTTGCAAAGACGTCGATGCCTGCCATGTGAGCAATCATCATGGTAGTAGTGACGGTGGTTGCGCCGTCCTTCTTCTCAGCGATAATAACAGGGAGGTCGCGGCGGCTGACCTTAGCAACCTCGCGGCCTTTCTTGCCCAGGTAGTCAATCTCGTCAGCGGAAAGGCCAGCACGCATCTGGCCGTTAATAATTGCGATGGTTGCAGGAATTGCACCGTTGTCGCGGATGATCTGCTCAACCTTCAGTGCGGTCTCAACATTCTGTGGGTAAGGCATACCGTGAGAAATGATGGTGGACTCCAGAGCCACAACTGGCTTGTTCTGCTCAAGAGCCTCTTTGACCTCGTCAGATACAACGAGAAAATCCCTCAGGTTAGACATATATACTCCAATCGTAAACGACTAATGGAACCGAAAGTAGTGCCGTGCAGACGCGCTGTGCCGTGCAGACGCGCTAAATACCTGCGCGCTTGACAACCTCTTCAACGTTGAGTTCACCGTTGATGGTGTCCTCACCCTCAATGGCCATGCTGGAAGCAGCCATGCCCACAAGGCCGGTCTGCTCAAGCGTCATACCCTGAGTATACGCCCAGGTAACTCCTGCCATCATGGCATCTCCTGCGCCTGTCATGTTGACCAGCTTTGCCGGAAGCAGTGGCAAGCGGACGGTCTTCTCGTGATCAGCACAAAGAAGGCCCTTCTCGCCAAGGGAGATAAACACGCGCTTAAGTCCTGTTGCAAGCAGCTCGTGAGCTGCTGCTTCAAGGGAAGCATCGTCGATGATCTTGATGCCCGAGAGCATCTCGGCCTCAAGGCGATTTGGCTTGAGCGTGTGAATCTTACCCAGCACCTTCTTGAGCTTCTGTGCCTTGATGGAAGAAACGGGATCGCAGAAGATTGGGCAGGTCACGTTCTTGGTAATGAACTCGATGGTCTGCTGAGGCAGGTTGGTATCAATCACGCAAGCTGCGGCGTGCTGGATAACATCCAGGCGCTCCTCGATGCGCTCAGGGGTGACATACTCGTAAATCTGCATGTCATTGATGGCTTCTTGCATCTCACCGTGCTCGTCCATGATGAAAAGGTAGGTAGAAGTGGAAGCGCCCGGCACGGTAATAGAAGTGTCGATGTCAATGCCGCAGTCCAGGCAGCCCTCTTTGAGCTCACGAGCACGATAGTCCTCGCCAAAAGCGGTGAGCAGACGAACATCGCTGTCGAGAAGGGCCAGGTTGTGAGCAACATTTCTGCCAACGCCACCAAAAGACATAGTGACCTTGCCAGGGTTTGAATCTCCAGCCACAAGGGAAGTGTCTGGGCGGCCAGCAATATCCATGTTGGCAGCACCAATCACAATAAAGTAGGGACGCTCGCTCAAAATGTAGCGGCGGCCCAAAATTGCGCCCTTTGCGGTAAGGTTGGAGATGTGAACCGAAACAGAAGAACGCGAGATACCTGCACGCTCTGCAATTTCCTTCTGAGTAATGGAAGGCTGCTCTTTAATCCAGTTGAAAATCATCTGTTCTCGATTGGTGAGCATCAGGCCTCCTAGCAGCAAAAATAGAATCCGACTAAACAGGTGCTTATATAAAACTTCTAAACAGGTGCTTATCTTATTTAAGCTAGTGCTTAAATCTTGCTTTGGACAACGATAAGACAGCAGCTAGAGTCTGTAAAGAATGAATTCATTAAATTTTTCCCTGGTGAGCTCAACGATTTTCTCGTTACATTGGTTTTACCTGCTTGATTTTTCTAAGCACTTGCTGTGTACCGTTTACAGAATTTTAGTATCTGCAAACGGTTGTATCGAGAAAATCTCTCTAAATTGGGCGTCGGTGTTATGCAACTGTAATAATATATTTAATGAATAGTAATGACTCGTCCACATAAGTTAGTTTGCGTATGTATCGTGCGCAAATGCTTGTTTCGGGCGTTTTAGGAGGTAGTATGCCTAAACGTGTTTTTGTAGTTGTTCTTGATAGTTTTGGCATCGGCGAAGAGCCTGATGCAACGGCATACGGAGATGAAGGTAGCAATACCCTCTGTGCCTGCGCAACAAGTGGCGTTCTCAATATTCCAAATATGACAAAGTTGGGTCTTCTTAATATTGATGGCGCACTTGATACCGTTTATGACGTTGATTTGAAGCCAATTGAGTCTCCTATGGGCGCATACGCTCGCATGCAGGAGAAATCCGCTGGTAAAGATACTACGGTTGGTCACTGGGAGATGGCAGGCGTCATTTCTCCAAAGAAGTTCCCAACCTATCCTGATGGTTTTCCACGGGAGGTCATTGAAGAGTTTGAGCAGAAGACAGGCCGTAAGGTTCTCTGCAACAAACCTTACTCTGGAACCGATGTTATTAAAGACTTTGGTAAAGAGCACGTAGAGACTGGTGCTCTGATTGTCTATACCTCAGCAGATTCTGTTTTCCAGATTGCTGCTCATGAGGACGTGGTAAGCCCCGAGAAACTCTATGAGTATTGCCGCATTGCGCGCGAGATTCTGCAGGGTGAGCATGGTGTAGCTCGTGTTATTGCTCGTCCTTTTGAGGGGGAGTGGCCATACCAGCGCACTTCTCGCCGCCATGACTTCTCGCTTGAGCCAACGGGCCCAACTATGCTTGATCGCCTTAAAGAGAACGGCTTTGATGTTCTTTCTATTGGCAAGATTTATGACATCTTTGCTCACCGTGGCATGACTGAGTTTGAGTTTACTACCTGCAACGCAGACGGAATTCAGAAGACTATTGAGTCTACCAGCAAAGACTTCAACGGTCTGTGCTTCACCAACCTTGTTGATACTGACATGATTTACGGTCACCGCAACGATCCTGTGGGATACTCCAACGCTCTTTCTTATTTTGACGAGCGCATTCCTCAGATTATTGAGGGCCTTCGTGAGGATGACCTGTTTATTATTACCGCAGATCATGGCTGTGACCCAGTAACACCATCTACTGATCACTCTCGTGAGTACGTGCCATTGCTTATTACAGGTCCAAAGGTCAAGCCAAATACCAACCTTGGTACAACCACCACATTTGCCGACATGGCCGAGACAATCCTTGATTATTTTGGCGTTGAGCAACTTGGTGTTGGAACTTCTCACCTGTCAGAGATTCTTAAGGAGAACTAATGGCTACTACCCCAACTCCCCATAATGCTGCTGTTGAGGGCCAGATTGCTAAGACCGTCCTCATGCCAGGCGATCCTCTGCGCGCAAAGCTTCTTGCAGATACGTACCTGGAGAACGTTGAGCAGTTCAACACCGTTCGCAATATGTTTGGCTACACCGGCACCTACAAGGGACAGCCAGTCTCCGTTATGGGTTCTGGTATGGGTATGCCTTCCATTGGTATTTATTCTTACGAGCTCTTTAATTTCTACGGAGTTGACAACATTCTCCGTATTGGTAGCGCTGGTGGCCTTTCCCCTGAGGTAAAGCTTAGAGACATTGTTATTGGCATGTCTTCCAGCACTGATTCTAATTATCCATCACAGTACGGAATGCCTGGAACCATTGCACCTACCGCAGACTTTGGCCTTTTGAGCAAGGCTGTTGCTGGTGCAGAGAAGCTGGGTTATCCCGTTCGCGTTGGTAATATCCTAGCAAGCGATGTGTTCTATACCGTAGGCAACTCGCTTCCAAAATGGGCAAGCATGGATGTTCTTGCCGTTGAGATGGAGTCGGCAGCCCTGTATCTCAACGCCATGCACGCTCATAAGCATGCGCTTACGCTGCTAACTATCTCTGATTTGCCTCTTACAGGAGAAGCGCTTACTGCTGAAGAGCGTCAGACTAGTTTCACACAGATGATGGAAGTTGCTCTTTCTGTTGTTGCTTAAAGCACTTGTTGCGCAAAGCATTGCAGATAGACAGCTTGCCATTGCTGTTTATTTTGGAACCATGCGGATTTTCCGCTTAAGCAAGGGAAGTTTGGTCAACTTCTCATAAAGATCCAGCGCTCAAGCTGGACGTTCCCGCCATATGAGGTAAGGAGAGCACGGAATGAACAAGAACGTTTCTCGTCGTAGTTTTGTGACCGGCGCAACCGGCGCTGGCGCATTTGCAGCACTTGCAGGTCTTGCAGGCTGCAACAACTCCAAGAAGGACGACGGCGGCCAGAAGGCATCAGGTGAGAAGAAAAAGAAGCTCACCATGGTTACCGATACTGGTGGTGTTAACGACCAGTCCTTTAACCAGTCCGCTTGGGAGGGTATGACCGAGCTCAAGGACAAGAACGGCTGGGATGTCAGCTACCTTGAGTCCAAGCAGGATTCCGATTACGCAACCAACCTTGATAAGGCTGTTGACGCTGAGTCTGACCTTGTTTGGGGTGTTGGCTTTGCTATGGCTGACGCAACTCTTAAGGCTGCTAAGGACAATCCAAACACCCAGTTTGCCATCATCGACAACGGCAACGATTCTGAGGTTTCTAACTTCACTGGCGTTATGTTCCGCGCTCAGGAGCCTTCTTTTGTTGTTGGCTACATTGCCGCTCGTACCACAAAGACTGGTAAGGTTGGCTTTGTTGGTGGCATTTCTTCTGCACTTATCGACCAGTTTGAGTACGGTTACCGCGGTGGCGTTGCTTATGCAAATAAGGAGAACAACACCAACGTTGAGATTTCTGCACAGTACGCAGAGTCTTTCTCCGATGCTGCAAAGGGCAAGGCTATTGCTAACTCCATGTACTCCGATGGTTGCGATGTTGTCTTCCACGCTGCTGGTGGCGTAGGAACTGGCGTTATTGAGGCAGCTAAGGACGCAAACAAGCTTGCAATTGGCGTTGACCGTGACCAGGCATATCTTGCTCCAGAGAACGTCCTGACCTCCGCTCTTAAGCGTGTTAACGTTGCTATTGTTGAGATCTCCGAGAAGATCTTGAAGGACGGCCAGAAGGGTGGTACCACCATTTCTCTGGGTGCTTCCGAAAATGCTGTTGGAATTGCTGAGGATCATCACCTTATGGGTGAGGACACCTACAAGGCTGCTACTGATCTTCTTGACAAGATTAAGGCTGGCTCTGTTGTTCCTCCTACAAACAAGGATGAGTTGGACAAATACGTCAAGTCTTTGAGCTAAGTTCTGGCTTAGTATCTAGTACGTCTTGAGGGCTTCTTGTCAGATGGTTCTACTTTTTGACAAGCCTTTAGACTGATGAGTTTGGATTTGCTGGTGAGGGGTGCTTCTTGGCACTCCTCACCTCTAGCAAGTGTGTAAAGGAGGTGGCTCGTGGAAGTCAGTTCGGATTACGCTGTTCAGATGCATGGCATTACCAAAGTTTTTGGATCGTTTAAAGCTCTTGACGCCGTAGACCTTAACGTGCGCAAGCAAACTGTCCACGCCATTTTAGGAGAGAACGGCGCAGGTAAGAGTACGCTCATGAACGTACTGTATGGCCTGTATTCTGCTGACGAGGGCGAGGTTTACCTCAACGGAGAGCGTGTATCCATATCTGGCCCAACCGATGCTATCGCTCACGGTATTGGTATGGTTCACCAGCACTTTATGCTGGTCGAGAACTTTACTGTTACAGAAAATATTGTTTTGGGCAACGAGGTCACCAAGGCTGGCGGCGTCCTTGATCCAAAGCGAGCTCGCGAGAAGGTCCTGGAGATTGTTGAGGAATACGGCTTTGACGTAAATCCTGACGCCAAGATTGAAGACATTTCTGTTGGTATGCAGCAGCGTGTTGAGATCTTAAAGGCCCTGTATCGCGGTGCTGATACGCTTATTCTTGATGAGCCTACGGCAGTTCTTACGCCGCAGGAGATTGAGAAGCTTATTCAGATCATGCATGACCTGGTAAGCAAAGGTAAAACCATCATTGTTATTACTCACAAGCTTAAAGAGATTATGTCTTCTGCTGACGAGTGCACCATTATTCGTCGCGGTAAGTACATGAGTACCGTTGATGTTTCTAAGACATCCGAGACCGAGCTTGCAACACTTATGGTGGGTAGAAACGTTAACCTGCACGTAGAAAAGAAGCCTGCGACTCCTGGTGAGGTTGTTCTTTCTATTAAGGATCTTCACGTCAAGGACGAGCGCGGTATTGAGCAGGTCAACGGCTTTAATTTGGATATTCGTGCCGGCGAGATTGTTGGTCTTGCAGGCATTGACGGCAACGGCCAGAAAGAACTTGCCGATGCCATAAACGCACTGGTCAAGCCTGAGTCGGGTACCATCACCGTGAAGGGTGAAGAGATTCAAGGCACAACCCCTAAAACAGTTATTGACCACGCAGTTGCAACTATTCCTTCAGACCGTCATCGCTGGGGTCTGGTTCTACCCTTTACCGTTGCGGAGAACATGGTTCTTGAGCGCCACAATGAGGAAACTTTTGGCAAGGGTATTGCACTTGACCTGGCAAAGATAAAAGAATTCTCTCAGAAGCTGATTGACGAGTTTGATATTCGTCCTGCAGAGTGCGCAGATCATCAGGCAGCGGGACTTTCTGGTGGTAATCAGCAGAAGGTTATTATCGCCCGAGAGGTCTCTTCTAACCCAGACGTCCTTATTGCTATCCAGCCAACTCGTGGTCTTGACGTTGGTGCTATTGAGTTTGTTCATAAGGCACTTATTCGCGAGAGGGACCGTGGAGCAGCAATTTTGCTGATTTCCTTTGAGCTGGACGAGATTATGGACGTTGCCGATAAGATGGCAATTATTTACGCTGGCAAGAATGTTGGCGAGTTTGATCAAGGTACTATCACTGAAGAGCAGGCTGGCCTGCTGATGGCAGGAGGTGACGCCGAGTGAGTACGCTTACAAAGATAATGAGAAAACCAATTACGTCAGCAATTGTTGCAATTTTTGTTGGCCTGTTGGTTGCTTCTATTATTTTGGTTGTTGCAGGATATGACCCTATCAGCTCGTTTGAGGCTCTGATTGGCGGCATGGTAGGTAAGCCAAAATACATTTCTAACGTCATTATTAAGGCAACTCCCCTGCTCTTTACGGGTATTGCTGTTGCTTTTGCGTTCCGTGTTGGCCTCTTTAACATTGGCGCAGAGGGCCAGTACATTGTAGGCACCATTCTTGCTGTGATTGTTGGTTACAGTTTGGACCTTCCTCCTGTGCTGCAGATTCCTGTAGTTGTTTTGGTTGGTACCGCAGGTGGCGCAGGTATTGGTGCCATTATTGGATGGCTTAAGGCTCAGTTTGGCATCAACGAGGTTATTACCAGCATTATGTTTAACTGGATCAGCCTCTATCTCTGTAACTTTGTGGTTTCTCTCCCACAGTTCCACCAGCCAAACTCAACTTCTTCATACTCTATTAACGAGTCTGGCTACACCACACTGTTCTATGGCATGAAGAATTCCGAGGACGGTGCTGAGGCAATTCGCAATATTCCTGTTATTGGCGACGCTATTATGCGTACCGATGTAAACATTGGTATTTTTGTTGCTATTATCGCAGCTATTTTTATTGGCTGGCTGCTTATGCGCACCAAGGTTGGTTATGAGATGCGCGCTGTTGGTTTTAACCGCGACGCTGCACAGTTCACTGGCATCAACGTCAAGAAAAACCTTACACTCTGCATGGCTATTTCTGGTGCACTTTGCGGACTTGCAGGCGCTCTGACTATCACTGGTATTGCTCCTCATAGCATCGCAACGTTGGCGGCATTTGAGAATAACGGCTTTAACGGTCTGTCCGTTGCGTTTATCGCCAACTGCAATCCGGTGGCATGTATTCCTGCATCCTTCCTGTTTGCTGGTCTTCTTTATGGTGGCCAGACTGTCCAGCAGGTTGTTGGTGCGCCTTCCGAGATTATCAACATTGTTATTGGTACCATCGTGTTCTTCATGGCCCTGGGTGGCGTTATTCCAATGCTTGCCGACCGTCTTGATCACAAGCGCGCTCAGAAAGCAAAGGAAGAAGAGGCAAAGCTTGCTGCTCAAGTGAGTGATGTGTCCGACCCATCTCAGGAGGAGGCAAACAATGCTCACTAACCTGATTCTTCTTGTTTCCGTTACCCTCATGTACTCGACACCTCTTATTTTTGGCGCTCTTGGTGGCGTTGTCTCCGAGCGCTCCGGTGTTGTCAACATTGGTATTGAGGGCATGATGGGTGTTGGTGCCTTTGCAGGCGTTGCGGGCAGCTACCTCACCGGAAACCCTTGGATTGGCTTCCTTTGTGCAGGTATTGCAGGCGGTCTTATTGCGCTTTTGCACGCCATGGCATCTATTACGTTTAACGCTGACCAGACAGTTTCTGGTGTTGCAATTAACCTGCTGGCACCTGGCATTGCTCTGTTTGCCTGCCGTCTTTTGTTTGATGGCGCTGCAATGTCTCCAGCAGTCAATAAGCTGCCAAAGCTCTTTGGTGAGGGTGCTTTTAACGACACACCTTATTCCAGCCTCAACGTAGACATTACTGTTGTGTTAGCACTTTTGACCGCTCTTCTCGTTTGGTTTGTGCTCTATCGCACTAAGTGGGGTCTGCGTATTCGCTCCGTTGGCGAGCATCCACACGCATCCGAGACATTGGGTATTAGCGTTCGCAAGACTCGTTACCTCTGCGTTATTGTTTCTGGTGTTCTAGCAGGATTTGGCGGCGCTTCTGTAACGCTGGCAATTATTTCTCAGTTCACTCAGACAGCTATTTCTGGCCAGGGCTTTATTGCACTTGCAGCTGTCATTTTTGGTAAGTGGAAGCCTCTGAACACCTATGCAGCTTGCCTGCTTTTTGGCTTTACTCAGGCACTGGCAATTCTTCTTGGTGGCGGCGCAACTCCAATTCCAAGCCAGATCATTGCAATGCTTCCCTACTTCATCACCATCATTACGCTGGTCCTCTTTGTTGGTAAGTCTGTTGCTCCTAAGGCAGATGGCGTGCCATACATCAAGGGAAGCCGTGCATAATGGCTAAGGTTGAGGGTTCTTGCCACGTTTCTAACGAGGCGCTTGTTCAGCTTGCTATTGAGGCGCGTAATCACGCGTATGTACCGTACTCTCACTATGCTGTTGGAGCAGCGCTGTTGTGCTCTGACGGCACCGTGTACGGTGGCGCTAATCTAGAAAACGCTGCCTACACGCCTTCTAACTGCGCTGAGCGTACAGCGTTTTTCCGCGCAGTGTTTGAGGGTCGTAGGGATTTTGTGGCCATTGCGGTTGTTGGCGGTCCTGAGGGAGAAACTCCAACAGCTTGGTGTACTCCTTGTGGTGTATGTAGGCAGGTTATTCGCGAGTGGTGTGATCCTGCTACATTCCGTATTGTGTTGGGCAAGGTAGACGCAGCTCCTCGCGAGTATCTGCTCAAGGATATCTTGCCTATGGGATTTGGCCCTGAGGATTTGGGCGAGTCTAGCCCTGCTGGCGCATCAGGTGACGACGCCGTGAAGGGCGCTGACGGTGGCCACGAGCACGGTTGTGGCTGCGGGTGCAGCGAGCACGGTAAGAGCAACTAGTAAGCTGCGGCATTAAGCGGTCTGCGCTTTCGGGTGCAGATAACCTGGTAGGTTACATGAAATTGCGAGCCGGTAGAGTTTCTCGCTACCGGCTCTTTTACTAGAGTGTTAACGCGAACGGCAACGAACGAGGCCGGCGGCAAGCGCTTCCGGCAGCAACGCGAACGACAACAAACGCGAAAGCGGAAAGAGGTTCAACTATGCGCATGTACGACGTAATTGAAAAGAAGCGCGACGGCGGCGAGCTTACCGACGCCGAGATTGATTACTTTATCTCGGGCTATGTAGCTGGGGATATTCCTGATTATCAGGCTTCCGCGCTGGCGATGGCCATCTTTTACAAGGGCATGACCGCGCACGAGACGGCTCATCTGACCATGGCAATGGCAGAGTCTGGCGACATGATGGACCTCTCGGCAATTCCTGGTATCAAGGTTGACAAGCATTCTACTGGCGGCGTTGGCGATAAGACCACACTGGTAGTGGCTCCACTTGTTGCGTCTTTGGGCGTCAAGGTTGCTAAGATGAGCGGTCGCGGACTAGGCCACACGGGCGGTACGCTGGACAAACTTGAGGCGATCCCAGGACTTTCCATTGAGATTTCCGAGCCAGATTTCTTTAAGCAGGTTTCCGAGATTGGTGTTGCTGTTGCAGGTCAGACGGGCAATCTTGTTCCAGCCGACAAAAAGTTGTACGCGCTGCGCGACGTTACCGCAACGGTTGACTCGGTTCCTCTGATTGCGTCGAGCATCATGAGCAAGAAGATTGCGTCTGGTTCCGACTGCATTTTGCTGGACGTTAAGTGCGGTTCTGGTGCCTTCATGAAGGACGTTGATTCCGCAATTGAGCTGGCAGACGCTATGGTTTCTATCGGTGAGCACGTTGGTCGCACTACTGCGGCTCTGATTACCGGCATGGATCGCCCTCTTGGCAAAAACGTGGGCAACTCCCTTGAGGTTATCGAGGCAGTGGCTACGCTCAAGGGAGAGGGTCCTGATGATCTGACCGACGTCTGCGTTGAGCTTGCTGCAAACATGCTTAGCCTCGCAGGTAAGGGGAGTGTTGAGGACTGCCGTAAGCTGGCTCGTCAGCAGATTGCAAACGGCGAGGGTCTGGCTAAGCTGGCACAGATGGTGAAGGCTCAAGGTGGTACTGACGAGGTCATCTTTGACATCACCAAGTTTGAGGCCGCGCCATTCCGCCGCGACATTGTGGCCGAGACCAGTGGATATATTACTTCCATGAACGCTGAGCTGGTGGGCATTTCCTCCGTTGCTTTAGGCGCCGGTCGCGAGAAGAAGGGCGATCCAATCGACCCAGCAGCTGGTATTATCCTTGAGCGCAAGACCGGCGATTATGTCGATAAGGGCGATGTCATTGCAACGCTTCTGACCGGCGACGAAAGCCGTCTTGACGAGGGCGAGCGTATCTTCCGCGAGGCTCTGGTCTTTGGCGAGTGCGCTCCCGAGCTGGAACCGCTGTTCTTTGCGCGCGTCTCCAAGGACGGCGTCGAGCGCTTCGCGTAAGCGCAGGTAGCGGCGTTGCTGCAAGCCTGAATCGGGTGCGAGCCGCGAGCGCGCGGGGTTCCGAGCTCCACATAACATGCAGGTTAGACCGGTGTTCACACAGGTGAGCACCAGTTTTTTGTGCGGAAACAGCGTCGTGTGCGGACAAACCTGCAGGTCAAGCGCGCGAAGCGCCGCTGCGAGTGAACGGGTTTCTCGCCAGGCGCGCAGGCGTGCAAGCACGTGGGTTTCTCGCCAGAACGCTACGTAAGCCTGAAAAGTACAAAGAATCTGTGTTTGGGACACAGATTCTTTGATGAAATCAGGCAGAATCCACAGATTCTTTGATGTTTTCAGGCAAAAGTTACAGATTCTTTTAAGAAATCAGGCGCGCAAGCAGGTCAAGCTAGAAACCTAGCCGGCAGAGCAAGCCTGGCAAGAAAATCGATCTTCTCAAGGTTACAGTTATTACACAGTGTGTGTAATAATACTCAGCATGTGCAATAAGTCTGGTGCTACGGTGTTGTTGCGCTTTCGCGCCGCGCCGTACGCATCGCACGCGCACTCGCACCCAGTATGTACCTGCAACCAGGAGAGGCTTTAGAAACGTATGACGCAAACATTGTCTGCACCTGCTGTTTTGTCAGCTTGCAAGCTTGATCGACGCACCGCCAGAACGCGCGTGGCGCTCAGAAAAGCCCTGGCAGAAGAGATAGACGCAACCGGCGACCTTACCTCCGTGACTGTCACGGGTGTAACGGAGCGCGCAGGCCTCACGCGTCGAACCTTTTATTCCCACTACAAAGACATTCCTGACCTGGTGCTTCACATCGAAAAGGAAGCGCTAGCGGAGCTTCGACCTGCTGTTGAGCAGCTTGCTCGCGTTAGCCTTGTCGAGCTCAAGGAGGCCATTGACTCCTACAGGCCATGCCCTGGCGCAACGGAGATGCTTCGCAGCATTCGCAAACACGGTTTTTACCTGCGTCCTTTGCTGGGCAATGGCGGAGACCCTGCGTTCCAGGACAAGTTAAAGCACCTGGTACACGAGGTTATCGCCCAGCGCGCTCTGCACGACCTTGATCCGCGCGCACTTGGTCCCTTCTTTGACTACTATCTGACCTTTGCAATTTCTGCCGAGGTCGGCGTCCTTATCCGCTGGTTAATCGGCGGCATGCGCGAGAGCGACGAGCAGATGGCAGGCCTGATGACCGGCCTGATGTTTGTTGCACCTGGCGATTTGTACGGCAAGCCAATCAAGCTAGACGTTCCACGATTTGCGCTTGCAACTCTTGTTCTCGGAGAGGAAAACAATGATTAGTCCAAAGTTTGAGCTGGTAGAGAATGGTGCCGAGCTTGCACCAAACGTCCCTCTTGACCTGTCTCAGGCCCACCTTATGCTGGGCATCGATGTTGGTTCCACAACCGTAAAGCTGTCCGTCATCGACGAGGACGGCACGCTGGTTTACGCAAACTACGAGCGTCACCACACCGACGTTCGCGCAACTGCGCGCTCTCTGTTTGTCAAAGCCCAGAAGCACATTGGCGAGACACCCATGTACGCCGCAATCACTGGCTCCGGCGGAATGCTCTTGGCACAATGGCTTGACCTGGAGTTTGTTCAGGAGGTCATCGCTTCCAAGCGCGCCGTTGAGACGCTGATTCCTCAGACCGACGTTGCCATTGAGCTGGGTGGCGAGGACGCAAAGATCATCTACTTTGACAACGGTATTGAGCAGCGCATGAATGGTACCTGCGCTGGTGGTACTGGTGCGTTTATCGACCAGATGGCGTCTCTCTTGAAGACCGACGCAACCGGCCTCAACGAGCTGGCAAAAGACGTCAAGCAGATCTACCCAATTGCATCTCGCTGCGGTGTTTTTGCTAAGTCTGACGTTCAGCCGCTGCTCAATGAGGGTGCCGCTCCTGCCGACATTGCAGCCTCAATCTTCCAGGCTGTTGCAAACCAGACCGTCTCGGGCCTGGCTTGTGGTCACCCCATCCGCGGCTATGTCGCGTTTCTCGGCGGCCCTCTGCAGTACCTCTCTGAGCTGCGCCGTCGCTTCTACATCACGCTTAACTTGGACGACGAGCACATCGTCTTGCCAAAGAACGCCCACCTCTTTGTTGCAACGGGCGCTGCTCTGGCGGGCGAGTCCGACCGCCCAATCACCTTTACACAGGTCATGGAGGCACTGGACAACCTCAAGGACATCCAGGGCTCCGAGGTTGCTCGTCTGGACCCACTCTTTGCTACCCAGCAGGACTTTGACGACTTCAAGGACCGTCACGACCAGGAAGTAGTCCCCAAGGGCCAGCTGGCCAACTACCACGGCCGCGTGTTCATCGGCATTGACGCAGGTTCTACCACCATGAAGGCTGCTGTTGTTGGCGAGAAGGGCGAGCTGCTTTACACCTGGTACGACAATAACAACGGTGATATCCTAGGTACCGCTCGCAAAATCATGGATTCCATCTACGACGAGATGCCTTCCGACTGCATTATCGGCCACGTCACTACCACTGGTTATGGCGAGGGCATCCTGATTGAGGCTCTGCGCGCAGACTCCGGCGAGATTGAGACCGTTGCTCACCTGCGCGGTGCTAAGGCATTTGTCCCAGACGTTGATTTCATTCTTGATATTGGCGGCCAGGACATGAAGTGTCTGCAGGTCAAAGACGGCGTCATCGAGCACATCATGCTCAACGAGGCTTGTTCTGCAGGCTGCGGTTCCTTTATTGCATCCTTCGCCGATTCCATGAAGATGGACGTTCGCGAGTTTGCAACCGCCGCAACCAAGGCAACACTCCCTGTTGACCTGGGCTCCCGCTGTACCGTCTTCATGAACTCCCGCGTTAAGCAGGCGCAAAAGGAAGGCGCAACCATCGGCGACGTAGCTGCTGGTCTTTCGTACTCCGTCATCAAGAATGCCCTGTTCAAGGTCATCAAGCTACGCGACTTCAGCGAGATTGGCGAGCACTGCATTGTCCAGGGCGGAACCTTCATGTCCGACGCAACGCTTCGTGCCTTTGAGCTGCTCACCGGCAGAGATGTCATCCGTCCAGACATCGCAGGCGTCATGGGCGCCTACGGCGCCGCCCTTCTCGCCCGTGACCGCGCGGGTATTGACGGCGTATCCACCCTGCTAGACCGCGAGTCCATTGACAACCTGCAGGTCAAGCTTACCAACACGCATTGCCGTATTTGCCCTAACAGCTGCATGCTTACGATCAACGACTTTGGTAGCGGCCACAGGTTTATCACCGGTAACCGTTGCGAGAAAGGCGCAGGTAAGAAGCGTGGTGCAAAGAAGAACGAGGCACCAAACCTCTTTGCGTTCAAGAATAAGCTACTGTTTGATCGCGAGTCGCTTCCTGCAGACGAGGCTCCACGCGGCACCGTTGGCATTCCTCGCGCACTGAACATGTACGAGAACTATCCGTTCTGGCACACGTTTTTCACTAAGTTGGGCTTCTCGGTCATTTTGTCCGACCAGACCACCGCAAAGACGTATGACATGGGTATTGAATCCATGCCTTCCGAGTCCGCTTGCTATCCTGCAAAGCTTTCTCACGGCCACATCATGAACCTGCTGGCCAAGGATCCAGACTTTATTTGGATGCCGTGTATTCGTTGGGAGCGCAAGGAGGACGACTCCGCAACCAACCACTACAACTGCCCAATTGTCATGAGCTACCCTCAGGCGCTGGGCCTCAACGTGGACGAACTCTCCGATCCGTCCATCCAGTACATGGCTCCGTTCATTCCGTACGACAAGAAGAATGAGCTCAAGCGCCGTTTGTACGAGCTCATCAGTGAACAGCGTGAGAAGGACGCCCAGGTAGGCAAGGGTCGCTTCCGCGGCGAGCACATCACGCGCGCCGAAATTGACGCCGCTGTTGAGGCTGCATGGCAGGAAGATATCAACGTCAAGGACCAGATGCACCGCGCAGGTGACGAGGCTCTTGCTTGGATTGAGGAGCACGACGCTCACGGTATTGTTCTTGCAGGTCGCCCGTATCACAACGATCCAGAGATCAACCACGCCATTCCTGAGCTGGTCTCTTCCTTTGGTTTTGCAGTTCTCACCGAGGATTCTATTGCTCACAAGATGATGCCTGAGCGCCCAATCCGCATTGTTGACCAGTGGATGTACCATTCACGTCTGTATCGTGCGGCTCGCTTTGTTGCGTCCCGAAACGACCTGGACCTCATCCAGCTCTTCTCGTTTGGTTGCGGTCTTGACGCACTGACCACCGACCAGGTCCAGGAGATTCTTGAGGCTTCGGGCAAGATTTACACCATGCTCAAGGTTGACCAGGTCTCCAACTTGGGCGCTGCGCGTATTCGTATCCGCTCTCTGATGGCTGCTCTGAACGAGCAGCAGGCAGAGCTTGAGCGACTCGCTGCTGCCGGCCTGGTTACCGAGGCAGTTCCACAGGGCGTTCGCATGGCAGATGGCTCTCTGGAAAAGGCCAGAAGCGCAAGTTCTTCTCGCCGTGCACCGGTGTATCGCGAGGTAGAATCCGCAGCTTACGAGAAAGTCCGCTACACCAAGGAGATGCAGGAAGCGGGCTACACCATTCTGGCTCCGCAGATGGCGCCGATTCACTTTGAGCTGGTAGAGGAGCTGCTGAAGGGTGCGGGCTACAACGTTGTGTTGCTGCCTTCAGTTGACCAGGGCGCCGTTGACATGGGTCTTCGCTACGTCAACAACGATATCTGCTACCCATCTATTCTGGTCACAGGACAGATTATGGAGGCGGTGCTTTCCGGCAAGTACGACCTGACCAAGACTGCGGTTCTGATTTCGCAGACCGGCGGTGGCTGCCGTGCAACTAACTACATTGCATTAATCCGTAAGGCGCTCAAAGACGCAGGTCATCCAGAGATTCCGGTGATTTCTGTCTCCGCTGCTTCCGGCCTTGACGAGGACAACCCAGGATTCAAGCTGTTCAAGCCCGACTTGCTGATCAAGGCAGTCTATGCACTGCTGTATGGCGACCTGATCATGCAGCTACTGTATCGCGTCCGTCCATACGAGGCCGTTAAGGGCTCGGCAAACGAGTTGTATGACCAGCTCATGGCCGATACACGCTCCAAGATCAACGGAATTTCTCGCAAGGAATTCTACAAGCAGTGTCAGCGTACCATCGAGCTGTTTGACAGCCTGCCCGTGGTCAACGACCGTCAGAAACCACGCGTCGGCGTTGTCGGTGAGATTCTGGTCAAGTTCCACCCAACGGCTAATAACGAGCTGGTCAAGGTCATCGAATCCGAGGGCTGCGAGGCCAACGTTCCGGGCCTGGTTGACTTCTTCCTGTTTGGTCTCTCCAACGCAATCAACACGCACAAGGAGCTGGGCACTACGTTCAAGAGCCGCATGACGCACATCGCGGGCATCAAGATGGTCCAGGGTCTGCGCGCGCCGATCAACAAGATGCTGAAGAAGTCCGAGCGCTTTGAGCCGTACCCCAACATCGATGAGCTGGCCGAGAAGGCTGGTCAGATCCTCTCGCTCTGCAATACGATGGGCGAGGGCTGGCTGCTCACCGCTGAGATGTGCGACCTTATTGAGACGGGCACACCAAACATTGTCTGTGCTCAGCCGTTTGCCTGCCTGCCAAACCATGTCGTGGGAAAGGCAGTCATCAAGCGACTGCGCCAGATGTACCCCGAGTCCAACATTGTTGCCGTTGACTACGACCCAGGCGCGTCCGAGGTTAATCAGCTCAATCGAATCAAGCTGATGATTTCGGTGGCTAAGGAGAACTACAAGAACGGTGTAAATGGCGAGTTCAAGTTGGAAAATGCCGACGACCCCGTTACCAACGACGCAACCATGCCGTATACCGGCCGCGACAAGTTTGGCCTGGATTCTGTTGTTCGCGAGGGCGGCCACTCTTGTTCTTCGCACCACGTGTCTGCGTTGGAAGCAACTGGCGCTAACCTAGGCGAGCTTGGTCGCACCGCACCTGACCACGGAAAAGATTACGGTTCTATCAGGCTTTCCGAGGAGCAGATGGCTGCTATCGAGCGCGCCAAGAAGAAGGCCGGCGTCAAGTAGCGCGGTCGGCCACGAAGTTGCGCAACCGGCCACGCAACCAGTGTAATCGGCCACAAAGTTGTAATTTGCACGTTAATTAGCCCCAAACTTTGGTTTGGGGCTAATTTTTGGCAACTTTGGGCTCAAAAAGGTAAAAAATGCGTTTAGTTGGAGTATTCATTTTGAAAATAAGCTATTTCAACTCAATTAGTAAAAGAAATAGTTAAAACTTTTTCGATTATCCTGGACAAACATAAAGATAAAAAGTTGAACTAAATTTCTTCATTTCCAACTAAACGCATTTTTTACCGCCTGAAGTCTCAAAAACGGCAATTTTCCGAGTCCTGTAAAAATTTTGCTTATAAAACGTGCGAAATATGCAATTTCATGCATAATGACGTCTCTAACCGCGAAAAAGACGTATCGTTACGGTGACGGCATCGCATAACCCTGTGTTCCGCGCATTCTAGCGCGTACTCCGCACCAGTTCGCGGTCGTGTTGCGCCCACAGTACGCCATCCACCTGTGGTTTTCCCGCTACAGCACGCGCGTTGCCCGTTACAGCTGCTTGACGCTCTTGCGCGAAACCACGGTGGTGTGGAGCTGGGAAATGCAGGGCGCGTAATGGGCGTCAGTCGTCTGATCAATGAGACGTTTAACTGCGATTTCTCCCATTTCATGCTTGGGAACATGCACCGAGGTCAGCGACGGTTGAATCAGCTTGCAAATTCGATCGTCGTCAAAACCCACGACCGAGACATTACCTGGAACGTCAATGCCCAGCTCATGCATGGCGCGAACAACAGTAGCTGCCAGGCTGTCGCTCTCGCAGAAAAACGCGGTGGGCATTGCCGCGCGCTTTTGCTCCAACCAATCGACCAGTTGGTGATAGGCCTCCTCGGGTGCCGAGTCAACAAGCACGCGGTTGTTCTCGTCAAACGGGAATCGCATGTCATCCAGCACGCGACGCATGCCGTGCTCACGCAGGGGATAGTTCTTGCAGCGCTCCACGTGGCCGACGTACCCGATGGTCTCGTGGCCGTGCTCAACCAGCAGGGTACACGCGCGATACACTGCGGTTTCGTTGGCGGTTACCACGCAGTCAAACGGCAGCTTGTCACTCCAGCTGTCCACAATTACCAGCGGTAGGCTGAACTCTTCCAGCAAGGAAAATTGATCGTCGGAGACAATCTCGGTGGCGAGAAGAACGACGCCAGCTCCCTCGTTTTGTTCCAGTTCTGCAATGTTTTTTCTGCTGGTAACAGGGTCGGGGAGGTTCAGCGTTACCATCGCCGACGGCAACCCAAGTCTGCGAGCGGCTCGTTCGATGCCGGTATAAACACCTGCTTGGAAAGTGCTTTCGTCGACAATGCGGCCGTTGACGCGTGCAATTGCAAAAATGATGCGGGAAATCTGAGTTGAGCGACTGTACCCGAGGCGCGCGATGGCCTTCAGGATGATATTAGTTGCCTTGGCACCGACGTTGCCTTTTTCGTTGAGGACATTTGAGACGGTTGCAGGAGAGTAGCCTGTTTCCGCAGCTACGTCTCGGATGCTTACTCTTGTCATGGCGTTCCCCCTCAAACGTTAAAATAAACAATTCAACTAATACGTTAAAAACGTTTTACCTGTAAGTACTCCATAAGACTTATGAACCAACTATATAAAAATTGTATAGATAAAACAATATAGACAATCTTGTTTAATTTGTTTACAATACCAACGTTAAGTGTTTAGACGCCGAGAAACCTGGGCAATAAACAGGTAACATCGGCACAACGGTTGATGCCGCCAGCACGGCAGCCACACGCGGCCGCCAGCGCGGCAAACGCTAGCGCGGCAAACGCTCGCAGCCACACGCGGCCGCCGGTGCAACTGCCAGCGCATCAACCACATATCAGGGCGAGAAAATCTCGTTCTGTCTCAAAGGAGAAGATATGAAAAAGGTAGTCGTAGCTTGTGGTTCCGGTATCGCAACCTCTACTGCTGTTGAGGCAAAGGTCAAGGATCTCCTTGATTCAAACGGTCTTGCTGGAGCTTACACTATTGTTAAGTGCTCCATTGGCGAGGCAGTCAGCCAGTGCGCAGACGCAGATATCCTCATTGCAACCACTGAGGCACCTGCAAACATTACCTGCCCATATGTCAGCGGCGTTCCTTTCCTCACCACCATTGGTAAGGCAGCTGCTGAGCAGCAGATTCTTGAAATTCTCAAGTAAGTAGTTCGGTAATTTACACCCGTTTGCCAACGATTGCCTGCTAGGCCACGTGCCAAAAGCTGTCCGTCGTTGGTTATTCGCCAACGGCTGCACGCCGAAGGTAGCAGGTGTTTGTTTTTGTTCGAAAGAAGGTAAGTGTGGAAGCAGTAATTTCATTCTTCTCGTTCCTTCAGGGCCTCGGTGTTGCAGTCATGATGCCAATCATCCTGACCATCATCGGTTGCGCTCTGGGAGCAGGCTTTGGTAAGAGCCTCAAGGCTGGCCTTATGGTAGGCGTCGGCTTTATCGGCCTTAACCTCGTCATCAACCAGCTGTTTGGTACCGCAATTGGACCTGCAGTTCAGGAGATGATCCACCGCTTTGGTCTGACCCTTAACGTCATCGACGTCGGTTGGCCAGCAGGTGCAGCAATTGCACTCGGCACCACCATTGGTCTGGTTATCATTCCTCTGGCACTCATCGTTAACCTGCTTCTTGTCCTGGTTAACTTCACCCAGACTGTCAACGTCGACATCTGGAACTACTGGCACTATGCATTTGTCGGCTCCCTTGTTGCAAACGTAACCAACAACATCATGCTTGGCTTCGCTGCAGCAATCATCGACGAGGTCATCCTGCTTGTTCTTGCTGACGCAACTGCAAAGGACGTCCAGAAGGCACTCAACATGCCAGGCGTTTCTATCTCCCAGGGCTTCTCGCTTGCTTACGCACCAGTTGCTATGGGTCTGAACTGGCTGATCGATAAGATCCCTGGCGTTCGCGACATCGACATTGACGTCGAGTCCATGCAGAAGCGCTTTGGCGTCTTCGGCGAGCCACTGTTCATCGGCACCGTCATCGGCCTCATCATCGGCTGCGTTGCATACTTCGACGCTGCTGACATCGCAGGCTCCATCACCAAGATCCTGACTATCGGCGTCACTCTTGGTTCTGTTTTGATTCTCATTCCTCGTATGGCAGCTCTTCTGATGGAAGGCCTCCTGCCAATCTCCGAGGCAGCTTCTAACTTCATCCAGCAGCGCGTTAAGAACCGCGGCAACATCTGGATCGGCCTCGACTCCGCAGTTGCAGTTGGCCACCCAGTAACCCTGTCCCTGGCTCTTATCTGCATTCCTCTGATGGTTCTGTTTGCACTTCTGCTTCAGCCAGTTGGCAACCAGACTCTGCCATTTGTCGACCTTGCTGCTGGCACCTACATGCTCGCAGTCGCAGTTCCAGTCTGCAAGGGTAACGGCTTCCGCGGCCTGATCATTGGCATTGTTTCCGTTATCATCGGTCTGCTGATCTCCACCGCTCTTGCTCCACTCATCACACAGTCTGCAACTCAGGCTGGCTTCGACATCGCAGCTGCAGTTGGTAGCACCGGCGTTGCTGGTTCTTCCCTGATTACTGTCCTTTCCGACGGCGGCAGCCCACTGTCTGGCCTGTTTGTCCTGTTCTCCAGCATCAACCCAATCGTTGGCGTTGTAGTAACCGGCGCAATCGCAGTCGCACTTGCTGTGTGGAACCGCAACCGCATCCTCAAGGAGGCTGCTGCAATGCACGAGGCTCAGGAGGCTTAGTCCCGTTCCCGAGCAGGCCTCGTTTGCCTACAAAAAAATTGCAAGGAGGCTCGTCCAGGTTTCGCTTGGCGAGTCTCTCTGTTTACCGCTAAACCAAAAGGCGAGAAACCATGTCCACTTCAAAGTCTCATACAACCAGCAGGCGCCCGTCGGCCGACGACCGTGCCGCAGCTGCAACCCGCACCGATGCCGCGAGCGCGGCCAAGCCAGTCACGTACACGTATGACCGTCGCCGCTACGTCATCGACGTGCTGCTACCTAACTACGTTTCAATCGTCGTGCTTATCGCGGCAGTCATGCTGTTTGCGCTCGGATTTGTCCGCTGGTTGATGCTCTTTTTGGTTGTGGTTTGCCTGTACTCGATCCTCAACGCGTTTCTCGCGCATGCCTATCCTGAACAGGTTATTCTCGCCCCTGATTCAATCACATTTGTAACGGGTAAACACAAATCAATCTACAAGTTGTCCCAAATCACTCAGATTCGCGTGCGAGAAGCTCCACAAGGACTGCGCTCGTACGTGCGCATCAACAAGGCCACGCCGCTGCAGGGTCGCTTCTATCTGACCTGCGGCGATATGACCGATACGCAGGGCAATGACGCTCGAGAGGTCTACAAGCTGCTGCTCGACCTCGAGGCAAAATTAGATCCCAACGGACTGCGCGTGAGAGCGCGCCGCCAGCAACAGAAAGGGGAGTAGCAATGGCTACAACCGACGCTGAGCTCCTAAAGCCCGAGCTTGTTTTCTTTGACATTAAGGCCAAGGACGCCTTTGAGCTGTTTGACCAGCTTGAGACCCGCCTGAGTAACCTCGGCTACATCAAGGACACCTGGAAAGACGCCATTTCAACTCGCGAGAAGAACTATCCAACCGGACTCGCTTTTCCTGCAGGTGAAATTGCAATTCCACATACCGATCCCGTCAACCTTGAGAAGCCTTACATTGCAATCGTGAAGCCATCCAGCCCAATCAACTTTGAGCCAATGGGCGGCGACGGCGACACTGTTCCAGCAAAACTCGTCGTTAACCTGGGTATTATGCGTGACGGCGGCCAGGTAGAGATGCTCCAGAGCCTAATGGGTATCTTCATGGACGAGGCAAAGTCCGCCGACGTCTTTGGCCAGGCCACCGCAGAAGGCATGGTCGCTGCGTTCTCCAAGTACCTCTCCGAGTAGCGCGAGCGGCGCGGTCGCAGGTGCGTGACCAGCTGCGCATCCCGCATAGACTGCGCAACTGGTGCGTGACCAGCGGGGGATCCGCGCAACTGGTCACGAAGTCTCTCGCAGCTAGCCGGGAAAGGTCTGCGACTGAATTCGAATACTGAGATTTGCACGTTAATTAGCCCCAAACTTTGGTTTGGGGCTAATTTTTGGCAACTTTGGGCTCAAAAAGGTAAAAAATGCGTTTAGTTGGAGTATTCATTTTGAAAATAAGCTATTTCAACTCAATTAGTAAAAGAAATAGTTAAAACTTTTTCGATTATCCTGGACAAACATAAAGATAAAAAGTTGAACTAAATTTCTTCATTTCCAACTAAACGCATTTTTTACCGCCTGAAGTCTCAAAAACGGCAATTTTCCGAGTCCTGTAAAAATTTTGCTTATAAAACGTGCGAAATATGCAATTTCATGCATAATGACGCAAATCCGTGCCTACAAACAGTATTCCTTTGGTGTCGGCGCCAGACTATGCCAAGCAAATACACTGAACTACGCGGTTAGGCTGTATATCTGCGAGTCCACGGCGGCAAAAGTGCTGTTCAGTATTAGGCGTTCTGATGCAGGAAACCATCGTGTTGATAAAACCACACGTCCATCATTCAGATAAATCTTCACGGTAGAGCCGTCAACAATAACACGTAGGTTAGAAAGCTCCTTTAGCCTAATAGAGCGTTGAGTTCTGCCTGCAGCGGTGTCCTCGTCAATGAATTTCAGGGCAAAAATGCCCTTGGAGTAAGAAAGCACAAGCGCGTCGTTGAGAGTAAGAGTTCCGTCTTTGGATGTGCCCGTAATCTCAATATCTGCAGATAGTTGATTTATTTTGACGACGGCGTCGGTGACAAATTCCACACATTTGCGTCGCTTAGTATCAAGCTCTTTAACTGGATGTTGCAGGATAACACCATCACCAGACAGCGAAAGTTCTCGGGGCAGAGTAAGGTTGTGGCAGAATCCAATGCCCTCAGGATAACTATGGGAAGTTGGATCGATGATGCCTATCCATCCAATCAAAATGGTTCGGCCAGAATCGTCGACGAACGTTTGAGGTGCGTAGAAGTCAAAACCATGATCCCAGAGCACAAAGCTATCGGTGGAAACAGTTTCAACATTGATGAGCTATTGGCGCTCTGAAAGCGGAAAATAGCCCGACTGCCAGATGTTCTGCCACTTGTCGAGAGACTCGCTTGAAGCACTTTCTTGGAAGTTAGCAGAATCGTTTAAGCGCGACCCCTTGGACGCATCGGCGCTTGGCTCTGTACCAGCGCCTTCTCTTAGCCCCTGCGACACACAGACAGAAACTCCTGGCCATCTAGCTGCACCAAAAAGAGCATTCCTACATGTAGCCAAACGCCTCGCGATGACCCAGGGCGTTAGTCCCGCGTACAACCGAATGAAGCGTCCATGATTCGCCGCAATCAATTGAGTTGTAAACCAAAACGGCACCCGAATCACAGCGCTCATCTGCGGGTTTTGTGCAACCAGCCGCAGCATCCCTCTCGCGAGCACCTAACAGCATGCGAAGAGCCCCATCTTGCTCCCAAACCTTTGGGTCACGCACATGGTTTGTACAGGTACCAGGGTAGTCATTCAACTTCAAAACAACGCACTTTGGCGAGAAGGTCAGTCCATCTTCAGAGGTCACTATGACCTCGTAGGCCTCTCGACCGACGTCAATGCCGTCAGCTTCTGGGTGTTCACAGCATGTCCCAAAAGCAAAGTTCGTTGGCAGGCCACTCTGGAGTATACCGGTAGAACGCATGGTAGACGGATCTAAATTGACATAGTCCGTTGGGGTCGTTCATCCAACCCTGAGGTGGGAAGAGATGAAATTGTGGCGTCCAAAAGTCGTTTGTCATAGCGCTCCGTCTTTCGCATTTCTTGCAATTATTATGGCATGCGCGCGCAAAGTTTGCGCAGGTAGGTTTAATTCGTTTTGAGTTGCGGTACAGTAAATGCATACAACATCCAAGGCCGACCGCACCCGCGCGACTCGCTCCGTTTGCGCCACCCGCGATGCCCGCACCGCCCGCCGCACCGACCTTGCCCGAACAAGAGAGGACACCTATGTTTGAAACCGCAACTAACCAGCTCCCCGATGTCGCCGAGCGCTTCATGCGCTACGTGCAGGTTGACTCCCAGTCCAACCCCGACAACGACACCGTCACGCCATCCACACCCGCTCAGCACGAGATGGCTCGCTACCTGGGCAAAGAGCTCAAGGCGCTGGGTTGCACCGACGTCACCGTCGACGAGCACGCCTACGTCACTGGCACCTTCGCTGCATCCAAGGGCGCCGAGTCGGCTCCTGCGCTGATGCTTTGCTCGCACCTGGACTCCGTCATTGACGCGCCCGCTTCAGGCGTCAAGCCACACGTCGTCCACTACGAAGGCGGTGACCTGGTTGCCGGCGTCATCAACGGAAAGACTATCGCTACCACCCAGGAGCAGGTCCCTGACCTCAAGGATTTTGTGGGCATGGACATCATCTGCTCCGATGGCTCCACACTGCTTTCCGCTGACGATAAGGCCGGTGTGGCTGAGATCTGTGCGCTGCTCAAGCGCCTGGGCGACAACTCTGAGCTCGCTCATCCTACGCTCAAGATTGCGTTTGTCCCCGACGAAGAGATCGGTCACGGTGCAAGCCTGCTTGACCTGGATAAACTCGGCGCAGCTTACGGCTATACCGTCGATGGCGAGGCTCTCGGCGAGTTCAACTACGAGTGCTTCAACGCAGCTCACGCCGACGTCTACTTCAAGGGTGTTATGGTGCACCCCGGTAGCGCCAAGGACGTCATGATCAACGCAATCACCGTAGCATCCGAGTTCCAGCAGATGGTTCCCGCCTTTGAGCGCCCTGAGCACACCGAGGGCTACGAGGGCTTCTACCACCCAATCGCCATCGAGGGATCCGCGTCCGAGGTCAAGCTCAGCTACATCGTCCGCGACCACGACGCCCAGATCTTTGCCAACCGCCAGCAGGTTTTGCAGGATATCGCTGCGTTCTTGAACAAGCGCTATGGCGAGAATACCGTCCGTGTTGAGATTCACCAGGAGTATCGCAACATGGCCGAGAAGTTCGAGGGCTACGAGTTCCTGATTGATTACGCGCTTGAGGCAAATCGTGAGGTTGGTATTGAGCCCATGCCTGTTGCTGCTCGTGGCGGCACCGATGGCGCTCAGCTCACCTTCCGTGGCCTGCCATGCCCCAACATTGCCACCGGCGGATACAACGCTCACTCCGTGCGCGAGTTTATTCCCGTGCCAAGCCTTGAGGTTACTGTTGACCTTCTGGAGAAGCTCGTCGCTAAGTTTGCTGCTCGTTGCTAGCACCTGCGCTGACCGCGCCGCTCGCATCGCGCGCGACCGTTTGACGTGCAGATTTGCCATTCATAGCTAGATTTCTACCGTCTACGCTCCCGTTCACCCTTGTCAATAAATGGTGCGCGGGAGCGTAGCATAATTATGAGGGGTCTTCGTTCTTTTTTTCGAACGTACGAAAGGGGGTCGCAATGTTAGCAGTATTTTTTGGGATTATCGCCGTTGCGGCACCCGTTACGGCTGCGTTCCTGGAACACTCGGGCAACGTTGGCATTTCAGAGCGCCGCCACAGTCACCACGATACCTACGTGACTCCCGCCGCACTCACACGTTCGCTCATTATTGATATGGCCTTTGTCAGCGCAATTGCAGTTATCCTTGGATGGCTTTGCTACGTTAACGTTTTTACGCCAAACCCAGATATTGTTATGGCGTTTTTTGCGTCCTTCTCGGTTGTCATGTTTATGGCGTGGTACATCTTGAGCCGTTATAAGGTCTCGCTTTTTGATGACGAGATGGTTGTAGTACCCTTTGTAGGCTCTGAAATTTCGATTAACTACCAGGACATTAAGCGCATGGAATGGGTTGGCGGCCGACGAGGTTCTGGATTTAGAGATCTTCTAATTTTGACTTCGAATGCGTCAAAGGTGCGTCTCTCGGGTATGATTGGATTAGACCAAGTACTGCTCAAGATTGATCGTTTTGACGTTTTGGCGCACAGTTCAACTAGATAGAAGTACAAAGATGCAGCTTGGACTGTATCAGCTCTGAGGCGCGTCGCTTGCGTCAACGTAAAGCTTCGGCGTACGATACGTCCACACTGACCAGCGCAGCGTACAGCAACGGGGGACGTTTGTGATTAAGCTTGTTTTATCTGATATGGACAATACGCTGGTACCCTTTGGGAACAGACGCGTATCGGACTTTACGCGCAAGGCAATCCATACGCTCCTTGAAGAAACAGACATCGCTTTTGGCCCTTGTACCGGCCGAGATTACGTTGAGTTGATGCGTCTTTTTAGCTTGGACGAGGCGTGCATGCAAACTGGCGTTATGTCTACAGGCAAGCGTGTGTTGTACAAAGGCAAGACTATATCGCTCTCCATCTTTGACCACAAAATGTTGCAGGGTGTCGCAGATGCTCTTGCTGACGAGAAGAACATGTTCTTGGTCTGCTATCCAGAGAAGACAAACCTCTTTAACCCGGCATATGTTGTCGGTCCGCTGGACAAAGACATTCTTGCCGATTACGAGCGTAAGCTGGTGTTTGTCTCGGGCATTGTTGATCAAGTTCCAGACGACGTCGATTTTGTCGCCGCAACAATTGCGTGCCCAGGCACGGAGGAGGACATGGAGCGCTGTCGCCAAAAAGTGGCCGAAGCCTGCCCAGGCGTGTACACCATGTCGGTGGTTCCTCAGTGGTTTGACGTGCTGCCCAAGGGCGTGTCCAAGCTGACTGGTTTTGAGACGCTCTTGGAAAGAACTGGTATTTCTCCAGAAGAAGTGCTTGTTTTTGGAGACGGCGAGAATGACGTTGAGATTTTAAGTAAAGTTCCGCATTCGGTGGCGGTGGCAAACGCAATTCCAGAGGTCAAGCAGGTAGCAAAGCACCATGTTGGTGCATCTGCAGACGATGGCGTTGCACACGCCCTGCTAGAGCTGGTGCGCGCGACAAAAGCAGGGGAGACTCCCCGTTTTATGATGGAGAACTAGCATGATTAAACTCATTGCATCGGACATGGACGGTACACTGCTGGACCAGAATTCCGAGGTTCCGCCAGAGACATTTGAACTCATCGAAGAGCTGTACAAACGCGGCGTTCACTTTGTGGCAAGCTCTGGTCGTCGCTACGATACGCTGCGCTGGTTGTTTGAGCCGGTTGCAGACAAGATTGACTACGTTGCCTCCTTGGGCACGCAGGTTTATGTAGAGAACGAGGTCATTGACCGCGAGGTTTTCTCGTCAGCTTCTATTCGCAAGTTGTTTGAGCTGACATCCGAGTTTGACTGCATTCACCTGGTTGTTTATGACCGCACGCACACATATCTGCTGGATGACCAGAGCTCGTTTGTGCGTGAGCTGGACAAAGATTTGCCAAACGCTGAGCGCGTGTTTGATCCGCCTTCACCTGACGTCAGCATCATCAAGGCTGCTATTTGCTGCGATTCTAGGGCTCGCTCCATGGACATGGCTATGATTCTTGAGCGCGAGATGGGCGACAGACTTTCGTTCATGCCTTCTGGAGAGACGTGGATTGACGTGGTTCCTCGTGGCGTCAACAAGGCTACGGGACTTGAGCAGATCCGCAGGTACTATGGCATTTCTCGCAATGAGATTGCCGTTTTTGGCGACTCCATGAACGACTACGCTATGCTGCGTTACGCGGGCACCGCGTACGTTATGGACAACGCTCGCTACGCGCTCAAAACAATTGCCTCCAAGGTTATTGCTCCTAACACCGAGCAGGGTGTCCAGAAAGAAATGCGTCGTATTCTGGAAGAGTTGGCGTAAGAGTCTGGCGTAAAAAGGCTTGGCGTAAGGGCTGCGTAAAAAGACCGCTGCCGAGCGCTAAGCCATCACGCAGCGCGAACGCCGTTTACCAAATAGTTTGACATGACCATTTGGCGATAATTTCATACCGTTAGTCCCGTTCCTTTCTAAGTTTGATGGACTTATTTCGAGAGTCGAAATAAGGTAGTACAGACAGAAATCGAGAGGAGGGAACACATATGTCGATTGTCAGCACTAAAGACATTGCATATTCCAATAAACGTGCCGTTATTAAAGCATTGTGCGAGAAAAACGCTCTGTCTCGTGTTGAATTGGCGCGTGAATTATCTCTTTCTCCTAGTACCGTTACTACTATTGTTCAAGATTTGCTTCAGTCAAAAATGGTTGAAGAAAGCTCAGAGCGCGTAGTAACCGCTGGTAGATCAAAGACACTTCTGCGACTTGCTCCAGAGTTTGGTCTCTTGGGACTTGTTAGGGTTTCTCGTCAAAGTCAGGAACTTGTGTTCGTTGACATGGCGCTTAACGAGTACGCTCGCACCACGTTGTCAGAAGAAGCTCCTTCGGGAGAAACTCTACTTGAAGGCGTTAAAGCCGCTCTTACAAGGCTTATTGTTGATGGCGCAATTCTTAAAGGGATTGGAGTTCTGCTTGAGGGCGATGTGCTTGAATCAGAGCTTTCCGTCATGTATTCGACAGGTCATGATTCGGCAACAATTTCCCTGGTACAAGCGTTAGAGAGTGCCTTCAGAGTAGTGGTGAAGCAGTTTGAGCAGAGTGATTTTGCTCTTTCTCAAGTAGAGGGCTCAAACAACATTGAGGATGTTTCTTCATATTTGCATCTTTCATTTGGAACTCGAGTTGTAGCTCAAGTTGTCAGTAATAACACCCCTCTTCCTATGAAAGAAGGATTAAATGCAGACGTTACTCAGCAGCTTGTGAGTGTAGATGGCCTGCAGCTTGATAAGTTAATGAACCTTATCAGCACGGTTCAGAGTCTATTTTCTCTTGATGCTGTGGTTGTGTCTGTGCCCGAAGAAGAGATTTCTACTTCTTTGGTTAAGGAAGATACGCTAAATAAGATGTTGTCTACTCCTGCGTTTTTGGTACAAAAATTTGCTCAGTTTGAAGCATTTCCAAAACTGATCGTAACAAGAATGACTTCAAGAAATTTACTAAGGGATGCTGTTTCTGCCCTAAGGTTTGCTTGTCTTTGTCCAGAAACTGTCCAGCTTTGGAAACGGGTGCTTGTTTCTGGTTGGCATCCAGTAAGTTCTACGTAGTAAGTCGGTAAGACTTACGCAGGTTACGTACAGGAAGCCAGCAAGGTTTGCGCAAGAAACCAGCAAGGTTTGCGCAAGAAACCAGAAAGGTTTGTGCGGGAAACCAGCAAGGTAGCTGTAGGGGAGTAGTACGCTATGAGCTGCGCTGGAACAAAGGTGTTTCTCGACTTTGTCTGCTCATCAAAGTCGTCAACATGGTGCTCATGCATCAATAGAAGTACGTGTAGGTTGTTTGAAGGAGAGATAGCTGCATTTGCTATCAAACAATGTGTTCCTAAGGAGGAAACATGGTTCAGGGTATTTTGATCCTCTTGGTCTTTGTGGCTGTAGCTGCATTGATGATGACTAAGAAGATCCCAACTCTGCTTGCCCTGCCACTGATGGCCATTTTGATTTGTGTCATCGCGGGCGTTCCAATGTTTGGAAAAGACGGCGACGGAAAAGAAATTGGCTGGCTGACATCAGTATTTGAGGCTGGTACCGTTCGTATGGGCGCCGCAATCATGGCCGTTATTTTTGGTGCATGGTTGGGTCAGCTTATGAACAAGACTGGTGTTACCGAGACAATTATCAAGAAGAGCGCAGAGCTTGGTGGCGATAAGCCCCTGGTAATCACCTTGATTATGTCTATTGCAGTGGCTGTCCTCTTTACTACACTTTCTGGCTTGGGATCCATCATCATGGTTGGCTCAATCGTCCTGCCAATTTTGATTTCTGTTGGTGTTCCTGCAGCTAGCGCAGCATGTATCTTTTTGATGTCCTTTACCACTGGTCTGGCACTCAATATTGCTAACTGGACAACATTCGCGAAGCTCTTCAACCTCGATATTGCTCAGGTTCAGGGCTTTGAGGTGTATCTGGCTGTTGCAACTGGTATTGCAACTTTGATCATGATTGTTGTTGAGTTCAAGCGCAACGGCATTAAGTTTGCCTTCAGCGCTCCAGTTGCTGAGCAGAGCAACTCCAAGCAGCTCACCGGTGTTACCGGTGGTCTTGCAATGCTGACTCCACTGATTCCTATTGTGCTTGTTGCTTTCTTGAAGGTTCCTGTTACCCCAGCATTTACCGTTGGTATTCTGTGGTGCCTACTGTTTACCTCTAAGAGCTTTAGCAAGGCAATGAACCTTCTTGCAAAGACCTGCTATGACGGTGTAACCGACGCTGGTCCTGCAATTATCCTGATGGTTGGCATTGGTATCCTTTACCTTGCAGTTACCAACCCAACGGTTAAGGCAGTTCTTAACCCATTCCTACTTGGTATCATGCCACAGAACCTTATTGCATACATCATCTTCTTTGCGGTCCTCTCGCCACTGGCTCTGTATCGTGGACCTATGAATATGTTTGGACTTGGCTCTGGTATCGCAGCTCTTATCATTGGCCTGAACACTCTGAATCCTCTTGCTGTCATGGGTGCATTCCTGGCTGCAGAGCGCATCCAGGCAGGTGGCGACCCAACCAACACTCAGAACGTTTGGACTGCAAACTTCTGCGAGGTTGACGTCAATACCGTTACTCGTAAGATGCTTCCTTACCTCTGGGTAGTTTCCATCTTTGGTGTAATTCTGTCTGGTGTTCTGTACTTCTAAGTTCTGACCTTGGGGCGAGAAGACCCTCTTGTTGTGGTCTTCTCGCCTTGTTTTATCTTTGCAGCTGATTGAGTGCTGTAAATCGAGGAGGAAACGTGAAAGTTCGTATTGGAATCGACGTTGGCGGAACATTTACTGATGCTGTTGCCATCGACAATGATACGTACGAAATTATCGGCACGGTTAAAACACCTACCACGCATACTGCTGAAGCAGGTGTTGCTGCAGGTATTGTGCAGGTACTTCATGGTGTTATGGAGCAGCACAACATTAAGCCTGAAGATGTTGTCTTTATTGCTCACGGTACTACCCAGGCAACAAATGCCCTGCTTGAGGGTGATGTTGCACAGGTTGGTATCGTAACGCTTGGTAGCGGCCTTCAAGGAGCTAAGAGCAAGAGTGATACCAACGTTGGCGATATTGAACTTGCTGCCGGTAAATTCCTGCGTACCAAAAATGCTTTTGTAGATACCTCTTCTGATGTTGAAGATGGCATTAAGAGCGCAATTGAGCAGCTTTTCTCGGATGGTTCAACTTCTTATGTTGCTGCTGAGGCATTTAGCGTAGACGATCCAACTAACGAGAATGCTGTTATTGCAGAGTGCTCTGATAGAGAACTTCCTGCTACAGCCACAAATGACATTTCTAAGCTTTACGGCCTAGCTATCCGTACTCGTACAGCAGTTGTTAACGCTTCCATCATGCCAAAGATGCTTGAAGCCGCAAACATGACCGATAAGAGTATTCGCGAGGCTGGTATTGAGTCTCCACTTATGGTTATGCGCTGCGACGGCGGTGTTATGACTGTTGATGAGGTACGCCACCGTCCAATTTTGACTATTCTTTCTGGTCCTGCAGCTGGTGTAGCTGGCGCTTTGATGTACGAGAAACTTACCGATGGCCTATTCTTTGAGGTTGGTGGTACTTCTACCGATATCTCTTGCGTTAAAGACGGTAAGGTTATGGTTAAGTACGCAGAAGTTGGTGGTCACAAGACGTACCTCTCGTCACTGGATGTCAGAACTGTTGGTATTGGTGGCGGTTCTATGGTGCAGATTTCTGATGGCAAGGCTGTTGATGTGGGACCTCGTTCTGCTCACATTGCTAACCTGGATTACGAGGTTTACACGGACGCAGAAAAGATTGTGAACCCACGTCTAGTTGCTGTTCGTCCTATGGATGGAGATCCTGAGTACGCAGCTATTAAGTGTGATGGCGGTCTTCGCGTTTGTTTGACTATGGCTGGCGCTGCAAACCTTGCAGGCTTTGTTCCTGAGGGTGATTACGCACGTGGTTCCGTTGAGGCTGCTCGTGCGGCATGGGCTCCTCTTGCAGCAAATATGGGCATGAGTGTTGAAGAGGCAGCAGCCCAGGTTCTTGCTTTTGCCGCAAAGAAGAACGGTGCTGTAGCAGAACAGCTTATGAAAGACTACGGCATGGATCCTCGCACAACTGTTTATGTTGGCGGTGGCGGTGGTGCCTCAACTGTTGTGCCACACTTGGCAAAGACCATGGGTCACACGTTCCACATTGCTAAAAACGCTCCTGTTATCTCAACTATTGGCGTTGCTCTTGCTATGGTTCGTGACATGGTTGAGCGCAGTGTTACCAACCCAACCGACGATGATATTGTCAGCGTTAGGCGTGAGGCAGAAGCTCGTGCTATCAAGATGGGTGCAGCTCCTGGAACCGTTGAGGTTACTGTTGAGGTGGATACTCAGCGCCACGTTGTCCGCGCAATTGCTGTTGGTGCTACTGAGCTGCGCAGTAAAGACGTTAATGCTACACGCCTGAGCGCAGATGAGCTTAAGAAACTTGTAGTAGAGAACCTTGGCGAGGGTGCAGATAACGTTTCTGAGGTTGCTCATTCTTCCGAGCTCTTTGCCTACACCGCAACCACTACAGAAAAGAAGCTCTTTGGTCTTCTCATCAAGAAACGCACTGCTCTTCGTCTTATTGATTCCGAGGGCGTTATTAGACTTCAGCGTCCTAATGCCGACGTGCTCCAAGAGACCATTAGTTCTTGGCGCAAGGGAGTAACAGCCCTGGTAGAGGACTTGACCGTATACAACGACGGCGGAGCTAATCTGCCAAACGTTTATGTTGTGGTTGGCAAGCGCATCATCGATCTGTCAGGAATGACTTCGCTTGAGCAGATTTTGAGCCTTGCGTCAGTGGAGTTGGGCGGTTATCCGTCCGACGAGCCTGTTATTATCGCTGCTACACTTCGCTTGGGCGATTAAACTCACATGCAAACCACAGATCACACTTTAGCGAGAAAATCGGTGAACCTTGAAGCGGAGTCTAATGTTGGCTCTGCTTCACGGTTTCCGTTTCCAACTCGTGAGCTTGCACTTAAAGAGCTCTCGTGGGATCGCTTTGTTGCTCGGATTCCTGAAGAGGATAAAGAGCACGTGATTGATTTGGCTTGGTCAAAAGGTGAGCGTGCTGCGCATATGGTGTTTGAAGAATCAAACGGTCAAAGTGATTTCTTTAAAATCTGCAAAGATGCAGGCATGACAATTATCAAAAAAGATATTGATTGTGTTTATGGAAACCAGCGCTATTTCAGCGATTATGTTTCTGGTACAAAAGAAATCACGCTCTATGAGCAGCCATGTGAGCTGTGGGCAAAACAAAATCAAATTGAGCCGCATGAAGCTCAAAACCTCATTCTGATGCATGAGTTTTTTCATGTTTTGGAGACAACCCAGCTTGGATTAACAAGCAAAGAGTACACTGTTCCGCTTATTACTATTGGTCCTTTAAAGCTGGGAAAAACAGGCATTCACGCATTATCTGAAATTGCAGCACATGCGTTTACCAATACTTATTACGGATTGCTACATAACGTTTCTGACACAGGAGGAAACAATGAATCATAAAGAGATTACCTGGAACAACCTACAGATTCCTGTTGTTGGAAGTTTTGATGTAGTCATCATTGGCGGCGGTGTTTCTGGTTCTTCCTGTGGAATTCGCTGCGTAAACGAGGGTCTTTCTACGCTCATTGTGGACAAGTCAAATTTGCTTGGAGGCTCTGCCACACGAGCACTTGTGTGCCCTATGATGCCGTCGTATGTGCGCCATCTGCCAGTTCTTTCTGCCATCGAGCAGCAGCTCTTGGCTTCAGGTGACGCTACGCGTGATAATTACACTACCATGATTTGGTTTGCTCCTGAGCGCTTGGGAGAAGTATATGAGCAGCTTTATGCTGCTAAGGACGGTCAAGTTCTTTACGATACGTCTCTTGTAGCTGTAGTTCTATCTGATTCTGATGGCGAGAAAACCATCACGCACGCTATTCTTGCTTCAACCGAGGGCCTGATTGCAGTAGCCGCCCAAACGTGGATTGATGCATCTGGTGATGCGGTTTTGTCCAGAGCTGCTGGCGTACCAGTTGCAGCTGGTGATAAGGATGGCATTAATCAGGTTTGCAGCCTGCGTTTTACCATGGGCGGTATTGATGTTGAGCGCTATAGGGATTACGTGCTCTCGCTGGATGATCATTTCTCACCATTAGTTGATGGATATTTCTTTGAGTCCGCAATGGTTGCGGGTAAAAATTTTAAGCTGGAGCCAAAGTTCCGCGAGGGAATTGAAGCAGGTATTCTTGAAGAAGAGGACTTGCGTTACTACCAAATCTTCTCGCTTCCCGGAAAACCAGGTTGCATGGCATTAAACTGCCCACATATTGCAAGTATGCGTACAAACACTACGGGAGCTGCACGTTCCAATGCAACGATTGAAGCTCACGCTCGCATTCGCCGGCTCGTTACCTTCCTGCAGCGTATGATGCCTGGATTTGAGCAAAGCTACCTTATGGAGCAGGCTTCACTTTTGGGCGTCCGTGAGAGCTGGCGTGTTGAAGGCCAGGTAATGCTGACTGAAGGGGACTACGTTAACCAAGCTCGATTTGATGATGGTCTTGTTCGCGGTGATTGGTACATTGATGTTCACTCCAATAAGGGTGGGCTCTTCCATAAAAATACGTACAAACAAGGTGACTATTACGAGATTCCATTCCGTTCAATGGTTACCAAACATATCAGCAACTTGGGTGTTATTGGCCGCTGTATCTCTACGACTTTTTTGATGCAGGCAAGCGTTCGCATTATTCCAACAGTGACCGATATGGGAGATGCTATGGGTACAGCGTGTGCTCTCGCAAAACGTACGTCAACACCATTGGCCAAATTGGATGGCGTGTCGGTTCGTGCAGAAGTAGAACAAATGAAAGCGTTGAATTTATGATTGCCGTCTGAGAACTACAAAACCTGTGATAAACTTCTACAGTCATGGGCGATTGGCGCAGTGGCTAGCGCAGGTGCTTTACACGCACAAGGCCGGGAGTTCAAATCTCTCATCGCCCACCATAGAATTTCATGCGGCACCTTCGGGTGCCGTTTTTTTCTTATCGACTGCTCTTTTTCTTATAAAATCGTCACCTTTTTGTAAGTTTGTTCGATGGTATCAATTAGGTATGTGGCACATTATAAAAATGCAAATAAATATAAAGACGATGTTGTTAAAGCCAACAGAGTAAGGGCAACATACTATGAATTTGTTAACAAAAATCGCAGTTGGAAATGTACGCCGTAATCTTAGCGACTTTGGGGTTTATTTTGCTGCATTGGCAACGGGTGCCTGCCTTATGTATTCATATGCAGCATCTGGGGATTATTTGTTTGCCTTGGTGAATGACGAATCGGTCCGTTCACTTTTTGTTGCGGAGGCAAATTACAGCCTAGCATTTGGCATTTTGCCTTTTTTGGTGTTTTTGAATGTTACGTCATACGCAAATAAATTTTTGATTCGTCGACGTCTTCCTGAATTTGCTCTCTATGAGTTTGCGGGTCTTGAAAAGAAAGATGTCATTAGCATATTGCGATATGAAACTATTCTGGTTTCAGGAAGTGCCCTCATTGGTGGAATTGTAGTAGGTATTGCTATTTCGCCGTTTGTAGAAATGATTGTAAGCTGGTCATACGCCCTACCAATGAAATTTGTTGTTGTTGCTTCTCCATTGGGTGCCATTGTGACAACAATAATATTTTTTATAACGATGTTCGTGCTCTCTCGGGGTAGTAAGCGCATTTTAAAGAAGTCTACGTTATTGCAGATGATGTCTGCAAAAAAAGAAAATGATTCATCAAAACCACTTTCAATTTCACGAGCAATCTTTGATGCATGTATAGGTGTTTTGTTGCTGGCAATTGTTTATGTTGTGTGCGCTCAGGCTCCGTTTGCCTTTATTGGTTTTATGATTCCTTTTGGTGCCTGTGCCATTTTTGGATCATTTTTTGTATTCCGTTCAACACTTGTGTTACTTCCACGCATTCTTAAGAAAATTCCAGGTATATGGTATCGAGGGTTAACCGCATTTTCTGTGCGTCAAGCTGAAGGTGTCGCACGCAACGCTTCTAAAGCTATGACGTGTTCAGCAGCCCTATCTTCTGTAGGTATGTGCATGTTTGTCTTTGCCGTTGTTCTTCGCACCCAAATTTTTGAGGTAATTTCTTCACAGGATATGAGTGCTTCGGATGTTTCTGGACCTTTTGGCGTTATTGTATTCACCTGCTCTTTTTATGCGGTTGTGTTACTTGTATTTTCTTCCGTCATTTTGGCAGTTCAACAGCTTTCGCTTGCTGCAGACAATAAAGAGAGGTATTACAAGCTGTATGAATTAGGGGCTTCTCGAGAAATACTTTCAAAAAGTTTGCTTACTGGCGTACTGTGTAATTTTTTGCTCCCGGGTATTTTTACCGTGATTCATGCAATTTTTGGACTTAATGTTATTCGTTTTATGAGCGTAGAAATGTTCCAAACTGCCATCGAGCCAAGCATTTGGCCTGTTGCATTACTTACACTTTTTGGTTTTGTAGTGTATTTCTTTATTACGTATATCGGAGCAAAAAAGAACGCATTATCAATGCATATTTAGTCATTACGTTAAAGGCAGTGGCAACAAATAGCAACAAATAGCAATAAATAGCAACAAAGTAATACCAACAAGAGCAACAATAAAGTGTTTCAGAGGGCGGTGTACAGACAGGTATACTAGAGTCGTTTCAAAAAGAATTAACTGCTTTTCTATGCAGATGTGAAAAGGAACGCTATGAAATCTGACTCTACGCTGCAATCTAACGCTTCTTTGCAAGTTTTACGTTCGTATAACCGTGCGTGGGACCAGATACGACCAGTTACGTTAGAGCGAAATCTTATGAAGAATGCTGACGGGTCTTGTTTGGTTAGCTTTGGTGACACGCGCGTACTTTGTGCGGCCACCATTGAAGAAGGAGTTCCCGCTTGGCGTCGTGCTTCTCGTGCTGGTTGGGTGACTGCAGAATATGCAATGCTACCAGCATCAACAAATCAGCGTACTGAGCGAGAGCGCGCCAACCGTAAAGGTCGCTCTATGGAGATCGAGCGTCTTATCGGGCGCTCTTTGCGTTCTGTTGTGGACCTGAATCGTCTTGGCGAGCACACCATTACGCTTGATTGCGATGTTCTCCAAGCGGACGGCGGCACTCGAACTGCCAGCATAACCGGTGCATGGGTGGCGCTCCACGATGCGCTTTTCTCGCTTGTCGAGAAGGACGTCTTGCCCAGACTTCCCCTTACAGGTCAAGTTGCGGCAATTTCGATGGGCGTGGTTGATGAACAGGTGTTGCTTGACCTGGACTATCCTGAAGACTCACATGCAGATATTGATATGAATCTTGTAGGCACCGAGTCTGGTCAGATTATTGAGGTTCAAGGTACGGGCGAAGGTGGACCGTTTGATCGCGAGAAGCTCAATCAACTTTTAGATGTTGGTCAGGCAGGAATCGCGCATCTTGTTGAACTGCAAAACCAAGTTACTGGATTTAGGGAGTAAGCATGGGCCAGGATAACGCTACTAATCAGAATACTAAGGCTGTATTTGATCCCGATAAGACCGTAGTTGTGGCAACGGGAAACACTCATAAGTTAGTTGAGATTGAGGCAATTCTTTCTAAAGTTATGCCTGGTATAAGTTTTGTTGCCCTTGGTCAACTGGGTGATTTTCCTGATCCAGAAGAAAACGGAAAGACTTTTCGTGATAACGCGTTAATTAAAGCAATGGTTGCACTTGATGAGGTAGATTGTGTAGCGGCGATTGCTGATGACTCTGGTCTTTGCGTAGATGCCCTTGATGGCGCTCCTGGAATTTATTCTGCCCGCTATGCAGGAGAGCATGGTAATGACGCCGCTAACAATAAGAAACTGCTGGCTGAGCTTGCAGATGTTGCAGACGCTGATCGTACTGCACGCTTTCACTCAACTGTTGCTCTCGTATATCGTGACGGTCGCGTGCTTGTAGGTGAGGGAGACTGTGAAGGTGTTATTGGTCATGAGCCAAAGGGCTGCAATGGCTTTGGCTATGACCCACTGTTCTGGCCGCATGATGCACCAGGTAAAGCTATGGCAGAACTGTCTCCCAATCAGAAAAATGCTATTTCTCACCGTTTCCATGCATTGCAAAATCTCTCAGAGCAAATTCTTCATTAAGTCGATGAGCGGTAGTTCAATCAGCTGTTTCACATGATAAACTGAGTGTCATTGAGAATTACGATACCAAAATTAAGGTATTGAAAATAAAAGCATTGAGTGCTGTTTTGCAATGTTTGTGACAATGCAAAACACTTCATTTATGGAGGTAAGCATGAGGATTGTTCGTACACGTGATTACGAGGACATGAGCAGAAAGGCGGCAAATGTTATTTTCGCTCAGATTATTCTAAAACCAAATTGCATTCTTGGTCTGGCAACTGGTTCTACACCAATTGGAACTTATACGCAGCTTGCCGAGTGGAATAAGAAGGGCGATTTGGATTTCTCGCAAGTTTCTACGTACAACCTCGACGAGTATCGTGGACTTTCTCATGAAGATCCTCAAAGCTATCATTATTTTATGCGTAAGAATCTTTTTGACTTGGTAAATATTGATATTAAGAATACCCATGTGCCTGACGGATCAAATCCTAATGTTGCAGAAGCTTGCGCTGAGTACGATGCTCTTGTTGCTGCAGCAGGATATCTTGATCTTCAGCTTCTTGGTATTGGTCACAATGGTCATATTGGCTTCAATGAACCTGATGATCATTTCTCTAAGGGTACGCATTGCGTTGATCTTACTGAGAGCACTATTCAGGCAAATAGTCGCTTGTTTGACCGCATGGAGGATGTCCCTCGACAGGCGTATACCATGGGAGTACAGACCATTATGTCTGCTCGTAGCATTTTGGTTGTTGCAAATGGTAAGGATAAGGCTCAGGCCGTCTATGATATGTGTTACGGTTCTATTACACCTCAGTGTCCTGCATCCATCTTGCAGCTCCATACCAACTGTACTGTTATTGCTGACAAGGCAGCACTCTCACTCTGTCCTGCTGAGTAGGTATGCTTTTCTAAAAGGAAATCGCGAATAAAGTTTTGTGGCGAGAAACCCACGGTAATGACAACATGCCCGTGTTCTTCTCATGTCATTTTTCGTACAGCTTGAGATTTTGTTCGCTAGCACGTATAGTGGAAACTTAGCTATTGTGACTATTGTTTGTTGATTGGGACAAAATTTCTATGAGGCTCCCCGTGTGTTGAATCCAGGAAGTTCCAATTGACTTGGAGGATAGATGGAAAACGAGATTCCGCCAGTTAATCGTGTTGATGAGATTCATCAGAAGCTTCTTGAGCTTCAGGGTCAAAAAATTAAGGTTAAAGCTAATATGGGACGTTCTCGCATTATTGAACGGACCGGCGTTCTGGTGAATGCTCATCCATCTTTATTTATTGTAGAAGTTGGCGAGCGTCGCGGTCGTACTGCACGTCAGTCTTATCAGTACGTTGATGTTTTGACCGGTACGGTTGAACTTTTTGACGTTGAAACTGGCGAGCGTCTGTTTGATTTTGAGTTTGAAGAGTAATTAGTAGCACTATCTAGTGAATAGTACTCTTATGACTGCTTCTACGTCTTATAGTGGACGTCAATCCGCACAAGTTCCTTGCAAGATTAATCTTCATCTGGGTATTCATACTCAGAAAAATCAGCGAGGCTATCATAAAGTTGATTCACTTATGGTTCCTGTGGCCATCTACGACACCGTTACGGTTAACGATGCACCGGAGCTTACGGTAACGCATGATCCTACACTTTGCGTTATACCTGAACGTACAACCACGTGGAAAGCCGCGGTACTTTTATCGTACAAGCTGGGAATTTCTCCTGATGTCTCTATTGACGTGCATGTACACATTCCCGAGAAAGCCGGTTTAGGTGGATCGTCTGCGGATGCGGCTGCAACGTTGTGCTTACTTGCTGAGCGTTGGGGAGTTGATCCGTTAGATCCGCTGGTAGTTGATGTGGCAAAGTCTATTGGAGCCGATGTACCATTTTTCTTGGATCCGCGTCCTTCTCTTATGCTTGGTGCTGGCGATACGCTGGAAGAGGCTTATACACCTACATGCGATGCACCGCTCGTCATTGTATTACCTGCAGAAAAGGGTATTTTGACACAGGCCGCCTATGATCAGTTTGATGTTGCTCCAGAACCACCAGCATCATATGAGGCACTCGCTTCATTGTTTACTTCTGGCGAAAAAACCGTCCAGCAGGTAGCTGATTTACTATTTAATAATCTGGCGCCAGCAGCAAAAGTACTTGAACCGCATGTTGCTGAGGTTGAAGCTTGGCTTAAACAGCAGTCAGGTGTTCTTGGGGCTCAAGTCTCGGGTTCTGGCAGTAGTTCGTTTGCACTTTGCGAGTCTCAGGATGCAGCGGACGCTATTGCTGACGCTGCTAAAGCAATGGGATGGCGTAACTATTCCACTCAGTGTCAGTTGTAGTTGCATAGTATTCACGCAACACATTGACTACCTATTTCTCGCATTGTCGTGCGATTTCTGCTAAAGTGACGTTTGCGTTATCGTGTGGCAAGCATGTTTGAAGCGCATATTTTGCGTGCATCGTGGCGCGTATATTGCTGTTGTTTTAAGTGCAACAGGTAAACGATTCGGGTTGTGGCTCAGCTTGGTAGAGCGCTCGGTTCGGGACCGAGAGGTCGCTGGTTCAAATCCAGTCAACCCGACCATTTTTTCTTTCTTCATCAAACTGTATAGCTTTTAATATTTGATGCGTTTTAATGCTTGAGTCTGAAAAGTTCGTCATGTCTGAGTAAAACAATTCCAACATGGTAAAAAACAGGCAAATTATTCAGACTTAAGCACTCTTTAGGCATGTTTTTTGCATTTATTCGTAGTTAATTTTCCCTCATGAACAAAACACGCCATATAACTTTTTACCGACACACTTGAAAGTTTCCTTGCATTTTTGTTTTATAAAGATTATAAACATCTATAACGTTACGTACTAATTATGCACAGAACCCTTGGAAAAGGCAATCAAGCTCGATTTTGGCAAAGGGAGCGTTAAATGAAGATTCAAGACGAGGTAAAGCAAGCAGTCGCTAAGGCAATTTCAGAGCATGATTTTAAGCACGTTGAATGGATTGCCGCTGGTGGTTCTTATGGTGGATTTTATCCAGCAGACTACTTTATGACGCACGAGGCAACGGTGCTATCTTCTCGTATGCATACCAGCAATGAGTTTGTATTTGCTCCACCAGCTACACTTGGAGAGTCAACAATTTGCATTGTCTGCTCGATGAGAGGAACCAAAGAAACTTGTGAAGCCGCACGCGTTGCAAAAGATCACGGTGCTTATGTAATTGCAGTTTATGTTGAGGAATCGCTATTAACCGAGGTATGTGATCAGAAAATTAAATACGAGTCTATCGCTCTCGATGAAAGTAAAACTGAGAGAGTAAATTCAAGCGTCGGCCTCTTGATTGCTGCAAACTTAGTAAATCAAACCGAAGGCTATGCTCGTATGAATGAGATGGAAATGGCTTTTGACCAGGTTGATTCTCTTTATAGAGAGGCAGTTGTTCGCACAACTCCAATTGCACAGACTTGGGCTCAATCAGTGAAAGATGCTCCAACTATTTATGTTATAGGTTCTGGACCTGCCTATGGATCGGCCTATATATTTTCCATCTGCAATATTGAAGAGATGCTTCAAAAAAGTTCGCCAACAATTAATTCATGTGAGTTTTTCCATGGTCCTTTTGAAGTACTTGTAAATGAAGATCCTATTTTCCAGCTTGTTTCTTATGGACGTTGTAAGCCAGCTGATATGCGTGCAGTTAATTTTCTTTCAACGTATGCTGCCGAGAAAACCTTTGTGCTAGATGCCGTAGATTTGGGCATTACTGAGCTGCCTGAAGAAGTAGCAGAGTACTTTAATCATGTTCTTTTCTCGCCAATATTAAACAATGTCTTTATGAGGGAACTTTCAAAAGCAACTGGCAAAGATTATATGACTCGCACGTATATGTGGAAGGTCCCTTACTAGGCGGTTGCACGCGGATCTGCGCACGCGGATTTGCGCGTGTGTAGGTCTGCACGCTCAGACCTACGTGCAGACTGTGTTGAGTACCGTTTACCGTTCAGTAAGTACCGTTCACCTGAATTTATATAAGACGTATATAATGTCTTATATGTATTGTATACTCAGTTTTGCAATTTACTGTTTGACACAATTGTTTTGGAAGAAAGGAGTGTCTATGAATCAAGTTATCCTTGCGTCGCATGGAAATCTATCAGTTGGTGCTTTAGACACTGTCCACATGATTGTGGGAGAAATTCCTAATGTGCACGCACTTACATTGCAAAGGGAGGATAAGGAATCAATTTCCGGCAAAATTGTCGAGCTTATCAAAACTTTTGATAAGAACGATCATGTCTATGTTCTTACCGACATGTTAGGCAGCAGTGTCAACAATTCAGCTGTTGAATTGTTGCAGCAGCAGGAAAATATTGTTGTTATTGCAGGAATGAACATGCCCCTTATTTTGTCTCTTGCGCTTGAGGGAGAAGATCTTACGCTAGAGCAGGTTCACCAGCTAATTTTGGAAAGCCGCAAGGGAATTGTTGATTGTGGTCATCCTGAGCTTGAGGAAGCTGTCATTGCAGCTACTCAACAGCAGCCTGTTCAGGGTAAGGGTGGAAAGAGCAAAGTTGTTCTTGCCCGCTTGGATTACAGGCTTCTTCATGGACAGGTTGTATTCTCTTGGATTAATACTGTAGGCGCAAACCGCATCATCATTGTGGATAATGATGCAGCAACAAATGATATTAAAAAGAATGCTCTTAAGCTGGCTAAGCCCACCGGCGTTTATCTGAATATCTTCACTGTTGAAAAAGCTCTTTCAAAGATGGCAAAGCTGGACACACTTGGTGATTCAGTAATGTTTGTATTTGGCAACACAAAAGAGCTCTTGGAGTTCTCAAAGCAGCATCAATTTGATGAGGTCAACTATGGTGCAACCGCCAATGTAGATGGTGCGGAGCAAATTGGTGGATCTGGAAGTTCCGTATTCCTTACTGAAGAAGGTAAGAAAGATACTCAGAAACTTTTGGAGCTTGGAACCAAAGTATACGTTCAACAGACACCTACCCATCAGCGTGTCAATTTAAATTCACTATAAAAGAGGGGAGAAGAAATGAGTACATTTGTTAGTGCGCTTCTTGTCGGTCTCGTTGGCATTTTCTGCATGCTTGACTCTCGTTTGCTCGGACGACTCAACTTTGAGCAACCACTTATTGGCGCAACACTTGTTGGTCTTGTTCTGGGAGATATTCCTACAGGTCTTGCTGTTGGAGCTGCAACCGAGCTCGTAAGCATGGGCCTGGTATCAGTAGGCGCAGCCGTACCGCCTGATATGGTTCTTGGCAGTATTGTTGCTTCTGCATTTGCTTGCCTTACAGGAGCAGGTGTTGAGACTGCAATGACTATTGCAATTCCAATTGCAGTACTCGGACAGCTTTTTGGTATTGTTTTCCGTTCGATTATTGCTGCACTTACTCACGTATCTGACCAGGCAATTGAAGAGGGTAAATTCAAGAAAGCAACCAATATGCACATTGTGGTTGGAACTACCTTGTACTCTCTTATGTATTTCATTCCTATCTTCTCAGCTGTTTTCCTCGGTACAGATGCAGTTAAGGCTGTTGTTGAGCTAATTCCTGCATGGCTGAGCACTGGTTTAAATGTTTCTGCTCAGATTTTGACTGCATTTGGTTTGGCACTGCTGATTTCAATGATGCTTTCTAAGGGCATGGAGGGCTTCTTGTTCCTTGGTTTCTTGCTTTCTGCATATTTGCACCTCTCTGTAACAGCAGTTTCACTCTTTGCAGTGGTGCTCGCAGTTATTCTTTCTGGCATTAAATTTGGTCGTGGTGGAGCAGGAGCTGGAGCTTTGCAATCAGCTCATGTAAGCGCCACGCATGATCCGCTCGAGGATGACGAGTAGGGAGGAAGTTATCATGGCTGAAAATAAGGTTTCTTTAAATAAAAAGCTTTCACAGTTCTTCTGGCGTTCTTGGGCAATTCAGGATTCTTGGAATTACGAACGTCAAATGAACATGGGATTTATGTATGGCATCGCTCCAACTATTGATCGATGCTATCCAGATCCAAATGATCCAAAGCAGATAGAGCGCAAAAAAGAGGCTTATAAGCGTCACATGGCATTCTACAACTGCACGCCACAGACAAGCGCTTTTGTCTTGGGACTTGCTGCATCAATGGAAGAGGCATACGCAGAAGATCCTGATGGTGTTAATCCAGACTCCATTAATGCAATGAAGACTTCTCTTATGGGTCCTCTTTCTGGTATTGGTGACTCGTTCTTCCAGGGAACCATTCGTGTTATTGCCTTTGGACTTGGCGTTGCTCTTGCTCAGCAAGGTTCAATCATGGGCCCAATTCTGGCAATGCTCATTTCCATTGTTCCTTCTGTTCTGGTTACCTGGTTTGCTGCAAAGCTTGGTTATCAGGGTGGCCAGCAGTTCCTGCATAAGCTGCAGGATGGCGTCACCATGGAGCGACTGATGTACGTTTGCGGAATTGTTGGTCTTATGGCTGTTGGTAGCATGGTTGCATCTCTTATTGGACTGACAACACCTCTGGTCTTTGCGGATGGAACTCTTGTCCTTCAGAACGTTTTGGATAGCATTCTTCCACAGACAATTCCGCTACTTCTAACTGCAGGAATGTTCTACATGGTTAAGAAGGGCGTCAACACAGGTTGGTTGCTTGCTATTGCAATCTTTGGTGGAATTGCACTTTCCGCACTGGGTATTCTCGCTTAATAAATCAAAACGGCATTAATAAACAGCATTGATAAACGGCGTAAACCATTTGAAGAGGAGAAAAAAATGTACGAGATCGATCTGAATCAACCTAAGAGTATTATCTCTAAGATTGTTGAGAACCACACTATTACTCATGTTGCTTTTGTCGGCTGCGGTGCATCTATGTCTGAGCTGTATCCAGCTAAGTATTTCCTAGCAAACAACACCAACAAGCTTAACGTTCAGCTTTTTACTGCCAACGAGTTTAACTACGATACTCCTGCATGGCTTGGTGAGCATACCCTTGTTATTACCTGCTCCCTTGGTGGAGGTACTCCAGAAACAGTTACAGCAAACACTACTGCTAAGAAAGCAAGCGCTCCTGTAGTTGCTGTTACACACGTTGCAGATTCTGCGCTTACCAAGGAAGCTGACTACGTAATTGTTCACGGTTTTGAGAAGAACTATGCAGCAAAGATTGAGAAGATGGGCTATGTCCTGGCGCTTGCAGCAGAGATTCTTCAGCAGACAGAGGGCACTGAACTTTATCAGGATGTCATTGATGGTCTCAACGCAATTTATGAGCTAGCAGAGAAGTCTGCTCAGAGTGCTGGAGCAGAGGCTCAGAAGTTCGCAGATGCTTACAAGGATGATCAGCTTATCTATCTGATGGGCTCTGGTGCATCTGCAAAGGTTGCTTACTCAACCTCTATGTTCCTGTTCTCTGAGATGCAGTGGATTGACTCCGCAGCTTACAACACAGGTGAGTATTTCCATGGACCATTTGAGCTCACTGAGGATGGAAAGCCTTATCTTCTCTTTATGTCTGAGGGTGCAACAAGGCCAATGGACGCTCGTGCGCTTACCTTTATGCAGCGCTTCAACTCCAAGGTAACCGTCATTGATTCAAAGGATTACGGTCTTGCTGGAGCTGTTTCCTCCAAGGTACTTGGCTATTTCAACCCATTCATTCATACCGCAGTCATGCGTGTTTATGCTGAGAAGATTGCTGAGGCTCGTAAGCATCCTCTGACTATGCGTCGCTATATGTGGAAGATTGAGTACTAAGCTGATTCTATAAATCAAGCTCAAGAAAGGACAGGTTCTGCCTGTCCTTTCTTCATATTCGGGAGAGTTGTCCTCTTACTGTGAAGTAAACCTTCGACAAGATATATATGTGCAAGATGTATTATTGTTATAAAGGTTTCAAATTATTGAGATGTCTATAATGTCTTAGGAGTAGTTTTGAGTACAACAAACGTACAACCTTTATATCAGCAGATATACGATGATATTAAGAGTGATATTGAGTCTGGTGTATATCAGGTTGACGATAAAATTCCTTCTGAAACTGAATTAAGTGAGAAATACAACGTAAGTCGCATTACGGTCCGTCGTGCCATTGAAGATCTTTGTGCTGACAGTCTGCTTACAAAAAAGCAGGGAAGGGGCACGTTTGTAGGTTCAAAGCAGCTTAAGCGTAGACTTGAACAATCTTTAGAGTCTCGTAGTTTTACCGAGATGTGTGCCGCTTGCGGAGCTGTTCCAAGAGCCGAGGTAGTAGACAGGCAAATAATTCCCGCACGTCTAAATGAAATAAAGTTTTTCGGTCTTTTTGAAGGTGCTTTAATTCTTTATATCCGCAGGATTCGCTATGCAGATGATCTTCCTATTGTTGACGAGCGTGTTATTTTACCCTACGAGTGGGCTTCAAATCTTTACACGCATCCTCTTGAAAACGTCTCAATGTTTAAGGCTGTTGCTGAAATTCTGGGAAGAAAGCCAATTAAGAGCTCTTCTTGGACAATTAATGCAGTAAGAGCAACAACAGAGCAGTCAAGCCGTCTTGATATCTCCGTTGGAGCTCCGCTTATTGCAAGTGAATCCTACTTTGTGGATAAGCAAAATAAGCCTGTTTATATTGGCAAAGACTTCTTTGTTGGAGGCCGTTACGAGCTGAGTTTGTAAGAGTAAGCTCTGCAAGCTTCGATGCGACATTCGCGCACGTCAACGTCGCATAAGCAAAGCCCTTCTCGCCATCTGACGAGAAGGGCTTTTTACATGCAGACGTCTGATCCAAAACCGATGCAATTATGTGCGTTGCGCTGGCACGTTGCTTGTTCATGCGGGTTTTTAAGATTTTTGGAGCTCGATTAATCCAAAAGTGAACTAATTATGTGTCGAGAAGAACGATTTTGATCCAAAACCCACCTAATTATGTGCCTTTCGGCACATAATTACCACGCTTTTGGATCAGGTGGACAAATAAATACCCGGGTTTTGGATCAATCGACCCTGAAAAATCTGCGAAGACAGCCAGTAAGCGTGCAGGTGAATCGTTTTTGAATCCTTCAGGTCTATCATATGAACAATATGATTGTTATGAACATTTAACCTCAGCAAAATATAAATAATTTTGCACAAAATAAACACAAATGGATTAAAATCAGTTAAAAGCACTGAGCTCGTTTCGTCGCGTCGCAGGACCGCGTGCGTTCGAGCTCGTACTGTCGTGTCGCAAGATCGCATGAACGCCGCGGTTTGTTGTGTCAGTTTGTTGTATCGCGTTTTGTTGAAAGGGGTTTGTATGCCTGTTGTTGAGTTTTTTGTAAACGTGTTATCAACACCAGCCATCCTAGTTGGTTTTGTTGCCTTGCTGGGTTTGGCACTTCAGGGAAAGCCAATTGAGGATCTCATCAGAGGCACCCTCAAGACTATCGTTGGCTTCCTCGTTCTTTCTGCAGGCGCAGGTTTCTTGCAGACTGGTTCCCTCCTTGCCTTTGGCGAGATTTTCAACTTTGCCTTTGACATGCAGGGTGTCGTCCCAAACAACGAGGCCGTTGTCTCGCTGGCACTTGGCGAGTTTGGTCAAGCAACCGCAATCATCATGTGCATCGGCATGGTCCTGAACATTGTCCTCGCACGTTTTTCTCGCTTTAACTACATCTTCCTCACCGGCCACCACACTCTCTACATGGCAGCTATGCTCGCCATCATCCTGCACGTCGGCGGCCTTTCCGGTTGGATGCTCTACATCTCTGGCGCATGCCTGCTTGCTTTAATCATGGTTCTGTCTCCTGCATACTGCCAGCCAACCATGCGCAAGGTTACCGGCAGCGATTCCGTTGCACTTGGCCACTTCGGTGGCGCTGGTTACTGGCTTGCTGGTATGGTCGGTAGGCTCTTTGCTTCCGATCGCGAGAATAGCACCGAGAATATCAAGTTCTCCAAGCGCCTCATCTTCCTGCGCGACAACACCGTTTCCATTGGTCTGACCATGATCATCATGTTCGTGGTTATCACCGGCGTTGCCGTCAGCCGTGGCCTTCTAACCCTAGTACCTGCAGGAACTACCGCTGCAGAGTTTGCCTCTAACCCACAGTATGCAGGCCTTCAGCACCTCGGCGACCTCCTCAACATTGGCACCGAGACCACCACTAACTGGATTGTCTGGGCATTTACCCGCGGCCTTTCCTTCGCTGGTGGTGTTTACATCATTCTGTCCGGTGTTCGTTTGATCATTGGCGAGATTGTTCCTGCATTTAAGGGTATCGCTCAGAAGCTTGTCCCTGGTGCAAAGCCTGCAATTGACTGCCCAATCGCATTCACCTATGCTCCAAACGCCGTTATCATCGGCTTCCTGAGTTCCTTCGTTGGCGGCATCCTGGGCCTGCTTATTCTGGGTGTCATTAACGCACAGGTCGCAGCTATTGCACTGATTCTCCCAGGCGTTGTTCCTCACTTCTTCTGCGGCGCAACCGCAGGCGTCTTTGGTAATGCAGAAGGTGGCATCAAGGGCTGCATTGCTGGCTCTTTTGTCCACGGCCTGCTCATTACCTTCTTGCCTGCACTGTGTATGCCAGTCTTTACTCTCATGGGCTTCACCTCCGCTACCTTCTCCGACGCTGACTTCTCCATCATGGCGCTGATCTTTGGTAACGTTGCTCTGAACGTCCAAGGTGCAGTTCTCACGGGCATTTGCGTTGTCTGCTTCTGCCTCCCAATTCTCTTCAACCTTGTTGCTCCTAAGAAGGCAGAGGAGAAGAAGGCCGAGTAGCATCCGCTCACAGAATTGCAGATAAACATCGCAGTTGCTGCAGAAAATGCGAGTAGAATCTAGGTATCTAGGTCGGGCTTCGTCCTTGGATGGGGCCCGACTTTTTAACCCACGTAACCCACATATCACACGTGGTGAATTGAAAGGGGCTTTTATGGCTATCCAGAAGATTCTTTGCTGTTGCGGAAGTGGACTTGGCTCCAGCCTTATGGTTGAGATGCAGATCCAGGATGTCCTGAACGAGTTGGGTGTGAGCGGCGTTGAGGTTGAGCACTCAACCGTTTCCGACGTTACTCCTGGCGCAGCTGACCTCTTTATTGTTGCTCGCGACCTTGAGGATTTTATCGCCGGCATTCCAGAAGACGAGAAGATCGTTCTCTCCAACATCCTTGATAAGGATGAAATGAAGGAAAAGCTTACCGAGAAGTTCGGTCTGTAAGCGCTGACTCGCACGCAGCTCCGACTCGCGCGTGGTGCCGACCTGCTGCGTTTCTCGCACGCAATACGTGAAAGGAAATTACATGGACGTTGACCTTAAACAGGTTGCTCGTGAGGTGCGTAAAAGCATTCTCACGCAGGTCTTTACGGCCAAATCCGGCCATCCCGGTGGCTCGCTTTCTGCAACAGAAATCCTGACATATCTCTACTTCAAGGAGATGCACGTAGACCCCACCAAGCCAAACTGCCCCTGCAGAGATCGCTTTGTGCTCTCAAAGGGACACGTTACTCCTGCGCTTTACGGCGTTCTGGCCGAGCGCGGCTTCTTTCCCAAAGGGGAACTCAAGACCTTCCGCGCACTTAACTCGCGCCTTCAGGGTCATCCCAACATGAACGATACTCCTGGCGTTGATATGAGCACTGGCTCTCTGGGTCAGGGTGTCTCCACCGCTGTTGGCATGGCGCTAGCCGGCAAGAAGTTCAACAAGGACTACCGCGTCTACGCACTCCTGGGTGACGGCGAGATTGAAGAGGGCCAGGTCTGGGAGGCTGCCATGTTTGCGGGTAACCACCAGCTTGATAACCTCACGCTTATTGTTGATAACAACAATCTACAGCTTGATGGTGCGCTCGAGCAGATTAATACTCCGCAGCCAATTGGCGAGAAGTTCAAGGCGTTCAAATTCCACGTCATTGAAGTGACGGATGGACACAACTTTGACCAGCTTGCTGCTGCATTTGCTGAGGCTCGTACCATTAAGGGTCAGCCGACCGTTATTGTTGCCCACACCGTAAAGGGCAAGGGCGTCTCCTTCATGGAGAACCAGGTAGGCTGGCACGGCAAGGCTCCTAACCAGGAGCAATACGAGCAGGCTATGAAAGAGCTTGAGGGAGAGGTGGCATAACATGACAGACGTACAGAAGATTGCCACCAGAGAGGCATACGGAAAAGCTCTGGTAGAACTTGGTAAAGAGCACGATGACCTTCTGGTCTTTGATGCTGATTTGGCAGAAGCTACTCGCTCTGGCAAGTATGGCGAGGAGTATCCCGAGCGCTTTGTGGACTGCGGCATTGCTGAGGCCAACATGATTGGCATGGCAGCCGGCGTTGCGGCTACGGGCCACAAGGTCTTTGCAACTTCGTTTGCAATGTTCACTTCCGGTCGCGCGTTTGAGCAGATCAGAAATTCGGTGGGTTATCCTCATCTGAACGTCAAGATTGGTGCAACTCACGGAGGACTCTCGGTAGGAGAGGACGGCGCTACTCACCAGTGCAACGAGGATATTGCTGTTATGCGTACCATTCCTGGCATGACGGTTATCATCCCATCCGATGCTGTTGAGGCTGAAGCTGCTGTCAAGGCTGCCTACGACCATGATGGTCCTGTTTACATGCGCTTTGGTCGCCTTCCTGTTCCTGTCTTCAATACCAACCCTGATTACCACTTTGAGCTTGGCAAGGGTATTGTCCTCAAGGAGGGTACTGACGTTACACTGGTAGCCTGCGGCCTAATGGTTCCTGTGGCTCTTGAGGTTGCCGAGCAGCTGGCAGCCGAGGGTGTCAACGCTGAGGTTATTAACATTCACACTATCAAGCCTCTGGATACTGAGCTGATTACCGCTTCTGCAGCAAAGACCGGCAAGGTTGTGACTATTGAGGAGCACTCCGTTATCGGCGGTCTAGGCAGTGCGGTTTGCCAGGCACTTTCCGAGAACGCTCCTGTTCCTGTCAAGGTCATTGGCGTTCAGGACACCTATGGCGAGTCCGGACCCGCACTTCAGGTTCTTGCTAAGTACGGTCTGGATACCCCGAGCGTTCTCGCATCCGTTAAGGATTTCTTGAAGTAAGCGCTCCGAGTTCCGTCGTGCGTAGTTATGCTCCAGTGGATTTCCGCGCTTCGGAGCACGGCACCGCGCGCTCGTAGCACGTCGGCGCGTCTCAACAGCGCATGTTACCGTCGCACAAATAAAGCCCTTCTCGTCATCTGGCGAGAAGGGCTTTTGTTGTAGGCATTTGTAGCGAATCAGTTCACTCAGTATTACCGCGCCTAAAAAGTGCAAAGAATCTGTATTTGAGCCACCGATTCTTTTGCAAAATCAGGCAAATCCACAGTTTCTTTAACGTTTTCAGGCAAAATTTACAGATTCTTTGCAGAAATCAGGCGCCCCCTAGGCGACCGCCAGATTCGCGTCGCGTCTGCATAGAGCGCGCCACCTGGCGAGAAACCCCGTCCACTAGCAGCGCTTCCGCACAAGAAACCCGGCATCCACACGAAATGGATGCCGGGTAGAAATCACTTGCTACCTGTACGCGCCTTATTTGTACTCGTAGAAGCCCTTACCAGCAGCAACGCCGGTCTCGCCCTTGTCAATCTTCTCCTTGAGAAGCGCAACAATGCGGCCCTGTACGGACTCGGGGTCCTTAGCTGCAGGATTCATCAAAGCAACGTTATATGCGGTGACCAGGCCAATGATGTCCAGAATCTGGAACGGACCCTTTGGTGAACCGGTGCCAATGCGCCAAGCCCTGTCGATGTCCTCGACGTCGCCAACGCCGTTGGCCCAGAGATGCTCAGCGGAGACCAGAAGAGGTACCAGCATGGAGTTCAGTAGGTAGCCAGGCTGTTCCTTCAGAACCTTGACCGGAATCATACGGATGCTTGCCGCAAAAGCGACGACCATGTCAAAGTTCTCCTGAGCGGTGCCTGCGTGACCCATGACCTCGCCGATTGGGTTGCGCCAAATCTCGTTAGCAAAGTGGAGTGCCAGGTACTTCTCGGGACGACCAGTAGCTGCAGCAAACATGCTTGGAATCATGGTTGAGCTGTTAGTTGCCACAATAGTCTTCTCGGGCAGGTGCTTGGCCAGCTCTGTGTAGAACTCAATCTTCTGCTCTGGATTTTCTGCGACAGACTCGATAACAAAGTCAGCGTCACCAAAAGCCTCGTCCCAATCGGAAGTGAGCTTGAGGTTGCTGTATGCGCGCTCTACCTGCTCTTTAAGCTGGTCGAGCTTCTCTGGAGTAATCTCGTCCTGAGCAATGAGGCCGTAAGCGTACGCCTTAGGATCGCTCTTCATAGCCTCCAGGGTGTTCAGATACACCTCTCTGAGGTGCTCAATCTTTGGACGAGCGCGCTCAATTGAAGCCTCGGACCTCAGCCAAATAGTGGTCTCGTAGCCGCGATAAGCGGTCTGGAATGCAATCTGGCTGCCCAAAACGCCGCCGCCAGCAACTACAACTTTCTTAACCTGTGAAATGTCCATAGGACGTTCCTTTCTACAAGCGTGGCGAGAAGTGCCGCGCGATTTATCTATCGTCCCTATACCCTAGAAACTCTCCGTCAAACATTCGTTCGGAAAATTTCCAACTTTTATTCAAAACCTACAAATTATCCCCTGGCGAGAAACCACATCTATCCCTCACCGTTCTTGGGTAAAATAGAGGCGTACAACCAGCAATTGGTTTCGCTGCAGTCGTCCAACTAAACTCTAGCAAAACTATCGACTGCAACTCAAAAACACCAGGTATAGCGTCTGGGCAGAATAGAGGCATCATGATCGACGGCACATACAAGATTCAAATGGATTCTCCCGTTGGAGCCAAAGAGGGTACCGCTGTCCTCATAACCTCTGGCGAGAAACTCACTGGCTCTCTGACTGCCATGGGTGTCCAGATTGATATTGAGAACGGCAAGGTTGCCGACAACTCGTTTACCTTTGGCGGCAAGCTTGAGTCTTTTGTAGGTCCTGTTATCTTTGCTGTTGGTGGCTCCGTTGAGGGCGACACTATTCAGGGCATCGCCCACATCGCTAACCGAGACTTTGTGTTTACGGGCACAAGGGAGAGTTAAGGTAGCTGCATCATCCCTGTTAGTAGTACAATCAATTTATTAACTTATCGGTTAATAGTTTTATATGATTTATTAAATTACAGAAAATAGAGTTCTTATTTCTATAAATATTAAAGGAATGAGGAATGATGGATCTAAATCTTCAGGTTAATGACGATGATCGCAAAAAGGCCGTAAGAGAGCAACTTTCATCAACACAGTTCCATCTTTCTTCGACCGAACAGTCTGTAGACGTTACGAATGCAATTAAGATTCCCTTGGATTATCTTCCATCCCTAGGAGTAGCTTTTGGTTCCATTCCTACTATGTTTCGTTCGATCACAACGACAATAAATATACCCACTTTACTGACCGTAACAGACAAACTTGGAAATCCTTTGGACCCAAACGTATTACAAACTTTTAAAGATGGATCAGGCCTGCTTGGCTCATTTAGAGATGCTGCGACAGGATTTGGTCAAGCCAGGTTTCATGTTCAGCAAGGGATGTCTCTTACAAATGTCACAACGATGCCCTATAATCCAGCATTTTTAGCTATGGCTATTGCACTTGCTCAAATTAATAAGAAGTTGGATTCAATTCAGTCTTCTGTTGACCAAATATTTAAATATATGCGTCAGCGTGATAAGGCTGACATGCAAGGAAATCTAAAAACACTTGCTGATATTCTTAATGAGTATGGGTTTAATTATGGAAATACAGTATATATGTCTAATGCTCACATGAAAGTTTTAGACATCAAACAAAAGTCTGAGCAAGATATGGAATTATTCCGATTTCAAGTGCAGGAAAAACTACATAAGAAAAGTTTTATTGAGATTCGTGAAAGTGTTTCTAAACGCCTAGATACAGTCCTAGATTATCTTAAGGACTATCAGCTTTCGGCATATATCTATTGCTTTGCGCTATTCCTCGAGCCAATGCTATCTGAAAATTTTGAGAGCGGTAAGTTGAACGCTATTACTAAACGTATCGAGGAAGAATCTATTCGATACTTAGAGTTATATTCTGAGTGCTATGAAGTCCTTGAGACTAGTACTCACAAATCAATTGATACAATCGTTTTTGGTGGGCTTGCATCAGTTGGACAAAAAGCAGGGAAGGCTATAGCGTCAACAAAGGTCGGAGATCATACACTTATCGATGAGGCATTGGAAGGTGCTGGAAAGGGTATCGAGGGACTTAACGATAAGTATTCAAATAGCCTGACTGAGAAGTTGCTTAGTGCTAAAAGTTTGGATGTACTTCCATTTAAAGAAAATGTAGAAAATATCAATATACTTTACAATCAACCATCTCAGCTGGCAATTGATGACAAAAATATTTATGTTCTTCCATGTTAGTGAGTATGTTGAATAGAAATCAGCTATTAATTAACAAATTGAACTTGCTCTAAAAGAGTAGACAAACATTTTATTGATAAGGGCATCTAGTATCTAGATGCCCTTGTTGTGGGCATTTGTAGCGCCACCGAATCGCTTATTATCACTGTGCCTGAAAAGTGTAAAGAATCTGTATTTGAGTCACAGATTTTTTTGCAAAATCAGGCAAATCCACAGTTTCTTTAACGTTTTCAGGCAGAATTTACAGATTCTTTGCAGAAATCAGGCGCCCGCTAGATTCGCGCCGCGCTCGCTCAGAGCGCACCTCTGGCGAGAAACTTACTGGCTCTCTGACTGCCATGGGTGTCCAGATTGATATTGAGAACGGCAAAGTTAACGATAACTCGTTTACCTTTGGTGGCAAGCTTGAGTCCTTTGTGGGTTCCGTTATCTTTGCTGTTGGTGGCTCTGTTGAGGGCGACACCATTCAAGGCATCGCTCACATTGCTAACCGGGACTTTGTGTTTACGGGCACAAGGGAGAGTTAAGGTAGTTGTAAAATTAGCCAATTTACCATTTGATTGAATAGCTTACTTATCCTTAACGTAATATAATTTTTATTTGGTTTAAAAATTATTCTAATAATAAAATTACTTGAGGAAGAGCAGCTATGAGGGTGCAATCGTGTGAGTATTCAAACGGAGTATTCTTCAATGAAGACGGTTTTGAGCATGCAATCATCGAGCATCTTCAGGAGCAGCAGGGTTACGAGTATCTTTATGGTCCAGATGTTGCTAGAACATCTGACAGATTTGATGATGCGTTTCTTCCTGACATCATAGAATCTTCTATCGAGCATATTAATCCAGGCAAATCTAATAGAGCTGTTGCTGAAGCAATAAAAAAGATTTCTTGTATCGAAGGCAGTAATCTTGTCGCCAAAAATAAGAGCTTTATGGATATGCTTCAGTGTGGGGTTGAGGTTTCTTATTTTGATGGGAAAGAAAATAGGAACGAACTAATTAAACTTGTTGATTTTGATAATCCTCAGAACAATACATTTCATGTTGTTAACCAGTGGACTTATGTTGAAAAAGGAACTAATAAGCGTCCTGACATCATAGTTTTTGTTAATGGTTTGCCTTTGGTTGTTTTTGAATTAAAAAGTCCAGCAAATATCAATGCAGACATTGAAGATGCATATCAGCAGATCCAGAACTATATAAAGCAGATTCCTAGCTTATTTGTCTTTAATGCGTTTTGCGTAATAACCGATATGCTTACGACAAAGTGCGGAACTATTACTTCAAACGAAAGTCGCTTTATGGAGTGGAAAAGCGTTGATGGAAGTTATGAGTCAACGCAAGTTGCAGACTATTGCACTCTCTTAGATGGAATGTTCGACAAAGATAGACTCTGCAATATATTAAAAAACTTCATTTGTTTCTCTGATGAGACACCAAAGGATGTAAAGATTCTTGCTGGTTATCACCAATTCTTTGCAGTAAATAAGGCTTTGGCCTGCGTTGAAAAAGCCATGAAAGAAAAAAATGGTAAAGGTGGCGTTTTCTGGCATACCCAAGGTAGCGGTAAATCACTTTCAATGGTGTTTTTAGCTCATCTGTTACAACAAAATCTAGATAGTCCAACTCTTGTAGTAATTACGGATAGAAATGATCTGGATAATCAGTTATTTGGCCAGTTCAGCAGATGCCGAGAGTTTTTAAGACAGGATCCTTTACAAGCAAAACACTGTGAAAAGGGTGAAGGTAATCTTGTTGATTTGCTTAAGACTCGTGTAGCAAATGGCATCATTTTTACCACAATGCAAAAATTTACAGAAAGCATGGGTATTCTTTCTGATCGTGATGACATTATTGTCATGTGCGATGAGGCCCATCGTGGACAGTATGGTTTTGAAGAAAAGTTTGATGAAGACGGAACCCGCCATACAGGCTCTGCTCTTCTTATCCGAAGAGCATTTCCTAATGCAACATATATTGGATTCACTGGTACACCGGTCAGTATGGAAGATCGTTCAACTCGAGAAGTCTTTGGTGACTATATCGATGTATACGATATGACACAGGCAGTTGAGGACAAAGCAACGTTACCTGTTTACTATGAAAACAGGGTAGTGAAACTAAAGCTAAATGAGGATGTTCTTACAAAGATTGACAAGGAATATGAGCTTCTAACAAGAGAGGCAAATATTGAAACCATAGAAAAATCTAAGAAAAACCTTGCAAATATCGACGACGTCCTCGGTGCTCCAGAGGTTATCGACGAGCTTGTTAAAGACATCATTGAACACTATGAGATGAATAGACAATTTGAGTCTGCAAACAAAGCAATGATTGTTGCCTATTCAAGAACAATTGCAATGAGGATTTACGAGAAAATCCTTGAGCTCAGACCCGAATGGAAAGAGCAGGAAAAAGTCGGAGTCGTTATGACTCAGGGAAATCAGGATCCTGTTGAGTGGTTTGATGTAGTAGGAAACAACGCTCATCGCAAAGAGATGGCAAAAAGGTTTAAGGATACATTTGATCCACTGAAGATTGTCATTGTTGTTGACATGTGGTTGACAGGTTTTGACGTTCCATCACTAGGAACTATGTACATCTACAAGTACATGAAAGACTTCAATTTAATGCAAGCAATTGCACGAGTTAACCGTGTCTATAAGGGCAAAGATGGTGGTTTGATTGTTGATTATGTCGGCATAGCAAATGCTCTAAAACAGGCAATGAAAGATTATACGAGCCGTGACCAAAAGAACTATGGTGATCCTGACATCGGCTCAACTGTCTGGCCAAAGTTCCTTGAAAAACTTGAGGTCTGTCGCGACATCATGCATGGATATGATTATTCAGAGTTTATAAGTACTACTTCTGACAGCAAGCGTGGAAGCTTGATTACCGGAGGAGTGGATTACTTAGTAGATGTTTCAAATAAAGCTCAAGAACAAGATGGAGAGAAGAAGACCCTGGCAATGGAATTCATTGAACAGGTTGGAATTCTTCTAAAAGCATTTGGCCTTGCGAAAAGTAAAGCTAATGATAAACAACGAATAGAAGTTGGATATTTCCAAGTAATGCGCGCACTTCTAATTCAGTTGACCACAGAGGGGACTTCAAACGTTAATGGAGGAGATTCAAAGCTAACCCTAAAGGAGGTAAATAAACACATTGCAGAATTGCTTCAGCAAAACTTCGTTCACTCTGATGGTGTTATAAAGTTATTCAAAATAGAAGATGAAACAATTTCAGTGTTTGATGAAGAGTTCATCCATAGTCTTAAAAAGATGAAAGAAAAGAATCTTGCGGTTGAAATGCTGCGTAGGCTTCTTAATGAACAAATTAAAGGCTATAGGAAAAGAAGCGTCGTACAATCTAGAAAATTCTCAGAAATAATGTCGGGAATTGTAAACGGCTATATCAATGGTCAGATTACAAACAGCGAAGTATTTGAAGAAATGCTAAAAATGGCCAAGGAAATGATGGCTGAAAACAATAAAGCTAAAGACCTTGGCCTAAACGATGAGGAGTTTGCTTTTTATGCAGCTCTGACTCAACCTGAAGCAGTACAAGACTACTATAAAGATAAGAATGAAGAGCTTGTTGCTATTACTCATAGTTTAGCTGATGAACTTCGTGCAAAAAGAACTATGGATTGGCAGAGAAAAAACAGTGCTCGAAGTGCCATGAGAGCTTCTATTAAGAGACTTTTAAAAAAGCATAAGTATCCACCTGAGGGTATGGATTATGCTCTTGATGTAGTAATGGAACAATGCGAACATTGGGCAGACGCTGACATTTAGAAAGGTTTAGCATGGCCAAAGATGCAAATAACGGAGCTGAGCTAGGCTTTGAGAAAGAAATTTGGAATGCAGCTTGCTTGTTGAGAGGTAATCTTGACGCCGCAGACTATAAAAATGTTGTTCTCGGATTAATTTTCTTGAAGTATCTTTCTGATCGATTTGATCAGCGTTATCAAGAGCTTGTTGCTGAAGGAGATGGCTTTGAGGAAGATCGCGACTTTTACGAAGAAAAGCGTGTCTTCTATGTACCTGCAGAGGCTCGTTGGACTTCTGTAGCAAAAGTTGCCCATGATCCTGAAGTTGGCATTGCAATTGATACTGCAATGCAGGCTATTGAGAGGGAAAATAGCTCCCTTAAAGATGTTCTTCCCAAAAATTTTGCAAGGCCAGAACTTGATAAACGTCGCTTAGGTGAAGTTGTAGATTTATTCACAAACATTCAACTTGCAGAAAATGAAAACGGCATAGACGTTCTTGGCCGTACTTATGAGTACTGTCTTGCTAAATTTGCTGAACAAGAAGGAAAGCTTGCTGGTGAATTCTATACCCCTAGCTGTATTGTAAGAACTCTTGTTGAGATTATTCAACCATTCCATGGACGTGTTTATGACCCCTGCTGCGGTTCGGGCGGTATGTTTGTCCAAAGTGCAGATTTTGTAAAAGAGCACGGAGGAAGCGTAAGAGACGATATTACGGTTTTTGGTCAAGAGAGCAATCCTTCTACATGGAAACTTGCAACCATGAACCTTGCTATTAGAGGTATAGAGGCCGATCTTGGCAGCTACGCCGATACTTTCTTTAATGATCAACATAAACGTGAAAAGTTTGACTTTATTCTTGCGAATCCTCCATTTAATTTGAAGGATTGGGGAGGAGATAAGCTAGTAGAGGACGTTCGCTGGCAATATGGAATTCCGCCTGTTGGAAATGCTAACTTTGCATGGTTGCAACATATGATTTGGCATTTGAACGCTCATGGCCGAATGGCGATGGTATTAGCAAATGGTTCTCTTTCAAGTCAGACAGGTACTGAAGGAGATATTCGTAAGGCAATAGTTGACGCTGATCTTGTTGATGGAATTGTTGCTCTTCCAGGAAAACTTTTCTATACAACACAAATTCCAGTATCTTTATGGTTCATTGATAAGAATAAAAAACAGCCAGGAAAAACGCTGTTTATAGATGCTCGTGAGATGGGCACTATGGTCAGCAGAAAGCTTTGTGAGCTTAAACAAGATACAGATATTAAAAAAATCGCGGATACTTTCCAACAGTTCCATGATGGAACATTAGAAGACGAGAAGGGCTTCTGTTCGGTCGCATCGATAGAGGATATTTCGAAACAAGATTATATTTTGACTCCAGGTCGTTATGTAGGAATTGCTGAACAAGAAGATGATGGAGAGCCATTTGAAGAGAAAATGGCTCGTCTTACAAGTGAAATTTCAAAATGTTTTGAAGAATCAAATCGTCTTCAAGTAGAAATTAAAAAGAACTTGGAGGCTCTTGGTTATGGCTTCTGAGAGAATTAAAGTAAAAATAAAAGAGCTAGGAAAGGTTGTTGGAGGGGCAACTCCTTCTACAAGGGATCCCGAGAATTGGGGAGGTAGTATTCCTTGGTTAACCCCTAAAGATTTAGCAAATCATAGGGAAAGATTTATTAAAAAAGGAGAAAAGTGTATCTCTCAAAAGGGTTATGAATCTTGTTCAACAAAGATGCTGCCAAAAGGAACTGTGTTGTTTAGTTCGAGGGCTCCAATTGGATATTGTGCTATTGCAGAAAATGATATTTGCACTAATCAAGGTTTCAAATCCATCATTCCAAACGAAAATACTGATTCACTATTTTTGTATTATCTTTTAAAAAGTAATGTAGATGCTATTGCTAATAATGCATCTGGAACAACTTTTCCTGAAATTTCAGGAAAAGCTATGGAAGAAATAGAAGTATTGATTCCTGAGGACAAAAATGAACAGAGGCAGATTGCAAGAGTTCTTAATGCTTTTGATAGGAAGATAGAAAATAATCTGAAGCTAAATGATTATTTAGCCGCATAAGTTTCTTTTAGTATCCAACATGTATTTTAACTGATATTAATTTAGAAAGAAGCATGTCGCGAAGTTGCGACAAATTCCTATTCTCAATTTCATTAAATTTAATTAAATTATCAATCGGTACGACCTTATCTTCAAACCCAATAATATCTTCTACATTGGGGAGTGCAATTTCAATATTTTTCAGATCTTTGCTGTTTATTGAACCGAATACTGTACCCTCACTATTATATGCGTTTAACTTCTTGCATAAAGATCTCATAAGATATAAACAAAATGAAGGATAACTACAGTTAATAACTGCAAGTCCTCGACCAATACAACAGTCCTCGTATGCAATATTTAAGTCACCAACTGGGGCTCGAACGCTCATAAGGATATCTCCGGCCTTTGCCATACGTTTTGGTTCAGTAGTAAATAGTCTTCGCGTTGGAAAACGCCAGCCAAATTCTCCGCGTCCTTGATAAAAAACGGCACCATTGCCTACATTGTTATAAGAAGCTCCCGTTGGAGATTGACCCATAGTGATATTAGCGATATCTGAAAGAACAGCATTTTCTTCAAGATGACCAAAAGTATTGATAAATAAGCTGTCTGCTGTCTCAGCTAAATAATCATTTAGCTTCAGATTCAGCTGGATTAATGAGTTAATACTGTCAAGTATTTCAACAATGTTTCTCTGTACATCTATAGGAGGAAGTTCAATAACTATCTTGCTAATATCTCGTGGGTGTACTCTAAAAACTTTCATACCTGTTACGTATTGACGAAGTAATTGTTTAAAGCGATTTGTCTGTAAAAGATAATTAAGCCATCTTGGTTCAACAGTTTGCTTATCGAGAATTTTCATTATTGTTGTCTCGGTACCTGATACCACTTCTTTTTTATCAGGATTAATTACCATAAGTGCTTTTCCAAGATCTTCTATAGTTTCAGATGTAAGGATATAAATTATGTCTCCATCTTCCACAAATTGTTCTTTTTTTAGTTTCTCAACATCAGAAATAAAAGGAATATCACTCTGGGGATTATTTACATTAATATATGTTTCATGGCCTTTATACAAATCCCCATAGTGCAAATATAAATAGTCTCCAGATTCGCTCATACGTGCTCGTGGAATACTGGCGCCTTTGAAAAAAGAACAAAT
>CALKTD010000013.1 GCA_937997345.1 uncultured Atopobium sp. | reverse complement strand
GGTGTGTTTTGAACTGCCTCCTATTTCTCGTGTCCAAGAAATGGGAGGCAGTTCACAAGCGAGCGCCTTTCTTGTAAACGTGAACTGAACTGCTTTGGAGAGCGTTTGACAAACTACTTACGCAAGTGGTTTATATGCATCATCAACATTGATGTGGCAATATCCGCCTGGGTTTTTCTTCAAGTAGTCCTGATGATATTCCTCAGCAAGTACGTAATTGTCCAGTGGCTCCACCTCTACGGCAAGCTTCTGACCAAAAAGAGACTCTTGTTCAGCCATAATGCGCTCAATAACAGGCAAGTCCTCATCGTTTGTGTAATAGATGCCGGTACGATACTGCCTACCAGCATCGTTGCCCTGCTTGTTTACAGAGAGGGGATCAATGACCCTAAAGTAGTAGCGCAAAATGTCATAGAGGCTTACAACACTTGAGTCATAGGTCACATGCACTGTTTCTGCATGATCTGTAGCCTTAACATCCTGATAGTTGGTGTCCAAGGTCTTTCCGTTTGCGTAGCCAACCGTAGTTGCGGTAACACCCTTAATTCTGGAGAAGTACTCTTCAAGTCCCCAGAAGCATCCACCTGCTAAATAAATCTCTGCCATAAAAGCCTCCTTAGGCTGAATTGCTGTTATAAAAGTTTAAAGTGACTTCGCTTTACTTCGAAGACACCTCCTTTGCTTAAAGAAGATATTACTGCGCTCAAAGCGCTTCTATCTACACCAAGATAATCCGCAAGCTGTTGGCGATTGTAGGGGATATCAAACTCCTCAGAACCTGCTGCTTGAGAGCGTGTATTTAAATACGCCATCAGTTTGCCGCGAATGCTTTTTGGTGCAGCATCTTGAATACGACGGCTTAGCATGATGTTCTTTCTGGCGATAGAAGCCATAAGGTTTCTAGTAATAATGTCCACACCACCGCAGATGTCACACGTTCTGGTAGTAATCTGTCGGACGTCCAGCAGCAAAATCTCAGACTTTTCCGTTGCAACAACCGAGGTCAAAAGAGGTACGTTTCCAAGGGCAGCGTATGCCTCTCCAAAGGTTTCTCCGGTATGGAAAGCTCCCATCACAGAGATATTACCCTGAGCGTCAGATCCCTCAACGTGAATAGCGCCAGAGATAACAATGCCAAATTGATGCGCCTTGTCGCCAGCGCACAAAATAATCTCTCCAGGCTCATAAGTGCGAACAACAGCACGTAAATGATTTAAAAGAGCCTCTAGTAGCTCTGGTTTTACTCCTTTAAACACAATTGTGTTAAGCAAAAATGAGGGCTTGATGTCTTGCACGTTCATATACTCTCCAAAAAATTCCTGGACAGAAATCGTTTTGTTGTAATTACAACATATCTTATTCCACATTCCTGTAATCATGAAACCCAGAAGAGCAAATCTCTTCTCGCTATATGGTTTTATGGAGAGGAAAAATAGTGGATAACAAGATGTTCTGTTTCCAGTGTGAGCAGACTGCTGCTTGTACTGCCTGTACCGGCGCTGCTGGTGTTTGTGGTAAGCCTTTTGACGTCGCATTTGCTCAAGACGAGCTTACCGGCGCTCTGGTTGGCCTTTCTCGTACCGAGCTTGCTGCTGGCAAGCGTTCTAATCGTGCTGACCAGCTGATTGTCGATGGTCTATTTACCTGCATCACTAACGTCAACTTTGACAAGGGCGCGGTTGACGCAATTACCGCTCAGGTTCGTGACGAGAAGAACCGTCTAGCTGCAGAGGCTGGCGTAGAGCCTGTTGAGGATCTTCCACTTGGCGGCGTTTGGTCCGACAACGAGGACATTAGGTCTCTCAAGTCCCTCATTCTCTTTGGTATCCGTGGTATGGCTGCTTATGCTTATCACGCTCGCGTTCTTGGCCAGACCGACGACACAGTTGACGCTTTCTTTGTAAAGGCTCTTGCTGCTCTTGCTACCGAGTCTTCTGTTGACGTTTTGCTGCCTCTTACCCTTGAGGTAGGCGAGGTCAACCTCAAGTGCATGGCTCTTCTCGACAGCGCAAATACCGGCGCTTATGGTACCCCAGTTCCAACTGAGGTTCCTCTGACTATTGAACCTGGTCCCTTTATTGTTGTTTCCGGCCACGACCTTCTTGACCTCAAGATGATCCTTGAGCAGACCGAGGGCACTGGCGTTAACGTTTACACCCACGGCGAGATGCTCCCAGCTCACGGTTATCCAGAGCTCAAGAAGTATCCACAGCTCAAGGGCAACTTTGGTACCGCATGGCAGAACCAGCAGAAGGAGTTCAAGGACATTCCAGCTCCTGTTGTCTTCACTACTAACTGCCTCATGCCACCTCGTCCTAGCTACAAGGACCGCGTCTACACTACCGAGCTTGTTGCTTTCCCAGAGCTTATTCACATTGACAAGGACGCAAACGGCAAGAAGGACTTCAGTGCTGTTATCAAGCAGGCTCAGGAGCTTGGTGGATACGCTGAGGCTCAGGAGCTCACCGGTATCAACGGTGGCCACAAGGTAACCACTGGCTTTAGCCACGGTGCAGTTCTTGGCATTGCCGATAAGATCATCGATGCTGTTAAGCAGGGCGCTATCAAGCACTTCTTTGTTGTTGGCGGCTGCGATGGCGCTCGCCCTGGTCGTAACTACTACACCGAGCTTGTTGAGCAGACTCCTGCAGACTCCGTTGTTCTCACCGTTGCTTGTGGTAAGTTCCGCTTCAATGACCTTGACCTGGGCACCATTGGTGGCATTCCTCGCATTCTTGACGTTGGTCAGTGCAACGATGCTTACGGCGCTGTTCAGATTGCAACCGCCCTTGCAAATGCATTCGACTGCGGCGTTAACGACCTGCCACTGAGCTTTGTTCTGTCTTGGTACGAGCAGAAGGCAGTATGCGTTCTTCTCACCCTACTGCACCTTGGCATCAAGAACATCAAGCTTGGACCAACTCTTCCTGCATTTGTCAGCCCTAACGTCCTTAACATTCTTGTTGAGAACTACGGTATTGGCCCAATCGGCGACGCTTCCGAGGACCTTGCTCAGATGCTTGCCTAATTGGCGAGAAACCCCTCTAGTCCTTTCCTAAATGGCGCCTCCTAGCTATGTGCTAGGAGGCGTTTTATTCTTACTAGTATCTTTTCAAAAAACTTGAATATTCTAGAATCTGTTCACCAATTGTAGTTTCATTACTTAAGTTATAAAGAACTAAATCAGTAATCTTATCCCTATAAATAGTATCTTTTTTTGTAAAGTTTGAAGTGTTCGCTACAGCTTTCTCATTAAACAAATTCTGATACTGTTCTGCTGCTAGTCTCAATAGTAGCTTGGTTAATTTTTCGATCTTCTTTTCAACTTCATCATATTCTTCATTTGCAAAAAATGAACCCCATACGAAGTTAGATGCAAAATATCCTTCACCTGATTCTTGGTAAAGTTCGTCTACTGTATAATCGCCATTGACTATTGTATAAAGCAGGCCGAATAGGCCCATCAACATATATCTACCATTTCTTAAGACATCAGCTTCTATTGTTTTTTTAATATTGTTCTTCAATGAATTTAATACTTTTGTATATACATTGTCGAAGCGAATTAGATCAGCAGCAAAGTCAGACTTGTCCTGATCTTTCAAATATTTAAGTCTAAATACACGCTTGTAGTAATCATCATTTTCAAATAGTGACATCTTTGAACTACGGGCTTTTCCAGGTTGCTGGTACACAAATGAAGTCATTATTTGAGCAAATTGATCATTAGCAATTTCGATATCAAATTTGTTCTTATCTACTTTTTTTGTACCTTTCTTAATTGTCAAATTAATTCGATACTTGTTTAAAAGATGTGCTTGTAAAGATATCATTTCATTAGAATTTGATTTTAGGTCTCTAGGAGATATTGCTTTTTGTGTATTCGTCGCTTGAGCTATTTGTGAGAAAAATCTAGCGTTAACCTCACTTAAATCATCTATAGGTTCGCCATTTGATACAAGCTTACAAGGAATAAAGAACTCGTCATGATTATTTCCTTTATATGTTGATATTAAATATGTAGTTTGTCCGCCATTAACTATTGAAAAATTTTTAACTTTTAGACTTTTGCCTGAAAAACTAAAACCAGTGCAGACAATAGTTAATCCATTATTGAGAAACCAAAAATCAGAGCGGCATTTATTAAGCGTATGAATAATTCCAGAATCAACTCCTTTAGACTTAAAATAATTTCTGATATTTAGATCAAATAGACCATCATTTGCTTTGCTGTTATACAAATTAATAAGTGATTTAGACGAGATATTTGCAAAGGCACCTTTGTATTTTTGGGAATTGTATTGTAAATAGTTGTTCGCTTCATCTATTTCAAATTTATATTCATCAACAGTACTTTTACTTTCGTAATGATGTTCAAGCTCTTCAGTCAATCCATTAAATGTGTAAATTGAAACTTCATCTGTAGTTAAATCTAATTGACCATCTGATGAAATCTTATTAAGAATAGCAATTGTGTTATCAATTTTAGCGGTAGTACAAATGTAGTATTCAACATTGATATCAGATTCAGTTTCAAAAGTATCTAAAGCTTCAGACAAAGCTTTTTTTAAACTATCGTTATAAATCGAAAGATTTGATGTTGATTTGAAGTTATTAAGAGTAGATTTCATCTTTCTCAATTCTTCAACAACTTTATTGGGCTGTAAGTCATTAGTATTTTTTGATTGTCCAATAATTAACTTTTGTGTGTCTGAATCATCAAAAATAACAAAATCTATTCCGCCATCATCTTTACCGTCAGTTACACAAAATTCAATGTCTGTAAAATTTGTATCATAGAAATTCTCATCTGTTATTTTCAAGTCAAATGATTTAAATAATGAAACTAAAAAATAATCAAATGCATGATTTTCATCCAGTGTAATGTTACGAGATTTTGCTACAGAAATAATTTTATCAATATGTTGTTTGATGATACTATCCTCAGAAACCATATACGCCTCCAATGTGTTTTACACTCCATTAAATTTTATATTTCAGTCTTTAGCAGATCTAGATCCATCTCGTGAACGGTACACGAACTCAAAATATTCGATTTATTAAAGAACGTTCAAGAATGACGCTCTTCTCGATAAGAGAATGTGGCATAATGCCACTGTCAAAGTAACAATTAATGTTAGTCATTAGTAGCATTTAACAGAGGGGTTTCTATGGCTAAAGTTGCAGTTATCGGTTGTACCCACGCTGGCGTTTTTGCCACTTCTTCAATCCTGGGTGCACACCCAGATTGGGAGGTTCACGTCTTTGAGCGCAATGACACGGTTTCTTTTCTGTCTTGCGGTATTGCTCTTTGGGTAGGTGACCACGTAAGCGATCCTAACAAGATGTTCTACAGCTCTCCAGAAGCCCTTACCGAGGCTGGTGCTCACATCCATATGACCACCAACGTCACTTCTGCAGACGTTAAGACCAAGCACGTTGCATGGGAAGACCTTAAGACCGGAGAGACTTTTGAGGATGACTTTGACTACCTCGTAGTTACCACTGGCTCTAAGCCAATTGTTCCACCACTACCTGGTATTGACGGACCTCGCGTTCTTCAGTGCAAGAACTGGGCTGACGGACGCCGCATTCACGACACCATGGCAACTTCCAAGTCCGCAATTGTCATCGGCGCTGGCTACATTGGCGCTGAGCTTGCAGAGCAACTCTCCGAGCGTCAGAAGAACGTCACACTCATCGACATGCTTCCTCGTGTTCTTGCAAAGAACTTTGATAAGGCAATCACTGATCAGGTTGAGACTGCTTACAAAGAGCACGGTGTCACGCTTGCACTTGGCGAGAAGGTCATGAGCTTTGAGGACAACGGCGATTCCGTCACCGTTGTTACCGATAAGGGCTCCTACACTGCAGATTACGCAATTCTAGGCATTGGCTTCCTGCCTCGTACTGACCTCTTTGACGGTCAGCTTGAGATGCTTCCTAACGGTGCTATCAAGGTTGATGAGTACATGCGCACCAGTGAGCCTGGCGTTTTTGCAGCTGGCGACTCCGCTTCCATTATCTTCAACGTCACTGGCAAAGAGGACTACATTCCTCTGGCAACAAACGCTGTACGCCAGGGACTGCACGTTGGTCCTAATATGCTTGAGCCAACTGCTGCATACGCAGGTACTCAGGCTTCCAGCGCAGTTCAGCTTTACAACTACTCTATGGCTGCAGCAGGTCTCACCGTTGAGGGCGGCAAGGTTCGTGGCTACGAGTACGATTCCGTTTCCATCACCGAGAACTACCGTCCTGAGTTTATGCTAACCACCGAGCCAGTTACCGCAACGCTGGTCTGGGATCCAGAGACTCGCCTTATCAAGGGCGCACAGTTCTTCTCGACACATGACGATGTTGCCCAGGCAGCAAACGTTGTTTCTGTTGCAATTGCCGCTGGTATGACCATCGACAACCTTGCAGCTGTTGACCTTCTGTTCCAGCCAAACTTTACCAACCCAGTCAACTACATTGGCTCTGTTGCTATGGCTGCCTGCGCAAAGGCCAAGTAAGCTCCGCACATAACACGCAATAAAAGAGAAGGAAGCTGGTATTTCTGCCAGCTTCCTTTTTTGCTATCGAGCCCGAGTCTAGCTCGATTGATGTCTTTTTTTGTTTGCTCCGGTCTGAGCCTGCGTCGCCTTGATACGGTGCCTATCTTGGCTTTCTGCTCACTACGGCAATGTAGTTAAGGTCATCCGCGTGATCGTTAAAGAACGTGAACATACTAGTAAACATCTTGGTGTTCTCGGGTTTGAGACCGTTTCTAATAACCCTCAGAGCTCCGTCAGCACCCTCATCGGCAATAAGTCCTGCTGGATTCATAAGCGTCATCTTGCCGTTCTTTGTTTCTGGACAGAAACCTGCTGACTCAAAGAGATTCTTCCAACCTGCAAGGGTTAAAGGCTTTACGTTGACGTTGATTGTTCTTGAGAGCTCGTGGACCAACTCATCGTCTTCTTTGAGCAGGAGGACGTCATGGGTAAGGAGCACACCGCCTGGCTTGAGTACTCGTGCATACTCTTTAACCGCAGACACTTTCTGCTGGTCAGAGAGCATGGTGAGCATAGCCTCGTTAATAACGACATCAAAGCTGTTATCAGGGTAGGAGAGGTCTGTAGCGTCTCCTTGTTCCACCGTTACATACTGCTCGATGTTATTTCTCGCGATATTTTCCTTTGTCTTAGGGAGTATGTCTGCATTGAGATCGATTGCGGTTACGTGGCAGTGGAATCGCTTTACCAGTTCAACCGTAGTGGTGCCAATATTACAAGCCACCTCAAGAATTTGAGTTTCTGGCGTAATCTCTACTGAGTTAAGCAGCCAATTGGTTGCCTTAATACCTCCAGGGCGCAGTCTTGTCTTGCCCATACGTAGTAAAAACTCGTGACCAACTTCCATACTAAGACCCCCTTCATACTATGAAAGAAATTAAGTTAGCTATATCTAACTAATACAAGTTAACCACATCATTACCTGCGAAAAAAGCCAAATTAATTGCTATTTTTGGAACAATTTCAAAGGCATGAAGTTATAAATCTTGTTCCGAGAGTATCGCGGTATACTTTGGTAACTCATACAAAGATCTTCAGGAGTTTTGTAGAAGCTAGAAAACTATAATGGTAATACATCCAATTTGCATCAAAGTACAATGGTATTTTGAGGAGATTACAAGATGAATGACTATATAAAATTAAATAAAGATAGATGGAATAAGGTAAACAATGACTATACTCAACCATTGACGCATGAAGAATTAGAAGAAGCTAGAAATAATCCAATTGCCGTTGCATTAACTGTTGGCAAAAAAGTTCCAACAGAATGGTTTGAAAAGACCAACGGAAAAAAGATATTAGGCTTGGCTTGTGGCGGCGGACAGCAGGGACCCGTTTTTGCTGCAAAAGGTTATGACGTAACCATAATGGATTTTTCTCAATCGCAACTACAAAAAGACGAGATGGTTGCCAAAAGAGAAGGTTTACCAATCAACACCGTTCAAGCCGATATGACAAAACCATTCCCATTTGAAGATGAAACGTTTGATATTATTTTTAATCCCGTTTCGAATGTCTATATAGAAGATTTAGAAAACATGTATAAAGAAGCCGCTCGCGTATTGAAAAAAGGCGGGCTGTTAATGGTCGGGTTTATGAATCCCTGGATATACATGTACGATGCTAACGTTGTATGGGACAAACCCGATGAGGAATTACAGTTAAAATTCTCCATCCCTTTTAATTCAAAAGAGCTTGAAGAACAAGGCAAAATCACCATCAATCCAGAATACGGATATGAATTTAGCCATACCTTAGAAACTCAGATTAGAGGACAATTGAAAAACGGTCTCGCAATGATCGATTTTTATGAATCCTGTGATAAAAGGCATAGGCTATCACAATATGGAAATGACTATATCGCTACACTCTGCATTAAACTCTAATCCTACAAAGCGCGCTTAAGGACAGCTTGGACAACCTCAGAATCAAAGTCGCCCTGAGCCTCTGTAAGCGCTTCTAAGAGTTGAGCCACGCCTTCCTCATACACGCTAGGCAACAGATATTTTGAAACTGCCTTGGCCTCCTTAGTGCCGTTTTCCATGCAGCATGAGTGGTGAGCAATCTTTAGAAGATCCAGATCGTTTTCGGAATCGCCACAAACAATAACTTCTTCTGGTTTAAGGCCAATAGCCTCAATGAGTGTTTCAAACCCCTGTGCCTTATTCCAGCCACGATAATTGATGTCAAACCAGCCTATATTGGGAGAAACCAGGTCGACCTCTGTAACCGCGCTGGTAACTGTCTCGTAAATCTCTTGCTGACGCTTTTCATCCTGAGGGTAGAGCAGACCTCCCGCATACATTGAAACATCTTTTGGAACAGACTGTGGTCCAAGTCCCGGTACAAAAGTGTTAAACGAGGCCGCTAGATAATCTACCACCTCTTGAGTAGTGTCTACTATTTTCCAACATGAGGTAAATGACGTGTCTAAAGGTTGCTCAAGCGGACCTTCTTCATAATACGTAAGCAAGCAGTCCTGCATTGGAGAAATAACCTCAAAGATCTTCTTCATAATCTCATAGGTAAATTGCTTAGTAAAAATGAGCTTTCCGTTAAAGTAGAGAATCTTTCCGCTAGAAAATACGCCAGTATCAGTTAGAGAAACATCTGATTTGAGATAAGAAAGTGCATCGTAAACTGGCCTTCCGGTAGAAAGTCCAAACGCGATACCCGCGGCTTTAAGATTATTAATTGCCTGATAAGTTCTTTCTGAAATAGCCGGAGTTTCTGCCGGTTTTAGTGTCTGGTCCATATCGGAAAGAACAAGCTTAATCATCAAGGCCCCAAAGTGCGTGTGCTAAATGAGTGTTTTGTTAATTCTACCAGCAAGAGCAGGGAAATGCATAAAAAGTGCCGTTATTATTACGTTATTAACTTTGGACTACGAGAATACTTGAGGATCTATGAATATTTACGGCCACTTTGCTCACGAGGATGAATATCCTGAGCTCAACATAGAGGCAATGTCTGAACGTCTCGCAAAGGCTCTGTCGTTTAAGACAGTGTATACAGACGCCGAAACAACTGATTGGTCGCAGTTTGACGGTCTTCAGCAGCACATTTATGACAGCTTTCCATATGTCATGACAGCGGCTTCTAACGTTGAGGTTATTGGTCACTCGCTTCTCATTGAGATTCCAGGATCAAACCCTGGGCTTCCTGCTCTCATGCTTATTGCTCACCAGGACGTTGTTCCTGTTGTGCCTGGTACAGAAGACGCGTGGACGCATGATCCCTTTGGTGGAGACGTTGACGACACCTACATTTGGGGACGAGGCGCACTTGATATCAAAGACATGCTCATGGGAGAGCTTGAGGCGCTCGAGTATCTGCTTTCACAGGGTTTCTCGCCAAGGCGCTCTATCTACCTGGCATTTGGTGAAGACGAGGAGGTCTTGAGCCACGGCGCCACCAGACTTGCGGAGGTGATGACCTCGCGAGAAATGCGTGCGGCATGTCTGTTGGACGAAGGCACCACTACGTTTTTTGATGGCAGCGCATACGGTGCGCCTGAGGCTACCGTGGCTGACATCTGCATCTCGCAGAAGGGCTTCTTAAACGTTAAGCTCACCGCTCTTGGCCATGGCGGACATTCCTCTAATCCTTTTGGCGGAACCTCGCTTGAGCATTTAAGCTGCGCACTTGCTGCCCTCTCTGAGGCTAAACCTCAGCCTGAGCTTAACGATATTGTTAAAGAAACCTTTAAGGTTCTTGCACCAGAAATTACCGAAGAACCTTTTGCTTCTCTGGTGCATGACGTTGATGCAAATGCAAATAAGATTGCACGTGCTTCAGCTCAGATTAAAGAGCTCTATCCCTTTGTTACCACTACGTATGCATTTAACATGCTCGAAGGTTCAAGTAGTGCAGCTAACGTTATGCCTGGTAATGTCAGCGCAACTATCAATATTAGGCTGCTCCCTGGGGTAAGCCTTGAAGAAACTGTTGAACACATCAAACAAGTAGTAGCCCAAGTTAACCCTTATATTGAGGTTGAAGCTTTACACTCAACTCCAGCAGGAAGAATTGATTCTCCAACTGGCACTGGCTACCAAGAGCTCAAGACCATTATGGAACACTACCATCCAGGTGTTACCTTTGTCCCGTCATTTGTGTGTGGCGGAACCGATTCTGTCCGATATGAGGGAATTTGCGATTCCATTCTGCGTATTTGTCCGTTTAGGCCAACACCAGAAGATGAGGCAAATGGCGTTCATGGCATTGATGAGCGTATCGAAAAACGCGTTTATACTCAGGGTGTTCGCGTTCTTGTGTCCTTTGTTAAACAAATGTGCCAATAATTTGCTATCGCGCAACTTACGTTAAAATAGACACATGTTATGTACTACAAAAAGGGGAGTGAAACGTTGCAAACTAGGCAGCAGCTAGCTAATCAAGTAGCATCCCAAATAAAAGAAGCAGCAGACGCTGATGCAGCAAAAGCACAGGCAGAGGGAACTATTACTGATCCGGTTGGAAGCTCTAATAATCCTTCTAATGCCGTTTTTACCGTTGCAAATGTCATTACGTTTTGCAGGTTAATCCTTACGCTTATCTTTCTTGCGCTCTTCTCAACAGACGGAAATCGCTGGGTTGCACTGGGATGTTATGTAACCGCAGCTGTCACTGATTTTCTTGATGGTCAGATAGCTCGTAGAACGCAAACCGTCAGCTGGCTGGGCAAAATCATGGATCCCATCATGGACCGAGTTCTTCTTATCACAGGCGTTCTTGGTCTTCTGATTATTGGTGAGCTTCCTCTCTGGATCCCACTCTTTGTTATTGGACGAGATGTTTACCTTACTCTTGGCGCTCTTGCGGTTCGCAAATTCCGCAGGCGTCCTATTGATGTTGTCTTTGTTGGTAAAGCAGCAACTGCATTTTTGATGACTGGTTTTAGTCTCTTACTTTTGGGCATCCCAGTTGTATCTGGTCTTGGTCTGGTAAACGTCAATTGGCTTCCAGGACTTAACTCACAGAGTTCTGCTGTCGGTATCTTCTTTGTGTATATAGGAATTGTTTTCTCGGCAATTACCGCCATTGTTTATACTGTTGAAGCGGCTAAAATAGTTAAAGATAGTAAAAACACTCAAGCATAAGTTAGGTTGTTTATGACTTTCCTTCAGCACAACCATGTATCTTTACGCCAGCTCTCTCATAAGATGCTGGCTTTTCTTGTAAGCGTGCTGCTTGTATTTGTTCTATCTGCTCCTTTTGCTCCTGCAACTACGGCTCTGGCAGAAAATACCTCTTCTAACAAGTCTTCTGTAACAGATGAGCCAAAACTTACCGAGGCAACTACTGCCATTGTCACCGATGCACAAGGAAACGTCCTCTGGAGCAAAAACCCAGATCAAGAACTTCCTATGGCATCCATCACCAAGGTTATGACTGCAATTGTGGCGCTTGATTCTGGCGTTAATGTTGATAAGCCTTGTAAAATCACGGTTCCAGATCTTGAAGAGGGTTCGCAAGTTGCTGGTTTGACCTCAGACGATACTCCAACGCTTAGACAGCTCATTATGATGATGCTGGTGTATTCCGCAAATGATGCAGCATATAACATTGCTGTCAACGTATCTGGCTCTCAGCAGGCCTTTGTTGATCAGATGAACAAAAAGGCTGCTGAGATTGGCATGACTCATACGCAGTTCCAGAATCCTCACGGCCTCGATGCTGATGGACACCATTCAACCGCGCGAGACCTTGCTCTGATGGGTCGTTATGCGCGCGAGCACTATCCACTTATTGCAAGCGCTGTGCATACCAGGTCATACACTACAACGGTAGGAGGGGAGCAGCGCACGTTCCACTCAACGGATGATCTTATGGACACCTACCGAGGTCTTCTCGGCATTAAAACAGGTGCAGAAGACTCTGGTACTGCCTTCTTAGGTGCTTCAAAGCGTGGAAACATTACGCTTTATACCTGCGTACTTGGTTGCGAGACTACACAAGGTCGTTTTGACGATACCGCCATTTTGATGAACTGGGCTTATCGCAATTACAACCGCGTAAGCATTCAGCGTACTGATCAGATTGTGCAGATTCGCACCAGCGAGGACAATTTCTTGTTTTCTGCAGTAGTTAAACCATCAACTTCTACCACGTATATGGCATGGCCTGGCTCTAAAGACTTCACCTACCAGACGTCCATGCTTTCTCCCAACTATCCAGTAGCTAACAACCAGCTGATTTCTTCAACTGACTGGTCTCAAGATTCTGCGCAGGTAGGCACCACCATTACCCAGTCACATCTTACGCTGTGGACTATTCCTGCATACAATCTATTTGATCTCTATTCAGTTGCTCCATATCTATTTGGGAGAAACTAATGTCTGAGCAGAAACGCTCTATCCTTCATACCGAGCTTGAGTATCTTGGCGCACAATTCTCAACCTCAACTGAAGGCTTCAACTTAGCCCAATCTTTCTATGGTGAGAAACCCCTTGAGGAAGCTCTGAAAGATTGTGCTCTTATTGACCTGAGTGGTATCGGCTACACACTTGTAAGTGGAGTTGCAGCTCAAAATTTTGTTGAAGCTGTCTTTGCAGGTAAGCAGCTTGAGGTAGGAGAGACTTCATTTGAGTGTGCGCTTACGGGAGACGGGTCTCTATCTTCCATCGGTCTTCTCGCGCGTTCTGGTCAAAACGAGTACGTGATACTTGATGCATCTGAGCGCTCGCTTGTTCTAGACGAGTGGCTTTCTATCATTGCATCTGTCGAACAAAACGGTGTAGCTCCTTATGCAGAAGTGTCTTTGGAAGACGCAACTCCTCTGCTTACCCCTCTTCTTCTTGCTGGTAAAAAAGTCAAGAAAGTCCTTATGGACTACCTGGGAGAACAGAGGCTTCCAGAAGACTCAAAACTTTGTAATCTTATGCTTGACCAAACAATCCCCGCACTTGTAGCCAATATTTCAACTAAGAAAGTACCTGCATATCTGGTTATGGTTCCTCCGGTACATACGATAATTCTTTTTAGAAGCTTGCTTTCTTTTGAAACAGTCCATCCTCTTGGACATAAGCAACTCATTGAAGGCCTTAAGACCTATCTTCTATGGTTTTCAGAACTTGTAAGTAACACTAAAGTAGTAGTAGCTAAAGATAAACTTGAGGGTTGGGGTTTACTCAGAGCCTCTGATGATTTCATTGGTGCAAGGGGTGATCTTCTATGAAATATGCAATTAATGCAGTAGGTGTTCCAGCTCCTATGGGACCATACTCTCAGGGTACTACTGCAGGCAGATTGGTATTTGTCACAGGTCAAATTGCGGTCTCTGCAGAAGACCCAAAGAAGCTAATAGACGGAGGAATTGAAGAGCAGACTACTCGTGTCATACATCTTGCTCAGTCAATCCTTGCAGAGACAGGATGCACGCTCTCTGATGTAGCTCAGACAACTATCTACCTTGCTGATATCAATGATTTGCCTAAGGTAAACGAAATTTATAGGCAGTACTTTGTTCTTCCTGCACCTGGCAGGGCAGTTATTGAGGTTTCTGCGTTGCCCCTTGGTGCGCTCATCGAAATGGACTGCATTGCGTGTCGTTAAGCGTTATTATTATCTTGTAACCAAATTAAGGAGAAACCATGTCAACTGACGACATCAAACAGCAGTCACCAGACTCAACAGAGATTTTCCGCATGCCATCAGCTGACGCTACGGTTCCAGACCTTATGGCTCAACAAAAGCCAGCTCACCCTGTCCTTACTATTGTCAAGGGACCACAGACTGGTCAGACTTTTGAGCTCAATTTACCTCAGATTTCTCTTGGCAGAAATCCAAAGAGCAGTGTTTTCTTAAACGACATGACAGTTTCCAGAAATCATGCCACCATTGATCTCTCTAATCTTGCTCTTGGCTATGCCACTATTGAGGATCTTGATTCTCTCAATGGTACCTGGGTTGATGGTGCCATTATTAACAAGGCTACCCTGCGTGATGGCTCAACCATTCAGATTGGTACCTTCCGCATGGTCTTCCATACCAGCAGAGCTTCAGCTTAAGGTTAAAGGATAGCTTTATGGCTGATTCAGGCTTTCTTACCATTGGTAAAGTAGTCAAGAAGTTACAGACCCTCTATCCTGACTTGAGTGTTTCTAAAGTCAGGTATCTGCAGGATGAGGGTTTGCTTACTCCTACCAGAACTGCTGGTGGCTATCGTCTGTATTCCCAAAAAGACGTTAAGCGACTTGAGACTATTCTGTATCTGCAGAAAAGCCGTTTTATGCCGCTCTCAGTTATTAGAGAAGAGCTTGATAGGCAAGATAACAACCCTGAAGCTGAACAACAGGTCAAAGCTCAGTCTATTGAGGCAACTGGAGTTGAGGCTCAGGCTACACCTGAAGCTCAAAGTTCTTCTCGCCAGGCTCAACCTCAGCTTGATGGAAAGCAAGTGTCTCAGGCAATTCTTGGTGCCACGCATGCTGATGCCATTGTTGTACCTGTAGATGACCCTGAGGTTGTTCAGAAATATCACGCTATTGATCGCATCCCAGAAATTGTGGGATGCTCTGTAGGCTTTGTTCGTCAGCTTTCCGAAGCAGGCGTCATTACTTTAAAGCGCTCTCCTCATGGCAGAGACCTTGTAGATGGCAAGGACCTTACGCTGATTCGCCTTTGTAGCGAACTTCGTCACTTTGGTTTTGAGCCCAAGAACCTGCGTCAATACGTTATGGCTGCAAACCGAGAATCTAGTATGTTTGCCAAGTCGCTTGTCGTATACGCTAAAAAAGGCGGGGGAGTTGAAGTTGACCATACTGACGAGACTCGTCAGAAGTTTATGGCCGCGCTGACCCGCATGTTAGGCCTTACCAATGCGGTTAGAAATGAACTTATCACTAAATTAGTTCGTGAATCTTTTAAGGATATGCATCTAGACGAGTAATCTAGGTATATATAACTATTCATTGATTTTGATATTGAATGTGAGGACATTGTGTCTACGTATGATTATGAGAGTCATATCATTAGCATTCCTGATTATCCAGAGCCAGGCGTTATCTTTAAAGATGTAACTCCACTTTTTAAAGATCCTGAGTGCTTCCACGCAGTTGTTGATGACATTGCAGAGCACTTTGCTGATGCAGGAATCACCAAGGTTATTGGTGCTGAGGCTCGTGGTTTTCTTGTTGGAACCCCTGTAGCCTACAAACTGGGTGCAGGCTTTGTTCCTGCTCGTAAGCCAGGTAAACTGCCTCGTGAGGTCTACGCACAGGCTTATGACCTGGAGTACGGTACTAGCGAGCTTCAGATTCACACCGATGCTCTTACTTCTGACGATGTAGTTCTTATCGCTGATGACCTGGTTGCTACTGGTGGCACCTGCGTTGCTTGTGCTCAACTTGCCGAGAAGGCCGGTGCAAAAGTAGCTGGCTTTGCATTTGCGCTTGAGCTTTGCTATCTGCACCCAAGGGAGATTATTGGTAAGTGCTTTGACCAAGAGGTCTACACCCTCATTAAGGTTCAATAGGCTTCGTCTCTTACATTAGACCTACTTTAAGTCGACAATTTTGGCTGGCAAGACTACGTGCTTGTCAGCCATTTGTCTTATTTACATAAGCATTTTGTTAATCACAGTAAACTTGTTTGTAATACATAGAATTTCTCCATAATTGCAGGTCAAAGATAAATTTATGCAAGGATATTTGTCCACTCCATGCCAAATAACTGCGTAAATGTTCTTTGCAATTTGTATGAAATGTCATTTTCGGGGTAAACTACTCAAATACTCAATAGGGTAGCTTCCCGTTTACACGGGTTTCTCGCCAAGAAATCGGTGAGTTGACTTTGATTTTTTATCAAATGAGCTATCCTAGATGGCAAAGCAAAGCAACACGTTGCCCAATTGATTTCGTGCTTTGCGGAAGGAGCTTATATGTCACAGCGCCGATCTTTCACAAGACGAGACGCTCTCTTATTTGCAGGTCTTGGTGTAGCTGCTACGCTGCTTACCCCAGCCAAGCTATTCGCAGACCCACAAAGCGATCTTGAGGCCGCATCTGCCCAGTTAGACTCTCTTGGTGCAGCTCTTGCAGAGGCCATGGATAACCTTAACGAGAAAACCTATGCACTTGACGCCACCAACAACAAAATTGGTGAGGTTCAGGAGCAGATTGCAGAGACTACAGACCAGCTCAATAAGCAGCGCCTTGTCCTTTCTGCAGCAATGAAGAGTGCTTATAAGGCAGGCCCACAGGAGACTTTGGACTTTCTCCTTGGAGCATCTAGCCCAGAGGACTTTGTCAGCCGCGTCTACTATATGGACCGCACCAGCAAGCAGGAGGCTGACTCCATCAATACCGTCAAGGCTCTTGGTGACCAGCTTCAGGCTCAGCAGCTTGAGCTTCAGGCTGAGCAGGAGAACCTTCAGGCTCAGGTCGCTGAGATGAAGACTACCGCAGATGGTCTTCAGAGCCAGCTCGCAGAGGCTAAGGCTTACTATGACTCCCTTGATGCTGAGGTAAAAGCTCAGCTTGCTGCTCAGGAGGCTGCATCAGCTAACAACAACGTTGCTTATGCAATTGAGACTGTTACTCGTGAGACTCCTTCTAACAGCTTAGAGTCTAACAATAGCTCCTCTAACGATTCCAGCTCTAGCTCTTCTAGCTCCAGCTCTTCTAGCTCCAGCTCTTCTAGCTCCAGCAGCTCCAACAGCAGTTCTAATTCTGGTGGTGGGTCATCATACTCCGGCGGTGGCGGTGGCTACCCAGCTGCAGGCGGTGGCGTTGCTACAGCTTATGCTTGCATTGGCTATCCATACGTTTGGGGCGGAGCTTCTCCTGCTTCTGGCTTTGACTGTGGTGGTCTGGTCTACTACTGCTTCCTCGGCTACCGTGCAGGTACCGCAGGAACCATTGGCCGTGCTATTCGCGCTGCTGGTAACTGGCATGATTCCATGAATGAGCTTAACTATGGCGACATCATCTTCACCCGTGCAGGCTATGAGCACGTTGGAATCTACATCGGCGGTGGCCGCATGATTCACGCAGCTAACGAGTCCGTCGGTGTTATCGAGGGTCCTGTTTATGCTTGCTATGGTGGAGGACCATTCTCCGGCTAATCAATAGCCAGGGACACCAGGTGCACTCCGCTACGTACAATTTTCTGTACAAACTTTTAACTACACGCACGTAAAGTCGTACAATATCCAAGTACACTTTACGTGCTTTTTATTAACCATAAACTGCTAGGGGAGATTGTGGCGTTTCATCTCAAACATAAGACAAACGTTATTGAGCGTCATTTTTCTCGTAGGTTTCAGGTAGCTCTCATTGGAGAAGGCCTGCTTGTTGGCCTTATGGGTGGTGGCGTTGTCACGCTGTATCGCCTTTGTCTTTCTTTTGCAGAAGCTCAAATGCGCTCTATTACTCAATCAATCGCAGGTAATTGGCCGTATATGGCTCTTTGGTTTGGCATACTGTTCATCCTGATGGTGATCGTTTGTCTGCTTATGAAGTTTGAACCCTACACCGCTGGCTCTGGAATCCCTCAGACCAATGCTGAGGTTATGGGATCTGCCGATATGCCTTGGTATCGAGTTCTTCCTGTTAAGTTCATCCAAGGCGTCCTGGTGGCTTTTGGCGGCCTTTCTATGGGTCGAGAAGGTCCATCAGTCCAGTTGGGCGCTGTTTCTGGTAAAGCGGTCTCAAAGATTCTCAAGCGTAAAAGGGGAGAAGAACGTCTTCTGGTAACCTGTGGCGCAGCTGCGGGTATGTCAGCCGCTTTTCACGCTCCTCTCACTGGCACACTTTTTGCTATTGAAGAGATCCAGAAGGAGTTTCATGCTCCACTGATTATCTCAGCAATGACCGCGTCAGTAGGAGCCGACTTCCTGGTTTCCAACGTTCTTGGCATGAAGCCTGTTCTTCAGCTTCCGTACGTGGCGCCGCTGCCACACGTTGACTATGCCTTTGTTCTTTTTGTAGGCGTGACCTGCGGTTTGTTAGGAGCTCTCCACAATAAGGGAATGTTCTTTGCCCAGAGACTCTACAAAAAGATCTCTAAGTTTGCTCCTTTCTCGAGGCTCATTATTCCATTCATGCTAGCTGGAATTATGGCTTTTACCTGGCCAGATCTTCTTTGTGGCGGTGACGCCATTATCGAGAAAATCAAAGAGCCAGCAACACTTACCGAACTCATGGTTATAGCGCTTTTGCTAGGCAAATATTTCTTTACCACAACATGTTTTGCTGCTGGAACGCCTGGCGGAACTCTCTTTCCAATGGTTGTCATGGGAACACTTGTTGGAACACTGTTTGCCCTGTTAGCAACCCATGTTTTTGGCATACCTATGGCATATGCACCAAATTTTATTGCTATGGGCGTTGCAGGCATTTTTGCCGGAGCAGTTAGAGCGCCCGTCACCGGAGTAGTGCTTATATTTGAGCTCACAGGTTCTCTTGAGGCTCTTATCGCTATGTCTGCAGTTGCAATTGTGTCCTACGTAACCGCAAATATCCTGCGTGTTGACCCATTCTACGAGCATTTACTTGCAGAATTCTTGGCTTCTCAGCAAGGGGAGTCTAAACCAACACTTGATTCTGGCGAGAAAATCCTTCATGAGTTCACTATTGGCCAAGGAAGTCCCATTGAGGGCAAATTGCTCCAAGATATCCCATGGCCTGACAAAGTGAGGGTTGTAACTATTGATCGTGCGGGCTTGGAGATTATTCCAACCGGCCAAACTGAATTGATGGCGCTGGACAAGATTCTTGTAATTTTTGATGAGATGTATGAAAGCGATGTCATGATTAAATTGAATGTCATGACCGACTCATCGGTATAGCGTTTATCGCTGTCGCACACGTTACAGTAAAGGAGAGGGGCTCAAAATCCTTCTCCTTTTTCTTCAACTCATTAGTTTACATAATATCGATTATCAGACTTTTATATACTATTATATAATTAATATAAGCTGCAATAAGATACAAAGCTTCAATCACATTATTATTACCTAGAAAATGAGCCTCTGAGAGCCTTTCTAAGCGACGATATTAATTGCTTATGAGTAATTACACCTATAGATTTATAAACTGTACTTGATGACATGATAAATTTAATGATTTTTCAAGTTGATAAGTTGGCGACAATACTGAAATTTTTATTTATAAAATGACTTTCTTTGTGTATCGTTCTAAAATTTATTTTTAGATCTGAACGTATTTTTATAGTTACACATGTTGATAAATCATCTTGAAATAATTTATCAACAAAGCTTTATATATTTAATGTATTGATAGTACAAAATTACACAACTTAATACTTCATTGTATGCTTTTAACCTTTTACTCCCCTTTTATATATAAAATAAGCAATCTACCTGCATGAATACAATAAACAAGCAGGTAGATTAGGTAAAAATCGTTCTATACAGTCAAACAATATATAATAATTGTACATCCGAAAATCACGGTCTTAAGGAAACATACTATGGAAAAACAAGCACTTCTCGCCCAATGGCTTCATGAACAAGAAATTGCTCATATCAAGGGATGGGATTTCTCCCATATTAGGAACAGATATAAAGAAGAAGATGATCTTCCATGGGACTTTGGAAGTATCATCAAATCCTATCTACACGATACTGATTATCTATTAGATATGGAAACGGGTGGTGGAGAATTTCTTTTGTCTTTTCTCACCAATCCTAAACAGACTGCAGCAATTGAAGGTTATGCTCCAAACATCAAACTGTGTGAAGAGAGACTCCTTCCTTTAGGGATAGACTTTAAGGCAGCTGACGGAGGAGATGAGCTTCCGTTTGAAGATGATTACTTTGATCTTGTTACCAACAGACACGGTAAATACAACATACAAGAACTAAAAAGAATTCTTAAAAGTGGGGGTATGTTTCTTACGCAACAGGTTGGCGCTGAGAATGACAGGGACCTGGTAGAGCTTCTACTAGGAGATATCGAGCTTCCCTTTCCTAAAGCTTATTTAAGTATTGCCAGACAAGAATTAATAAATAATGGATTTGACATTATTGAGGAAGCTGAAGCCTATAGGCCAATAGAATTTTATGATGTAGGTGCTCTTGTTTGGTTTGCAAGAATCATTGACTGGGAATTCCCATACTTTGAAGTCAAAAAATACCAAGAGAACCTCTTTAAAGCTCAGAAAATTATTGAGCAAGATGGCGTAATCAAGGGAAAAATTCATCGATACTACTTTGTGGCGAGGAAAAAGTAATATATCAAGACAAATTTAGGAGACTATCAAAGAAAGAAAAGAAAACTATGAAAGTAGAAAAAGAACTGTCAGAAATGTCTCTGAACGAATTATGGGAACTTTTCCCAATATTTCTTGTCGAGCACAATGACAAATGGGATGCATTTTATAGTGAAATGGAAGCCAAGCTACAATATATTTTACCTAAACGCTCTATAAAGAGGATTAGTCATATTGGTAGTACCGCAGTTCCTGGAATATGGGCAAAAGATATAGTCGACGTTCTTGTTGAAATTTCAACAGATTCTAATATCGAATGTATTGCGCAACTTATCGAACGCAGTGGACTTCTGCGAATGTCAACGGAAGATCGCAGAATATCTTTGAACTCTGGTTATACTAAAAATGGGTTTGCCGATAAGGTCTTTCATATTCATCTTCGATATGTCGGAGATAACGATGAACTGTATTTTCGAGATTACCTGAAAGACCATCCACAGATTGCAAAAGAATACGAAACTTTGAAATTGGATTTATGGAAACAATTTGAACACAATAGAGATGCTTATACAGAAGCTAAAACAAAGTTCATTAAAAAATGGACTACTGTAGCAAAGAGTGATTACGCTGGACGTTATTGACTAGAAAAACAAAATGCAGTCATAGATTTTCGGAGACAGCCATGAGAATTGAACATATTGCATTATATGTAAACGATATAGAGGGTGCCCAACAGTTTTTTGTAAAGTACTTTGGAGCAACATCTAACGACGGCTATCATAATCCTCAAACGGATTTTCGCTCGTACTTCCTTTCCTTCGATAAAAGCGCACGACTTGAAATCATGAACAAACCCAAAATGTCAGATTTACCAAAAGAGATCAACCGCACGGGATACGCTCATATTGCGTTTAGTGTTGGAAGTAAAGAAAAGGTAGATACCCTCACTGCAGAGTTAAAAACAGACGGCTATAATGTCATCAGCGGACCAAGAACAACCGGAGATGGCTATTATGAAAGTTGCATTATTGCCCTTGAAGACAATCAAATTGAAATTACGATTTAACTAAAAATTGAATGGATAATATCGGATATGAAGAAAACAATTTGGGATTGGTATGCCCCGTTCTATCGCCAATCCATGCTTCCTGATAAAAAAGCATATCAATGGATGTACGATCGTATCTCACACGTTGTAAAAGACAAAACTGTTCTTGAAATTGCAACTGGACCAGGACTTATAGCAAAACATATTGCCTCTGTAGCAAAGAGCATTACTGCGACAGATTATTCTGCTGATATGATTAAAGAGGCTCAAAAGGATACATATCCAGAAAATCTCACCTTTGAAATTGCTGATGCTACTTGTCTCCCCTATGCAAACCAGTCTTTTGACGTTGTTGTTATTGCAAATGCGCTGCACATCATGGAACACTCGGACAAAGCCTTACAAGAGATAAGACGTGTCTTAAATAATGGAGGCATGCTAATCGCTCCAAACTTTGTCAATCATACTGAAGTTAATACGTTCTGGAAATCTTTTTTAAAAATCGTCGGTGTTAGTTTTGAGCACCATTGGACAGAAGATACTTATCCTCAGTATCTTGAATCACAAGGATGGAAAATAGAGTTTTCTAAAACTATCGTAGCTAGACTCCCTCTATGTTATGTCGAATGCAGTCAAAAATAATACAGACCCCTTATAAATAATGTATTCTTTTAATTAATTATATCAATCAAATGCATGTTCTCTCAAAAGGACTCACCATGGATGACAAGCTACAGATACAGACCGGAACAGCACAAGAAACACTTATTATCCCACTTTATGCCCGAAAGAAATGTGGCGACAAGTTTCCTGAACTCTACGCAGATCCTGCAGCAACAGAAATTTGTGACAGACTGGACTATGATTTTTCAAAACTCAATAAGAAATATGACACAGCGTTCTATGAATTTGGCGCACTTGAAGGTGCCATGCGACAGCTCGACATAATGTATGAAATAAACGATTACCTCAGAAACCATCCAAATGCCTCAATCGTATGTCTTGGGTGTGGACTCGATCTTGACACCAGGAGATGTGGAAACCAACAAAACAAAATATTCAATGTGGACTTTCCAGATGTTATTGCCATGCGAGAAGAACTGGCAGGCACAAATCCAAGAGAAACCAACATTGTCTCCGACTTGACGGATCTCTCTTGGATGGATCAAGTTGATGCACGCAATGGCGCTGTTTTTTACGCAGCAGGCGTCTTTCACTATTTAAAAAAAGAAAACGTCAAAGCTATTGTCTTAAAAATGACCGAGCTTTTTCCTGGATGTAGACTCGTCTTTGATACGGTTGGAACTTTAGGCTACAAACTCATGATGAGAGTCATCCTAAAAAAGCATGGAATGAATGATTTTGGCAATCTGTTTTACACCAATAATGCAGTAAAAGATCTCTCCTCCTGGTCAGATAAGATTTCCGTTTCATCCAAAGGATACATGCTGGGTTATTACGATATGAAATTACCAAGCATCAAAGGCATTCATCGTCTTCTAGCAAAAATGGGAGACAATATAATGCACATGCAGATTGTTAAGATAGAATTGCTGTATTAAAAGGAATAGATGGCTTAATTGTCTCAAGGAGTTACATGAAGATCGCCCTTATAAAACCAAACGAGAAAACCAAAGCACAGCTCTTTGACATGCTTGAAGAATGGACACAAGACATCAAGGCAAACCATACAAACTCTTCTCCTCGAAGAATATTTCTATATGACTATCATAATTTCGAACAGTATCTAGATTTCTTAGAAACCAAAGAAGAAACCTCAGACGGAAGAGTTCCTAGTACGACCCTCTTTTGTTTTGACTTTGACAGAAATATCTTTGTTGGCGCAGTTGATATCCGTCATTATCTTAATGATGGTCTTCTTTTAAGTGGTGGACACATTGGAGATGGTATCCGTCCAAGTGAGAGAAGAAAGGGATATGCAACAGCAATGATTGCTCTTGCGCTCAAAGAATGCAAAAAATTGGGGATTGACCGTGTTTTAATGTGTTGCCGTAAAGATAATATTGGCTCGGCAAAGTCCATTATTAATAACGGTGGAATCTTAGAAAATGAAGTCTTTGATGAGGATGGTATTCTCACCCAAAGATATTGGATTACTCTTTAGAGGTTCTTCTCACCTGTCTACAAGGCTTGATATACGTTGAAGTGGATTTATTTATATATCCATATTCCCATATGAAACAAAGGAAAGCCTAATGATTCAAGACGAGCTCTTTGCACTTCAAGATACAGAATATGCCGCTTTTCAAAGTAAACTCACACCCAATATCTCAAGAGAATCCATCATTGGTGTACGCGTTCCTCAACTCAGAAAGCTTGCTAAAAG
>CALKTD010000012.1 GCA_937997345.1 uncultured Atopobium sp. | reverse complement strand
TTTTGCGCCCGACTCGCTTAAAAGCAAGCTCAATCTTATTGCGATATCCCCAGGGTTCTCCCGGAGCTACGATATCGCGCACCAGCTCGGAAGTCTCTTTCGGCGAGAAGTGCCCGATGCGTTCGAGTGCCGAGACAACTCCGGCCTTCTTCTCGCGAAGCTGGGATTCGTAGGTCATATTGCCCCAGGGAGCGGCGCCTGTAAGCGCGACAAAAGGAAGGGGACTTGTGATGCGCTCGGGTGACGGCTCAAGAATCTCCGTGAGCGTCGCGCGAGAAAAACGCTCACCGTCATCGGTCAGTCTTGCGCGTACAACGTCTCCCGGAACGGCTCCGCCGGAGACAAAAACCGTCTTGCTATCGGCGGTGTGCGCTATGGCATCCGCACCATAGCTCATGCGCTCAATGGTGAACTCAAGTTCAACCGCATGCGCCGCGCCGTTGCGAGCGCAGGTAAAAGCGTCTGAGGCAGCGCTATTGTGAAAATGAGCAAAAGTATCCACGCTAGTAGACCATTCCCATTGCCTCGCGAACTTCATCAAGCGTTGCGTTAGCAATAACGTTTGCACGAGCGTTTCCATCGTGGATGATGTCGCGAATAAGGTTTGGTTGAGCTGCAAACTCTGCACGCCTCTGACGAATTGGCTCAAAGTAGGAGTTAACTGCATCGATGACGTAAGCCTTGAGAGCTCCGCCGCCGCCCAAGCCAATCTCGTCAGCAATCTCTTTTGGATCACGACCAGTACAAATGCCAGCAGTGGTGAGAAGCGCAGAGACTCCAGGACGATTGTCTGGATCAAAGGTAATCATGCGCTCAGAATCAGTCTTGGACTTCTTAATAAGCTTGGCAGTTTCTTCGGCTGTCATAGAAAGCGAGATGGCATTGCCATAAGACTTACTCATCTTGCGGCCATCAAGACCAGGAATCAATGGGGTAGAGGTAAGAAGACCAGAAACCTCCGGGAATACCTTTTCATAGCGCTCATTAAAGCGACGAGCAATCTTAGAAGTAATCTCAATATGAGGCAGCTGATCGCGACCAACTGGAACAACATTTCCTTTACAGAAGAGAATGTCGCATGCTTGGTGGACAGGATAGGTGAGGAGAAGACCGGTGAGAGCATGTCCAGATGCTTCCTGCTCTGCCTTGACGGTTGGATTTCTATGAAGCTCGGACTCGGTAACAAGCGAGAGGAACGGTAGCATGAGCTGGTTGAGAGCTGGAACTGCAGAATGTGTGAAAATCATAGTCTTTTCTGGATCAATTCCGCAGGCCAGATAATCAATAACCATATTGTAGACATTGTCTGCAATATGCTCAGTGGTGTCTCTGTCTGTAATGACCTGGTAGTCAGCAATAATAATATTGGTATGAACACCAAGATTTTGGAGTCTTACGCGCTCAACAATAGTGCCAAAGTAATGACCAAGGTGAAGTCTTCCGGTAGGACGATCCCCTGTAAGCATGTTGTACTTTCCTGCATGCTCGGCTAAATCAGCCTGGATTTCATCAGAACGGCGAACGGCTGCTTCATAACTGCCTTCGTTTGGCATAATGACTCCTTGAAGTAAATTAATGCGTGAACTAAGTAAGTTTACCGCATTCCAAGCTGTTTGCGTTCAAGGGCACGAGCAATAAGGACTTGCTTGCGCAGCTCAGGAATCTTTTTGCCATCCATGGCAGGAGTGTCAGCAAGTTTGTAAGGGATACCTAGCTCTTCATACTTTTTTACGCCCATCACATGATAGGGAAGTACGTCTAATCCAATAACATTATCCCAGTGAGCAATGATTCTACCAACGCCAGCAAGTTCTTCTGGTGAATCAGTAATTCCAGGCACTACAACATGTCTGATAAGAACTTTAATGCCTCTACGGTTAAGCTCATCGCCAAACGCAAGTGGTCTTTCTGAGCCAACTTCGCAAAGACTAATGTGGCCCTTTGGATCAGAGTGTTTGATATCAAGGAGTACTAAATCAGCGTTATCAAGAACGCGCTCAAATTTTTCTGGAGTTTCTGGATTATACGCAATGCCAGAAGAGTCAAGACAGGTATGAATGCGTCCACGAGGGTCATTATGAGCTGCCTCAAACAGAGCGCCGATAAACTCAGGCTGAGCGAGTGGTTCACCACCAGTAGCCGTAATTCCGCCGTTTCTATAAAAAGCTCTATTGCGGTTAAAGGTGGCAAGAATTTCTTGTACCGATTTTTCTGTTCCAATACCAAATTGCCAGGTATCAGGGTTGTGACAATAGGCACAGCGCATAGGACACCCCTGGGTAAACACAACCAGGCGAGTTCCAGGACCATCTACGGTGCCAAAGGTCTCAATAGAGTGGACCCGCCCACAAACTGTGAGCGGGTCATTGAGATCCATGTGAGTATCAGAACAAGACATGGATAAGAAATCCTTAGAGAGCGTCGTGGAAGGTACGAGAAATAACGTCGTCCTGCTGCTCTTTGGTAAGGGAGTTGAACTTAACAGCGTAACCAGAAACGCGAATGGTCAGCTGAGGATACTTCTCTGGGTGTGCCTGAGCATCAAGAAGAGTGTCCTTAGTAAATACGTTAACGTTGAGGTGATGACCGCCCTTCTCGGCATAGCCATCAATCATGTTTACAAGGTTGTCAATCTGCTCGGAAGCTACTTCGTTGGACTGCATGTGTTTCTCCTTACGAGTTTGTTGGCGAGAAGAAACGTGTAGATAGATCTTCTCGCCAGGGCTTATTATTTACGATCCTCAGCACCTTCAGCTGCGGATGGATCTGCCTCACAGGCGCAATCAATCTTGTTCTCAATCTGAATATCAAGATTCATATCAGAGAAATCGATGTGCTCAAGGTCAAGCTCACTGCCATGGAAGTAGACGTCAGAACCCTTACCAAGAGCGTTAGGAATGATTGAGAAGGTATTGGAAATACCGTCCTGTGCGTCGTTAAATGGAAGCTTAGCAACGGAGGCTAGAGATGCAACGGCGCCGTGGGTATCGCGGTGGTGCATTGGATTAGCACCAGGAGCAAAAGGAACGCCTGCACGACGGCCATCAGGAGTGTTACCAGTAGCCTTGCCATATACAACGTTAGAGGTAATAGTCAGGATAGAAGTGGTTGGGACAGAATCGCGGTAGGTGTGGTTCTGGCGAATCATGTTCATGAAGATTTCAACAATGTCATGAGCAATGGTGTCAACGCGGTCGTCATCATTACCATACTTAGGGAAGTCGCCCTCAGTGACGTAATCGGTAACAAGGCCGGTCTCATCGCGGACAACCCTTACCTTTGCATACTTGATTGCAGAGAGGGAGTCGGCAACAACAGAAAGGCCTGCAATACCTGTTGCAAACCAACGATGAACGTGCTCATCGTGCAGAGCCATCTGGATGCGCTCGTAGCTGTACTTATCGTGCATGTAGTGGATTGCATTAAGAGCGTTGACATAAACGCCTGCAAGCCAGCGCATCATGTCCAGGTACTTGGAGAAGACGTCGTCGTAATCAAGGTACTCGCCCTCAACGGCACGGTACTTAGGACCAATCTGCTCACCGGTCTTCTCGTCACGGCCACCATTGATTGCGTAAAGCAGGCATTTAGCAAGGTTTGCACGGGCACCAAAGAACTGCATCTCTTTACCAACGCGCATGGAGCTTACGCAGCAAGCAATTGCGTAGTCATCGCCATGATAGACACGCATAAGATCGTCATTTTCATACTGAATGGAACTAGTGGTAATAGAAATCTTTGCACAGTAGCGCTTGAAGCCCTCTGGAAGCTTAGTAGACCACAGAACGGTCAGGTTAGGCTCTGGGCTGGTACCCATGTTCTCAAGGGTGTGAAGCCAGCGGAAGCAGGACTTGGTAACCATAGAGCGGCCATCAACTCCAATACCACCAATGGACTCAGTGACCCACTGAGGGTCTCCGGAGAAGAGCTCGTTGTACTCAGGAGTACGAGCAAACTTGACCATACGAAGCTTCATAACCAGGTGGTCAACAATCTCCTGAATCTCTGACTCAGTGAAGGTGCCACGAGCAAGATCGCGCTCTGCATAGATGTCCAGGAAGGTGGTGTTACGACCAATGGACATTGCAGCGCCATTCTGCTCTTTTACAGCAGCAAGGTAGCCCAGGTAGAGCCACTGAACAGCCTCTTTGAAGTTCTCTGCAGGACGGCTCAAATCAAAACCGTAAATCTCACCAAGCTGCTTAAGTTCTTTAAGGGCACGAATCTGCTCGGAGAGCTCCTCACGATGACGAATGGTCTTCTCGTCCATGATGGAGCCGGTACCGTTTTTCTGATTTGTCTTATCAGTGATAAGAGCGTCAACACCATAGAGAGCAACACGACGATAATCGCCGATGATGCGGCCACGGCCATATGCGTCAGGCAGACCGGTAATGATATGGGAGTGACGGCATTTGCGCATGTCCTCGGTGTAGACATCAAAAACACCAGCGTTGTGAGTCTTACGACGATAAGTGTAGAAGTCAACAATCTCTGGGTCAACTTCATAACCGTAGGCTTTGCATGCAGCCATTGCCATACGAACGCCGCCGTCTACCATCAGAGCGCGCTTGAGGGGCTTGTCAGTCTGGAGACCAACAATCTGCTCAAGTGGTTTGTCAATGTAGCCAGCCTCGTGGGAGGTGATAGTGGAAACCTGCTTGGTATCCATATCAAGTACGCCACCGTTTGCGGTCTCTTGTGCAAAGAGATCCATAACATCCGCCCAAAGCTTTGTAGTAGCCTCAGTTGGACCAGCGAGGAAGGAATCATCACCGTCATAAGGGGTGTAATTCTTCTGAATGAAGTCTCGGACATCAACAGCTCTTTGCCAGTTGCCACCGACAAAGCCGTCCCAAGCCTCCTGTGCTGGTGTTTCCTGCATAACACACTCCTTTTTACACGGACAATGTATATGTCCGCGTTCATGCTGAGCGTGTTGAGTGGAGCATGGCCGCTCAGCAGTTTACAAAATAACTATCTTAAGACTAATTTTGACGGCAGGTATGTCTTTGGACAAATGACGTCAAATATTAGTTGCGACCTCTAACTTTACTCAATATGTAGTGCCAAACAAGCGACAAATACGCAATATTTTGACAAGTTAGAAACGGTTTACATTTGCGCAGGTCAGGAATTTGCTAAAAAGAAAGCTATATAAAAATTGTTGAGAATTACTCACATTTATTGCGACAGGTGTCTGTTTCTTCTCCAAATGTCCACAAAAATGTTGTTATTCTTAGTTAGAGGGGAGGCTTTATGGATACTGCGGCATTAGAAAAACAACGTTTGCGAGAAGAACGTCTAGCAGCAAGAGAAGTTCTTTCTGAGCAAGAGAGGTCCGTGCTTGATGATCGCATTACTCAGAAACTTCTTAAAACCTCTGAATATGCAGAAACAACTACTGTTTTAACGTATGTTTCGGTCTCATCTGAAGTTTCTACCAGGATGTTTATTGAGAGCGCTCTACGCGATGGGAAAACGGTTGCAGTGCCTCGTTGTCTACCTGGACATTGTTTAGAGTTTGTAGCTATTACTTCTTTAGATCAACTTATTGCTGCTCCTTTTGGTCTACTTGAACCACCAAAAGAATTACCGGCTTTAGCAGAAAAGCAGATGGACGCTTCGATTTGCATTGTTCCAGCGCTTCTTGTTGATACAAAGGGCTATCGCTTGGGTTATGGTGCTGGTTTTTATGACCGGTTCTTGTCTACGTACTCTGGCAAGAAAATTTGTCTTGCTTACCAGCAAAATTTGAGCCAAGAAATGCTTCCTCATACAGCATTTGATGTTGCCGTAGATATGGTGATAACCGAGTCAGATGTACTTACGTGTTTATAAAAACCTGCTGCAACTTAGCATTACAGCAGGTTTGTGTTTCTCGCCAAGTGGCTATAAGCAACTGGCTATGCTTCATCTTTGAGATGAACCGCCATCAGTTGGATTGCTTCTCTGTAGCTGTCAATTCCTTTTCCAGCAACTGTAGCAAAGCAGGCATCTTTTATGTAAGAAATGTGCCTAAAGTCTTCTCTGGTAGAGATGTCAGTAAGATGCACCTCAATCATGGGAATTTGCACGGCTAGTGCCGCGTCGAGTAGGGCAACTGAGGTGTGCGTATAGGCGGCAGGATTGATGATAATGCCGTCATAGCTGCCCAGAGCGTCCTGGATCGCATCAACTAGATCACCCTCATGGTTTGATTGATAACACACACAATCAGAGAAACCTTGAGAGAGGGCTTCTTCCTTACAAGTCTCTATAAGGGTTCTGTAGTCAGCTTTTCCATAAACCTCTGGCTCACGAATGCCCAGCATGTTGATGTTTGGTCCGTTGATTATGAGTAGGCGAGGACCGTCAAGGTCATCCTCATAGTTGTCTTCAAAGTAGTCTGCGTCTAAGTCAGAGGCAAGGCTGTCAAAGTCTTCTTCGTCTTGATCAAGGGTATTTTTTTGAGCAAGCAAAGAAATTAGCTCATCCACCTCTTCGTTGTGCTGAGTGGGAAGATCTGCTCGCTTCTCATCTAACGAACAAAAAGTCTTTTCTGGCTCACCCAAAATGTGATTAAGGGCATCATTTACTTGACGCACAAGATTGGGGCCAAAGACTACCTCAAGTCCGTTGGCGCCTTTTCCTACAATACCAAGAACACCAGTGGCTGTGGCCAGCTGTTCATGGTCTATAAGCGTCATATCATTGATGGAAAGGCGAAGTCGTGTCATGCATACTTCGTTGTGAGTTAAGTTTTTTGAGCCGCCTATTGCATTTAGGATCTCGTGAGCAATAGCATTGCTATCCATCGGATATCTCCCCAAATACGACCGAATATCAAACACTTAACTGTTTGATTAGACCTAACATCCTTGTAGTTATATGAATACACACTTACGAGGCATAAGTATAGGGGCTTTAACGTGCCAAAATGACACGTCTCTTGTCCGTCCGGTGAACGGTTAAAAAATAACTGCGAACGCTTACTGTTATGCTTAAAGCGTGTCGAGAAGACCCTTGGCATCTGCGTCTGGACTACCGAGACAAGAAAAGGTTACGTCAGCCCATGCTTCGTAGAGCGGTATACGTACTGCAGCAAGATTCTGAACACCCATACGTTCTGAAAGAGGTCTGCCGACAATAACCAGGTCTTCAAGCGGGCGCGTAAGGTAGACAAGCTTTCCATTTTGACGGAGGAGCTGGTAGTTTGAAGGTGTGACAACTACGCCACCTCCACAAGAGATTACCGCACCACTCATGCTGGAAATCTCTTGAATTATTTCATGTTCTAGACGCCTAAATGCTGCTTCATCGTGCGTTTGTAGGTAGGTTGCCGCCTCGCAGTGAGCTTTCTGCTTGATGAGAAAATCAGTGTCTATCCAGGGATGATTCAGGATTTTTGCTAGGGCTTCTCCCGTAGAGGTCTTTCCAACTCCCGGCATTCCAATAAGTGCAATGTTTTCTTTTGAAGCATGAAGCTCACGTGAGATGTTTTCTATCTGAGAGTCTGATACATCTGTGCCTAGAAACAGCGAACTTGCTCTAGCTGCTTGAGCCACCAGCATTTTTAAACCATTTGCATTGAGTATTCCAAGACTTTCTGCGTCTAAAAGAAGCTGAGAGCGCAGCGGATTATAGATAAGATCAATCACGCATTGGAGGGAAGTAAAAGCAGCAAGTTCCTCTTTTGAAAGAGGAGAAACACCAGCATGTGGAAACATTCCTACTGGCGTTGCATTGACAAGAAGATCAGCGTCACAGTGTGATTTAAGCTTGTCATACGTGATTGCGCAGTCTACATATGAAGAATTTTCGTGAGTGTTCCTGGAGACTCCTACAACATATGCACCACCTTTTTTGAGCGCATAGCAAATTGCCTGACCAGCGCCACCAAAGGCTCCTAAAACAATTGCCTTTTTATGGCTCAAGTTGACCTTGAGGCTTTTTACCAGATACTCAAAGCCATATACATCGGTGTTGTCTGCTGCTATAAAACCATTAGCATCTTTTACCAGGGTATTTGCCGCTCCTACAGCTTGTGCATCCTCAGAAGATGAGTCCGCAAGAGCGTAGGCATCCTTTTTGTAGGGGATAGTAACGTTCAAGCCCTGCCATGGTTGGTTTTTGAGAAAACCCTTCAGCTCAGAAGCAGAAAGCTCATGAAGCTGGTAGGGAAATGACCCCAACCTTTCATGAATTGCTGCTGACCAACTATGAGAGAGTTTCTCGCCAATAAGGCCGTAAGGAGCAAGAGGGGCTGTAGGGTTACTTGAACCTTGCTGTACAGTTTTAGAGCTCACGAGGTGTCTCCTGAACTGCCTTTGCGGCGTTCATCAAAACCTCAAGCAACTCTAAAGCATACGGTTCAAGTTTATTAGAAACAGTGGCTTTAATCTGGTCTTTTTTGGCATCTTCTCTTGAGGAATCAAGAACAGCGAGGTTCTGCTCTTTTTTGTAAGCACCAATTTGTTTGGCAACCGCAATCCTTTGCTCAAAGAGGTCAAAGATTTGTGCATCAATTGAATCGATTTCCTGGCGAAGCGTTTCTAGTTGATTAGTCATTGTTATATCCGTTCTGCTCAGAGGGCCAGGAATACAAGGTGTCGAGAAGAGCTAGCGCAAAAGCGCTTTCAACGCAGGGAACAGCGCGCAAAACCGCAGTTACATCATGCCTGCCTTGAACAATAAGCTGCTCTGGTTCCATAGTTTGAAGGTTTACCGAGTTCTGTGGTAGGCCAATGCTCGAGATAGGTTTTAACGCACATCTAAACCAGATGGGAGCGCCTGTTGAAATACCGCCCAGAATACCTCCAGCATGATTGGTGGTTGGCACAACGGAGCCGTTACGCACCTCGTAAGCATCGTTATTCTCAGAGCCAAGAAAATTTGCAACATTCATGCCGCTACCAAATTCTATGGCTTTAACAGCGGGAACGCCAAAGACTGCAGCAGAGATGGCATTTTCAAGCCCATGGAAATGAGGACACCCAATACCTGCGGGAACACCCGTTGCCGCACATTCTATGATGCCGCCAACGGTATTTTTCTCTGAGCGCAGCTGCGTAAGGAGTGCGCGGGTTTTCTTGCCAGCTTGAGCATCAAGGAAAGGAAGCGCTTGAGGATCAGCTTGGAGCAGCTGATCCATTTGGTGAGCAAGTAGTTTGTTGGCCTCAAGTGAGTTGTCTACGAGCTCAAGAGGAGTATCGTTGACGTCCTTTATTTTGAGAACGTGAGCTGCAATAGTTATGCCCTGAGCTCGCAAAATCTGGAGCGCTATTCCTCCTGCAATGCACAGAGGAGCGGTGAGGCGGGCGGAAAAATGTCCTCCGCCCGTTTGCTTGTACGAGTCTCCCCATTTTACCCAGGCAGAGAAATCAGCATGTCCTGGCCGAGGAATAAGGTTTGTGGCAGCATAATCTTGTGGGCGAACGTTGGTGTTAGGCAGCTCCACGGTAAGCGGGAAGCCATCTAGAATGCCCTCAGCTGAAATTCCAGAGATAAACTGTGGATTGTCAGCCTCTTTACGCGGAGTATCCCATGGATGCGATGGAGATCTTCTTTGAAGGAATGTCTTGAGAGCTGCTAAGTCAACGGCAAAACCAGCAGGTAAACCTTTAATGGTGCAGCCGATTTTTGGAGCATGAGACTCGCCAAAAATAGATACTTTTACTGTTGTCCCAAAAGTTGAGGTCATCATTTATGCCTCCATACTGCGGCAGACACCACCGAGCTGCTTAAAGTGCTCAAAGAAGAGCGGATACGACTTATTGATTGCCTCGGCATGGGTGATTATGACAGGACCCGTTGCATACGAAGCCAAAATAGTTGCCATCATCACCATACGATGATCATTACACGAGTCCACAATGCAGCTGACGGGCTGTTTTCCTCCCGTGATAATAAGCTCCGTTTGATCTTCAGAGAGCTCAACGGTCACACCAAATGCCCTAAGTACGCTGCAGATACTTTGAACGCGGTCGGACTCTTTAAGACGAAGGCGCTGAATATTGGTAAGCCTACTTGTTCCAGGGATAAACGCAGCTAATGCAGCAAGTACTGGAGCAAGATCGCACACCTCAGAGACAGAAATGGTAAACGGCCGCAGGTGATCCATCATACAAGCTGCACCTTTTTGCTGGCGAGAAACACGTGCGCCCACAAGCGATAATGCGGCCAAGATAGCTCTGTCTCCCTGGACACTTTGCATGGAGAGTCCTGTGACCTCTACGCCTTGCCCAATTGCACCTACGGCAAGCCATGGCGCAGCGTTTGACCAATCTCCTTCGATTGAATAAACGCCTGGACAAACGTAGTGTTGAGGTTCAATGGTATAGGTGGCATTCTTTGTATCAAATACAGTAGTAACGCCAAAGTCTTTCAATACGTGCTCTGTGATAGCCAGATAGTCTTTTGACTGGATGGACCCTGTAATCTGTAGTGTTGAAGATTCGTTTAACAAAGGCAATGACAGCAAAAGTCCAGAAATAAATTGAGATGAAATATCTCCTGGTAGCTCAAATAAACCGCCAATAAGTTTGCCTGAAACCTCAAGGGTCTTCTCGTCTTGCCAGCTAAAAGACATACCATGGGCAGAGAGTTCTGAGACAAGCGGTTCTAGAGGTCGAGAAAAGAGTCTTCCTTCTGCAGTAATTGTGGCGTTTACGTTTAGCGCGCCCAGAAGGGGGAGTAAAAACCTGAGCGTGGTGCCAGATTCTTTGCAGTTAAACTGCACGTTTTGAGGGCGATTTTGCTCTTTTGCAGGGACAACTCTAAATCCCTGTTTGGTTCTAGCGATAGTGGTGCCTAAAGCTTTAAGACAATCAACAGTTACTTGAATGTCCTCTGAGATGTAAGGACAGGTAATGTTGGTAGTGCCGTTTGCAAATGAAGCGCAGATGAGAGCGCGATGAGCGCATGATTTTGACGGGATGGCTTCTACCGTTCCAAATAAATCATGAGGAGTTATTGAAACATCCATTTTTCACACGCTCCATAACTAATTGCTTGATGTAAGAATACCGCAGTTGAGTGTCAGAGAAGGATATGGTTAAAATTGTTTGAAGATTAAAGGAGGAAGCAAGTGAATAAACCTTTTAGTGCCGTAACTCAGGTTTTACGTGGTTATACGTACAATCAGGTTAAAGCTGTCGTTGAGGTTCTTGTTGATTCTCCTGTACATAACGTTGAAGTAACCATGAACACTCCAGAAGCTGCCTCGTTAATTCAGAAGCTGTCCAGTGAATATAGCTCTGATATCAATATTGGCGCTGGTACCGTACTTACTCTTGAAGATCTGCGGACGGCTCATAAAGCTGGCGCCACGTTTGTTTTAGCTCCAACGCTGTTCTCTGAAGAGATGTTTGACTACTGCAAAGAGCATGAGATTTTGAGTGTTCCGGGAGCGTTTTCGCCAACAGAGATTTCTCATGCATTTGCTCTTGGTGCAGATATTGTCAAAGTATTCCCCGCAAATGAAGTTAGTTATGGATACGCCAAAAAGGTATGCGAGCCTTTAGGAAACGTACCGCTTATGGCGGTTGGTGGCGTTACAACAGATACTATTGCTGAAGTATTTGCTGGTGGATACGCCTATGTTGGAACTGCTAATGGCATCTTCAACAAAAACGATATCCTAGCTGAAGACAAGACTGCTCTAAAACAGTCAGTACACAAGCTTGCAGAAGAGCTAGAGCGTCAAGGACGTTAGCCTTCATTTGCCAATTCAATAAGCTGTTTAAGTTCTGTAAATGATTTGCGCTCAATACGTACATCACCTATGCCATAGATAAGCGCCATATCAATTGAATCTGTGTGGCTTTTCTTGTCATGAAGTGCTGCGCTGTAAAGCTCTTCCACAGTAAATGAAGTGCTGGTAGGAAGGTTATATGACTGCGTAAGTGTAATGATGTTCTCTGTGTCTTCAACAGAACAAAGACCAAGCTTGGAACAGGCTTTTGCCAACAGGGAAGTTCCAGCAGCCACACAAGAGCCGTGTCCAAGTTCAAAGTTGCTGAGCGTCTCAATAGCATGGCCAAGTGTATGGCCCAGATTGAGCAATTTTCTAGACCCTGCTTCTTTGAAGTCTGCTTCAACGATTGACTTCTTTATTTCAATGCACGCTTGAATGAGTTCTTGCCTAGACGACACGTCGATGACCTGCACAGGGTTTCTCGCCAGAGAGATTTTATTGAAGAGCTCATGTCCAGAAAGAACGCCATATTTAATAAGCTCTCCGCAGCTATCTTGCAAGAGGGGAGTCGGAATAGAGTTCAGCAGCTCAAGGTCAACAATAACGGCCTTGGGGTTATAGAAGGCTCCAACCAGATTTTTTCCAAAGGCCAGGTCAATAGCAGTTTTTCCACCAATCGAGGAGTCAATCATTGCCAAAAACGAGGTGGGAATGTGGACGAGCACACAGCCGCGCATGTAGGTGGCTGCAGCAAATCCCGCAAGATCGCCAATGACGCCTCCGCCAAAAGCCACAATAATGTCTTCTCGGGTAAAACGATTTTCTGCCAGAACACTTACCAGCTTTTGATACGACTCAAATGATTTTGCATGCTCACCTGTGGGAACTTCGGTAGTTGTGACAGAATAGCCAGCTGACTCTAACGAGGCGAGAAGTTCTGTGCCAAAGAGCATGTTCAAATCTGGATGAGTGACTACAAGAATCTTTGACCCTGAGGTGCAGGAATGAATAAGGTTTCCGGCCTGCGCAAGCAGGTGATGCCCTACATGAATTTGATATGAATCGGATGTTAGGTCAACAGAAATAGTATTCATGAGCTCCTCATTTGCTGGTTGAATTCATTTTAGCATGGGAAAATACCAGAAGAAAATTACGCAAACCGTTACAAAAGACAGCAAGTAGGCTGGGGTATACTTATGCACCATGACTCCGTAGCTCAGTGGATTAGAGCGTTTGCCTCCGGAGCAAAAGGTCGTGGGTTCGAAACCCACCGGGGTCACCACGTGCCAAAAAACCGGCCATCACTGACTGGAGATTGTTTATATGTCATTGCAAGACACTGCAGGTAAAAGCAGCAAACGTTTTGAAGAAACGTATGAAGGCCTAACGTCAAAAGAAGTTGCAGAAAGAGTATCTGCAGGTAAAGTCAATACTAATACAGACGTCAAAACAAAATCTATTGCTCAGATTATTGCTGAGCACAGTTTTACACTCTTTAACATAGTTAATGTTTTGATGGCGCTGCTTGTTGTTGTAACGGGACAGTACAGAAATGCACTGTTCATGAGCGTAGTTCTGGCAAATTTGGTCATTGGTATTGTGCAAGAGATTCGTGCAAAACGCATGATCGACCGCCTGTCTCTTATGACAGCTCAGAGTGTTTGCGTAATTCGTGACGGAAAAGATACCTTTATCAAACCAGACGAGCTTGTCATCGATGATCTTGTGCGCTTGAAGACGGGCGATCAAATTCCTGCTGACAGTATTCTTGTGTCAGAGCATGTCAGCGTTGACGAAAGCCTTCTTACTGGTGAGGCGGAGCCTGTGCAAAAGACCACGGGAGACGAGCTTCTTTCTGGTAGTTTTGTCGAGAGAGGCAGTCTTGTTGGTAGGGTATGTCGTGTGGGCCAGGAAGGCTATGCTGCGCGTATTAACGCAGAAGCTAAGTTTGTAAAAGAGATCAACTCAGAGATTCTTACCACCATTAAGTCGATTATTCGCGCAGGTTCCATTGCATTGATTCCGCTGGGTATTGGTCTTTTTGTTCGTACCTATTTCATTGGTAACACCGATTTAAATGAAGCGCTTCTTTCGATGATTGCTGCTGTTATTGGCATGATTCCTCAAGGACTCGTTCTTCTCACCAGCTCAGTTCTGGCTATTGCAACCATTAGACTTGGCCAGAAAAATGTTCTGGTTCAGCAGCAATACTGCATTGAAACGCTGGCACGCGTAGATACCCTTTGTTTGGACAAGACGGGCACTATCACCACGGGAAACATGGAAGTTGCTCGTGTTTTGGATGCTTCGTTTACGCCAATTACTGAGGCTGCGGGTGCTTTGCAAGCGGCTGTAAACGTTGTCGGCGCAAACAAAGATGACGCTAACGATACCGCTACTGCAATCCTTGCGTACGCATCCAAGCAAGGGATTCAAAGCAAACGTCCTTCTCGCGTTGTGGCGTTTTCTTCCAAGAGAAAGTACTCTGGCTGCGTCACTGAGGACGGACAGGTATTTGTTATCGGTGCTGCTCAGTTTGTGCTTGGTCCCGAGGCAGCAGACGTTATCGCATCGTCCGATGCATTTGCGTCCATTGAACGCGTGCTGGTTGCCTGTACCGTTGATGGATTTGACCAGAATGATACTTTCCAGGGAACTCCTCAGCTCCTAGGTTACGTAGTGCTTAGGGATCAGATTAGAGAGACCGCCCCACAAACCATTGCATACTTCCTTGAACAAGGCGTTGACCTGCGCGTTATTTCAGGCGATGACCCTCGTACCGTCTCAGCTATTGCTGAGCGAGCGGGTGTCCCTCACGCTGACGGCTGGGTAGATGCAACTACTCTGCGCACAGAGGCAGATATTGCAGCGGCTGTTAAGAAGTACCACGTATTTGGTCGCGTTACGCCAGAACAGAAGCGTGAGCTTGTTATTGCACTCCAGAATCTTGGCCACACGGTTGCCATGACCGGCGACGGCGTCAACGATATCTTGGCGCTTAGGCAGTCGGACTGTTCTATTTCTGTTGCTTCTGGTTCTGCTGCAGCTAGAAACGTTGCAGAGATTGTTCTGGCAGATAACGACTTTGCGCATATGCCAGAAGTTGTTGCCGAGGGTAGGCGCTCTATCAATAACCTTCAGCGCTCTGCTGCACTCATTCTTGTAAAGACGGTTTATACCGCGGCTTTAGCGTTCTATTGCATTATTGCGCCACCATACCCCTTTATTCCTGTTCAGATGTCACTGCTTTCATTTGCAACCGTTGGCCTGCCATCGTTTGTGTTGGCGCTTGAGCCAAATCACGATCGCGTAAAGGGTAACTTCCTGGTCAACATTTTGCGCAAGTCACTGCCTGCTTCTATTGCGGTAACTATCACGCTTGCGCTTCTTATGACCGCAGGTCATCTGTTTAAGTTGAACCTATCTCAGGTGTCTACGATGGCGCTTATCACTACCGCAACAGTTGGTTTTGCGCTGCTCAGAAGGATTTCTTTGCCGCTCACCAAACTTCGCATTGCGCTTCTTGTTGTTTGCATTGCCATTGTTGTTGGCGGGTGTACGGTTGCTCAGGACTTCTTCCGTATTGCACCTCTCACCCCACGCATCTTGCCGTACTTGGCAATTTGTCTGGTGATTTCCGTTATTATCTTCAACAGAATTTCCGAGCGTTATATTCACAACTATACAAAGGATCGATTCTTTGACCTGGTTGTGAGATTAATGGGAGGAAAGTCAACTTATAGCTCTTTTGCTGATATAAACGATTAAACTGAAGCACAAGCAAAGGGTTGTGGAGGGTGTATGCGTTGTCCAAACTGTGGATCTGAGGTCGATGAAGGGGCTTTAACCTGCCCTCATTGTCAGATTGATCTAAGTTTAACCCAAAGGATTCCTGTTACTCAAGCTCATTGGTGCCCTCATTGTGGTGCCTTGGTGGCTGCCGCCGCAGAAAGCTGCCCCAAGTGCGGCCTTCCTTTGCCACAGGCGGTACCTGCTGCCCGTCCAGCTCGAGCCATCAGGCCCACACGTAACATCAAGCTCCCAGAGATTGACGCCGCTCCAGCACCTGGCGAGAAGACCGATCCGCTTGTAGACGCAGAGTATGATGCATCCTCTTTTGTCGCAGCAGATCCCACTGTTTTGCAACAAATGCCAGCCGATAACGCTGACCCAGACACTACCAGCGCGTTTGCCTCGGTAAGTCGCAGGCCAGCCCCTCGCTTTGAGTCTGCAATCCCTTCCGAGCCTTCAAAAGAGAATCTCCCTGAAGCTGAAGGAATCCCGCGTACGCGCGTTATTCTGCTCTCAGCACTTCTTGTTACCTCGCTTGTAGTAGCTGCAATCTTTGTCATCACGCATCCGTGGGACCCTCAGGCAACCGATAATCGTGCAAAGGTTGAGGCACCAGTCTCATCTACTCCTACCACCACTCCTGTTACGCACCTTACGGGTCAAGACACCAGTGCAACTCAGCAAAATACAAGTTCGGATGCTGTTTTTGACGCACTTGATAGTGATTATCAGAAGCTTGGAGACCTCTCAAAGCGCCTTGATGATAACGAGAAAACCTTTGATCAGCTTGCCATTACTGGCTCTGATCAGGAGCGCGCCGATGCTCAACAGGAAGCAGAGCAGATTTCCCTGGATATTAGTAACGTCATCTCTGACCTATCTAGTCTTGATGATTCCAACGGAAACTATCGTCAGACTATTGAAAATCTCACCAAACTGGGTAACTGGCTTCGTAATCGCTCCGATGCTTTGAGTGAGGGATGGAAGCGCTCAGTTGCTTCTAACAATCCTTCTCAGGACAAAGACAACATCTTGGCGCCAGTTGATAACGTCAGAGACTCCAGCGGCTCCAGCTCATACCAGAAACTTTTTGATGAAAATTACGTGAATTGGAAGCCACAAAAGCAGTAAATCTCTACCGTTCAGCTGCTTTAATTTCAAAAATCTCATCATACTGGTAAAATAATTAGGTTAGAAAAGAAGTTCTTTATTACTAAGGGTTTCTCGCGTTTTTTCTTCTCTTAGATGTAAAGAAGCTTGGAGGAATTATGTTTGGACTTGATCCATTGTATACACCAGAGCGCCAGGTTACTGGTACTGAGGTTGCCGTCTTTGATACCAACAAGGGAATCATTAAGGTTCAGCTTGACGGTAAGGGCGCACCTATTCATGTGGCAAACTTCTGCGAGCTTGCAGAGTCTGGCTTCTATGACGATACCAAGTTCCACCGTCTTGTCCCTGGCTTTGTTCTTCAGGGTGGAGACCCAAACACTCGTGAGATGAGTGTTGAGGATGTTGTGTTTGGTAACCCTGGTCCTGATGGAATTCCTGGTACTGGTGGTCCTGGTTATCGCATCAAAGAGGAGTTCACCACAAATCCTAACAACTCCCACGTTGACGGTGCCCTTGCTATGGCTCGTTCTCAAGATCCAAACTCCGCAGGTTCTCAGTTCTATTTCTGTCTTGGTCCACAGCATGGCTTGGATTCTGGATATACCGTATTTGGCACAACTATCGAGGGAATGGATGTCATTTCCCAGTTAAAGGTTGGCGATATCGTCAATTCCATTAGAATTGAAAACGCTTAAAGCCAAGTCGCACAGACTCTTGGAGGATATTGTGAATCAACAGGCATTTGAGTTAGGTAAATCTGCATATGATCAGGGCGACTGGTTTGTAGCTATCAGTCAGTTTGATGTGGCTAAAGCGCCAGGCGAGGTAAACGGTCAGATTGACCATCTTCTCGGAAACGCTTATATGAAGCTTGGACAGTTTGATTCCGCAGCTTCTGCTTACAAGTCCGCTCTTGCTGACGCTTCCTACGGCAAGGTTGGCGCTCTCTCTACTAATCAGGGTCGCGCACTTCTGGCTGCTGGTAGGGTACAGGAGGCTATTGCTGCCCTAACTAAAGCTGTCCAGGACACCTCTTACGCAACTCCTTATAAGGCACAGCTTGCTCTTGGTTCTGCATACGAGAAGATCGGTGATATTCGCAACGCCGGCATTGCTTACAGAAACGCTGCAGTTGACGAGAAGAATCCTAATCCTTCATCAGCACTTTGTAGCCTAGGCGCATGCTTCATGGGCCTGAACAGGCCTGTTGATGCTGTTGAGGCATATCGTACCGCTCTTGATTTTGCTAATCCTCTGGATAATTCCAATAAGATTTATGCAGATCTTGGTCTTGCATACGTTGCAGCAAATCGCATGTCTGAGGCAGTTGACGCTTTTACCCACGCTACTGCAGACGGCAGCTTTGCTCTGTCTAATCAGCAGCAGTCTGCTTTTGATGCAGCACGCAAAGCTATTACTGCAATGACTTCTGGCAAGCCATCTGAGACTGATGCCTTCCTTCAGGCAGCTGGCTATGGTGCCTATGATCCACTTGATCCTACAGGTATGTCCGGCGAACTCATCCCTTCTGCAGAAGACACTGGCTTCTTCCAGATTACTGAGCAGGAGATTATTGAGCAGGATAAGAAGGAGAAGAAGATTAGGCGTAAGCATCGCCATACCGGCCTTAAGGTCTTTATCACTATTCTTATTTTGCTTATTTTGGCTGTTGGTGGCGCTGGTTATGCTTACTATCGTGGCTATGGATGGCCAACCCAGCAGTCTGTTGTTCAGGATATTTTCAACGCTAAGGCACAGGGCACCGATATTGGTCGCTATGTCTCTAGCTCTGTCTCTAGTACAACGCTTCAGCAGATTTCCAACAGCCTGCCAGCAAGCTCCGCTGTTACCATCAACGGTGTCGACCAGAGCATGACTCACTCTACAGTTAATGCTTCTGTCAGTCTTTCTAATGGCGGCAACGTTGACTACACCATTGAGCTTGTCCGTGATGGTATTGGTTGGAAGGTTGCAAGCGTTACCACTTCATACGTAAGCCAGGATAACCAGAACTCCGGCACAACTTCTGGTACTAACGGCTCTAATTCGGGAACTACCTCTGGAAGTAATGGATTTAACTCCTCAAATTCCTCTAATAGTTCCTCCAGCTCTTCAAAGTCTGGTAACTAGTACTAAACTGTTTTAACCGTTCTTTCTGCAGGATAATTACGCACACGCGTAGCACGTTTGATTGGATATCATGTCTATCTTCGATTCGCTCTTCGGAGAATATGGCGGAGACCTAGCCATCGATCTGGGAACTGCAAACACCCTTGTTGCAGTTCGTGGTCAGGGTATTGTCATCAATGAGCCATCGGTTGTTGCAATCGATAAAAGCGAGAGCCGCGTTTTGGCTGTTGGCGCTGATGCAAAGCGCATGATTGGCCGTACCCCTGGCTCCATCATCGCTGAGCGCCCTCTTAAAGACGGCGTCATTGCAGACTTTGATGTTACTGAGGTTATGCTTCGTTACTTCATCGAGAAGGCCCGTGAGCGCAAATATCCTTGGTCACCACGTCCACGTGTAGTTGTTTGCGTTCCTTCTGGCGTTACATCTGTCGAGAAACGCGCTGTTTTTGAAGCAACTATTCAGGCAGGCGCTCGCCAGGCATTCTTGATTGAAGAGCCTATGGCTGCAGCTATTGGTGCAGACCTTCCAATTGAGGATCCTACAGGTTCTATGGTTGTAGACATTGGTGGCGGTACTACCGAGGTTGCTGTTATCTCCATGGGCGGTATTGTTGTCTCGCAGTCCATTAGAACTGCAGGTGACGAGTTTGATCAAACTATTCTTGAGCACGTTCGTGACGCCTACAACCTCTCTATTGGTGAGCGTACCGCAGAAGACATCAAGATTAAGGTTGGCTCAGCAGCTCCTCTTGCAGAAGAGCTTGATGTTGAGGTAAACGGTCGTGACGTCATGAGTGGTCTTCCAAAGACTGTTCGTATTGAGTCAGAAGAGATTCGTCGTGCCCTTGATCGTCCTCTTGACGAGGTCACCAAGGCTGTCAAAGATGCGCTTGATGTCACTCCACCAGATCTTGCCTCTGATCTTATGTACTACGGTATTTTGCTTACCGGTGGCGGCGGAATGCTTCGCGGTCTTGATCAAAGACTTCGTGAAGAGACTGGCGTTCCCGTTAACGTAAGCCCAACCGCCCTAGAAAATGTTGTTACCGGTTGTGCAAAGGTTCTTGAGGCTAACGCATTGTCCGGTGGATTTGTTCAGAGTGCAGGCCAATAAATATGCCATTGTCTCATCAGATCCAGGGTGCTTCAACAGGCCTTGGATCTAACAATAATAAGCATACGGGTGGCCGTAGTTTTATTATTCTTTCGCTGCTTTCAATTGTGTTATTGACGGTCAGCGCTCGTATGGGTACAGAAGGACCGCTCGAGATGGTTCGAGGTGGGTTCTCTACTATCACCATGCCTTTTAGAATGGCGGGTTCTGCTATTGCCATGCCTTTCCAGGGTATTGGTAACATTTTTAGTAACTTAACAGCAGACCAGCAAACGCTTTCTGACCTCAAGGCAGAAAATGAGCAGTTGCGTTCAAGAAATGCAGAGCTAGAAGAGACAAATCAGTCCACGCAGCGTCTGCAGGGCCTTCTCGACCTCAAAAATACCTATAACCTGCAATCCACAGGTGCTCGTGTTATCTCTGGTTCTACTGACTCGTTCAATAACACCATTACGATTGACAAGGGAACTTCGTCCGGGCTGGCTGTTGGTATGCCTGTTGTTGATAGCGGTGGCGTTATCGGCCAGATTATTGAGTGTAGTCCTACAACCTCTACCGTTCGTCTTATCACTGACGAGAAGAGCGGTGTGGCCGCTATGGTTCAAAGTAGTCGAGCTCAAGGCATGCTTATGGGTTCTGCGTCAAGACAGATTACTCTTAACCTCATCAACACCAACCAGAAGGTTGCCGTAGGCGATACAGTTGTTACCAGCGGTCTTGGTGGCGTATTCCCTAAGGGCCTTCCTCTAGGTAAGGTTACCAGCGTTGAGGCAGCTCCAGGATCGCTCTATTACACCATTGTTGTTGAGCCTTATGGAAATGTCAGCACTAACGAGGAGGTAATGGTTATCACGTCTCTTTCTGAGGAGCAAAAAGCTACCGCAGATGATATTGCAGAGGCAGATAAGCAAAACACTCCAACAGCAACTAATTCAGACGGTAAGGATAAAGACTCAAAAGACGGATCTTCTACGTCTTCATCGAGCGGTTCTACTGGCAGTGGTTCAACAAACAACACAACAAACACTCAGCAGAATGCAACAGTTGCTCCTCCAACGGGTAATACACAACATAACGGCGGAAGAACAGATTAAGGGGGATGCATGCAGGTTTCTGATAGAAATAAAAACACACGCAGCATCACCGTTCTTGCTGTTATTTGCTTCATTTTGCAGATTATGCTTACACCACAGGTTTCTTATGGTGGGGGAGTTATCAATTTTGCACTTATTTTCTCGGCAGCTATTGCGCTGAGATATGGTGGTAAAACCGGCGTGATATGCGGCTTTATTGCTGGTCTTATGTACGATTTGACTTCTGCTAATCCTATTGGCCTCATGGCACTCTTGCTTGTGGTCAGTTCTTATTTCATGGGCCAAGAGGTAAGAGACAGAGTCTCTGGCAATTTTGGTACCTCTATGGGCATTGTTGCCCTTCAAACTTTCGGTGTCACCTTTATGTATCAGCTCATTAATTCTTTGATTGGCTCTGGTGGCAACTTCTTTGAGGGGCTGCTGTTTAAGTCTTTCCCCACCATGTTATTTACCATTTTGGCAGCACTGCCTGTTTTCTATGTGCTTTCCCATTCCCAAAGGTCTCATTCATCGTTGGGTGGAACTTCGCTCTACCGCGGATCTCATCGAGCTCCTCAGCGCCTTAAATAAGGGGTTAGTATGAATTTCACCCTTGTTATCCTTGCTTGTTGCGCTGTTGCAGCAATTGGTTTGATCATCGTTTACCTCACCTTTGGTAGAAAAGACTCGCCGTTTACCTTTGATATTGGCGGCGGCGCTCCCAAGGCGTCTGGTGGTTCTGACGGCTCTGCCGAGAAGACCCTCTCGTCCAGACTTATCGGATTTGCAATTGCTGTTGGCGGCATGTTTGCCGTGCTTATTGGTCGTCTTTGGACCATGCAGCTCTTATCGTCAGCTGACTATACCGAGCAAGCAGAGAGAAACCGTACGCGAACCGTTACTACAGCAGCGCCTCGTGGTCGTATTTTGGACAGAAATGGCGTCGAGATTGTTACTAACAGGCCAAGTCCAACGGTAGTAGCTCGAGCAGACGTTGCGGAAGACTACATTAAACTGCAGATTCTTGCTAACCTTTTGGGCATGCCTATGTTGGCGGTGCGCAGAAAAATCATGGATACCTCTGATGGCGCCCAAGCACTTCGCACGGTTTCTGTAGATGTTTCTAGGCGCGTAGTTGCCTACATTTACGCTCATGGTGCTTTGCTTGATGGCGTTTCAATTGAGGAGCGCACCCAGCGCGCCTATCCAAACGGTTCTCTAGCCGCTCATGTTGTTGGCTACACTGGAACTGTTACACAAGAGCAGCTTGAAAGCAGTAAAACTGCGGATGGCGGTTTTGTGTATGCCCACGGCGATATCGTGGGACAAACGGGTGTTGAGTATCAGTACGAGTCCGCTCTTCAGGGTGTTCGTGGTGAGCAAACGGTGTATGTTGACGCTGCTGGTAATGTATTATCTCACTCGACGTCTATTGCTCCTCAGAGCGGCTCAGATGTTGTTTTGACCATTGATGCGAACATTCAAAAAGCAGCAGAAGCATCCCTTGTCAGTGTTATCAACACAGTTAGATCACAAGACTTCCAAGGTCGCAGTGCAAGTGTGGTGGCACTTGATTGCACTAACGGTGAAGTTATTGCTATGGCAAGCTATCCAACGTATTCACCTTCAATGTTTGTTGGAGGCATTTCCAGTTCTGACTGGGATACGCTTTCCTCTGAAGAGGCAAACTATCCGCTGATGAATCGCGCAATTGCTGGACAGTATCCATCTGGATCTACCATCAAAGCACTTACTACCTTTGCCGGACTTAAATACGGCATTTGTGATGGAAATTCAAGCTGGTATTGCACGGGTTTCTGGACTGGTTTTGGCGAGCAGTACGGCATGCACTGCTGGCTTCTTTCTGGCCACGGCACCGTTAACCTGATTACCGGTATTACCAACTCTTGCGATATTGTTTTTTATGAGATTGGTAAGGGCTTCTTCTATAACAATGATCATCCAGAGGGCATGCAAGAGACATTCCGTGCCTTTGGACTTGGCGCGCTTTCTGGTATTGACCTTCCAGAAGAGGCATCTGGCCGCGTTCCTGATGCAGAGTGGAAGTGGAATTACTTTACCAGCTCGCCTGATGATGCTCGTAAGTGGCAGGGTGGCGATAACTGTAACCTTGCAATTGGACAGGGCGATCTTTTGGTAACCTGCCTCCAGATGGCAAATGCATATTGTGGTATTGCAAACCGAGGTCCAATTTACAAACCACATGTTTTGAAGAGTATTAATGCCAGAAACGGAAATGGCTCTGTTATTGAGTATAAAAACGAGGTCATTCTGAACCCAGAAGAAAAAGATGAGCATCGGGACATTGTTGCTCGCGGTCTTTATGGTGTTGTCTACGAGGAGTCTGCCACTCAGACTATTCACTGGACCAATCTGGATGTTACCGTTTGTGGCAAGACAGGTACTGCTGAGCAGCAATCTATTGGCGAGCCGGTTGGTTGGTTTGTTGGCTATGCACCTGCAGATAAGCCTCAGTATGTTATTGCTGCAAACCTTGATTGCGCGCCTGCTGGCGCAGGCTCTGGTATGTATATTGTTCGAGACGTCTTCGGTGCAATTTATAATCAGCCAGACAACGTTGGTAGGTAAGGAGGCGAGAAACCCATGGCACTTGATTCATCTGCAGTTACAAAACAGAGAATGAACTCACCTTTTAGGAGGCGTGGAGGTATTCCTTCAGGCGGCCTTGCCAAGAAAGAGAAGCTTACTGGAAAGAATATCTTGAGTAATCTCTATCTAGCACAGCTTGTTCCCGCGGCACTTCTCGTCCTCATCGGCATTGTGGTTATCTGGACCGCATCGATGAACATTGCCGAAGCTAGTTTTCCTAGGCACCTTCTGGGTATTGGTTTGGGCCTTGTTTTTGCCACGCTTGTGTGGCGCTATGACTACAGAGCACTTTCAAATATGACAAATGTGCTGCTTGTTGGCGTAGTTGTGTTGATGATTTTGCCTAAGATCCCCGGCTTTGGCGTCTCGGTTAAGGGTATGACTGGTTGGGTTAATATCCCACTTGTTGGATTTAGATTTCAGCCGTCTGAGCTGGGAAAGATTGTCACAATCTTTCTTATGGCTTCGGTGTGTGCTCAGTATAACGGCAAGGTAGAAACGCTCAGAGACTATGTAAAGCTTTGTGGAACATTGATGGTTCCATTCGGCTCCATTATGCTTTTGCCTGACCTGGGAACTGGCCTGATTATTTTGGTTATCGGAGCCACCATCATCATTTGCTCTGGTGCAAAACGTTCTTGGATTCTTGTGACCGTTCTTTTGCTCATTGCTGTTGTTGCTCTTGTTGTTGTGACTTCTATGATCCCTGGTATTCCTCACATTCTTAAGGAGTACCAGATGAAGCGTCTTACCGTCTTCTTGGATCCTTCCGTTGATCCGTCGGGAGACGGTTATAACCTGCAACAGGCAAAGATTGCCGTAGGTTCTGGTGGCTTTATTGGAAAAGGACCAGGTAACGCTACGCAGGCAAGTGGACGATTCTTACCAGAGGCGCACACAGACTTTGTTTTTGCACTCTTCTCGGAAGAGTTTGGCTTCCTTGGTGCATTCATTATGCTTTCACTTTTTGCATGGATGATTTTTGCAACCATTCTGTTTGCCATGAGGACCGAAAATACCTTCTCTAAGCTGGTACTTGTTGGTTGTGCAGCCATGTGGTCGTTCCAGGTTTTACAGAATGTTGGCATGTGTATTGGTATCATGCCTATTACGGGTATTCCATTGCCTTTTATCAGCTTTGGATCAACATCGATGATTGCCCAGCTCGTTTCTGTAGGAATCGTCCAGTCTGTTTACAGACATAGAACAAAGGCGGCATAAGCCATGGCAAAAAGAAACAGCTTGGGCAAACTTGCTACCTCTGTATTACAAGAATTCCGCGGGTCGCTTTCATCTCTCGAGCCAACTTATACGCATATCTACGTTGATTCCCTTGCTTCTGAAGAGGTAATTCTTGCCGTGCATTCGTATTTTATGCCAGAGAGAACAGATGCAACGGTGCGCGTCTCTAAGCTTGCCGACGGTGTTTCGTTTGTTTCTGGAGGCATTGGTTGCGCGGGAAAGAATGCTGCTATTCCTGATATTGCGGTGATTATTCCTACGCCAACCTCACAGTACGAGGATGCCCTTACCATGTTGGTAAGTCATTCAATTCCTTGTGCGGTGGTTGTAGAGTCTGCAGTTGAAGCGCAACAAATTGCTGATACGCTCTACAACACAGGGCTTATTAGCATTGTTGCGGGTACCACTGAAGAAGTGCTCTTTGATCGACTCTCTTCATGGATTGCAACTGCAACAGAAAAATCAGTCTCTTTTGCGGCAGCGTATCCTCTTTGTAGAACTCAAGTGGTCAAACAGATAACAGCTGCTTGCGCTAAAGAGAATGCAGCTATTGGAGCTGTGGCGATTGTTCCTGGCTCTGATATGCCGCTGATGACAGCGCGCCAGATTAGGCTGGCACTTGATATTACCGCCGCCTATAACATCAATATGAGTGTTGAAACCATCGCCGAACTTCTCGGCGTTGTGGGTGCGGGCTTTGGATACCGTACGGTTGCACGCACGGTTGCAGGCACAGTTCCTGGATTTGGCTGGGCGCTTAAGGCTGGCATGGGATACGCAGGAACTCACACTACAGCTCGCGTCATTCACGCGTATGCTCGCAAAATTGCCGAGAAACGCGATAGGGTAGCAGATAATTCTTCTACCAAAACCGGCACTACGAGTGCTTCTACAGACGCAAGTGCAACAGCAGATACAAATTCACAATCAAATACCGTAGAGATAGCAACCACACAGTCCCTCGCCAAAAGATAGAAAGTAGACTATCGTGCGCGTTAAACGAGAAAATCTCTTCCACCTCATTGAGCCCATGCTTCCGCATGTCGAGAAACCCTCAAGATACTTGAATCACGAGTGGGGAGCAGTAGAGGAGCAAGAAGGTCCTTTTCACGTTTGCATGGTTTACGCTGATGTGTACGAGGTTGGTCAGCCTAATTTGGGCATTGCTATTCTCTATAACGCTTTGAATAAGGCTCCTCATATTTCTTGTGAGCGCGCCTACCTACCATGGACTGATATGGCAGCTTTGATGCGCAAGCGCAATGTTCCTCTGCTTTCGTTGGAGGGTGCTGCACCTTTAGCATCTTTTGATGTAGTGGGCTTCACCCTTGCGCATGAAATGATTGCTACAAACATTATAGAAACGCTTGATTTAGCAGGCATTCCATTGCTCGCTGAAGAACGTGATGATGAGGACCCACTTATTTTTGGTGGCGGTCCTTCTGTTTGGAACTCAGAGCCGCTGTCCCCGCTCTTTGATGCAATTCTATTAGGCGACGGCGAAGAAGCGCTGGTAGAGATGTGTGAGTGCGTGAGAACTTCCAAGCTTGAAGGAGTTTCTCGCCAAGAGATTTTGCAGAGGTTGTCTGAGATTCAAGGTGTGTACGTGCCGTCGCTTTATCAGATTGTGCACGATAATACCTCAACACGCTGGGGCTATGCGATCCCTAAAGAGGGAAGTAGCGCACCAAGCGTGGTCTATAAGCGCTGTCTGCCAGACCTTTCAGTAACAGACCCTGTTGCACAGCGCATTGTTCCGTATACCGAAATTGTTCAAGACAGGCTGGCTCTAGAGATTCAGCGCGGCTGTGCTCGTGGCTGTAGGTTCTGTCAGGCTGGTATGACGTATCGTCCTGTTCGCGAGCGTCCAGCTCAGCAGATTGTTAAAGCAGGCGAGGAAGGCCTTTTGAAGAGCGGCTACGATGAGGTCTCGCTAACATCGCTCTCTACAACGGATCACTCTCAGTGCGGCTACATTTTGCGCCGTATGAACTCTGATCTTCGTAAACGCGGCGTGCGAATCTCCATTCCTTCCCAGCGTATGGACGCGTTTGGCGCGGAGATGGCAGATGCTGTTTCTACTTCAAGGCGCGGCGGACTGACGTTTGCTCCAGAAGCAGGTTCTCAGCGCATGCGTGACGTCATAAACAAAAATGTCACTGAGGATGATCTTGAATCGGCAGCTAGAAATGCGTTTGAAAACGGCTGGCGCCGCATGAAGCTCTACTTTATGATGGGCCTTCCAACAGAAACCGATGAAGACATTCAAGCCATTCCCGCAGTTGCAAAGCGTATTTTAGATATCGGTCGAGAAATTGGCGGCAAGGGTGTTACTGTTTCTGCTTCCGTTGCCGTATTTGTGCCCAAGTCCTACACGCCATTCCAGTGGGTTGGCCAGATTTCTCGTGAGGAAGCCCAGCGTAGACAGCAGTTGCTCTTGTCGTCAAATCACGATAGGGGACTCAAGATTGCCTACCACGATTCTGGAACGTCCCTGGTAGAAGGTGCGCTTTCAAAGATGGGCCGCGACGGTTTTGATTTGATTTACCGGGCTTGGAAAAATGGTTGTAAGTTTGATGCATGGACCAGCGAGTTTAATCTTGATGCTTGGAATGCGGCAGCAGAAAGTCTGGGTTTCTCACTCTCAGATATTGCAACAGAAACCTTTGATATCCAGGCAAAACTTCCTTGGGATCACACGTCTCCTAGCGTCTCCAAGGGTTATTTACAGCGAGAATATCGTCGAGCATTGGATGAAGTTACTACACCAGACTGCACATTTACCTCTTGTACGGGATGTGCGGTATGCCAGACCTTGAAGGTCGACAACGTGTTGATGGGGGTGCGCTCATGACGGATAAGCAGGTAGAGAGCGTAGCTCCTGAGGTGGCTGAGTCCGTGAAGAAAGACTGGCGTGCCGGTAAGCCACAGATTCAGCCAGAGATTATGACGGAGCGCGGAGCAGAGATTTTTAGGCTTCGCGTGGCTTACAAGAAAGATGACCGCCTTGCGTTTTTAGGACACCTTGAGCTTATTGGTACCATTGAGCGCTGTGTTCGCCGAGCTCAGTTGCCATTTAGGGTAGGCAATGGCTTTGCAAAGCGCATGGGCGTTCAGTTCTCTCAGGCGCTTCCCGTTGGCGCTTCGTCTGAGGCGGAGTACTTTGACTTGAAGCTCACAGAATACGTGGACCCAAATGAAGCGTTAGAGAGGCTGTTGTCGGCTACGCCTCCCGCGCTTGCTCCGTTTGCTGCCAGCTACGTTGATCGGTTGCTGCCAGCGCTTGAAGCATGGTTGAATGCCGCTCACTGGAGATGCGACATTTTAGGAAAAGGTCTTAGGTCAGACGCGTTGCGTTGGGGGTTTGAGGATCTTCTCGCCAAAAAAGAGCTGACATACATGCGCGGAGACAAGCAAAAAGTGGTCAATTTAGAGACAACGTTTGCGGGCTATAAGATTTCTGAGAGCTCATCTGAAACGTGTATTTCATTTGAGCTTGATACACTCCAAGATCCAAGAGCAGCGCTTAGACCTGCAGTTTTGATTTATGAGGCTCAAAGAATTGCAGCTCAAGCTGGAGTGGATGGCCTACAAGGCATTGACTCGTTGAAGGTGTGCCGAGTCTCACAGGCACACGTTTCAGAAAATGGACTCCTTGTGAAGCCTCTATAACATGTAGTTTTGTCTTGGAATTTTCTGAAATATGCAGTAGACTATTTCGAGTTGTGTTTCTCGCCGAGGGACATGGGACACCGACAGTTTCCCGCGGATGTCACAGGTCACGGCGGCGAAGATCTTTGCTCGGATCTTCAGAAATGCAAAGATAGTATTAATCGTTGCAAGAATCAGCAATGAAGGGTTACACACATGTACGCAATCGTAGCAACTGGTGGCAAGCAGTATAAGGTTGCCAAGGGCGACGTAATCAGCGTCGAGAAGCTTGATGCGCAGCCTGGCGATAAGGTAAAGCTTGATGTTCTTATGCTTAACGACGGCAAGAAGGTTGTTGCTGACGCTGCCACTCTTTCCTCTAAGAAGGTTACCTGTGAGGTTCTTGAGCAGTACAAGGACAAGAAGGTTCTCGTCTTCAAGTTCCACAAGCGTAAGCGCTATCACCGCGCCAATGGTCACCGTCAGAACCTTACTAAGCTGAAGGTTACCGCGCTCCCTACCGCTCGTAAGGCTGCAGCTAAGGCATCCGACGAGTCTGCAGAGTAATTGGTCACTTCTGATATTGAGATAGGCAGGTAGCATTTATGGCACACAAGAAAGGTCTCGGCTCTTCCCGCAATGGTCGCGACTCACAAGCACAGCGCCTTGGCGTTAAGATTTACGGTGGTCAGGCAATCAAGGCTGGCCAGATTATCATCCGTCAGCGTGGTACGCACATCACTCCTGGCGTAAACGTTGGTCGCGGCAAGGATGACACTCTCTTTGCACTTTGCGATGGCGTTGTTGAGTTTAAGAAGGGTGCTAAGCACGTCGTTAACGTCGTTGCTGCTGAGGTATAAGTTTTCTTGAACATTCGCAGTTCATTCAAGGGGTCCTTCGGGACCCCTTTTTTTGTTTCTCGCGGTATCTTACGCGTACCGTTTACAGTTTCTAATTTGTTTCTTACTGTATTTCTTGACACAATCTGACAAAGTAATGGTATTCTTCTTACATTGCAATTTACGCTCTTGGGAGGAGGACATATCATGCGCGCTACAGGCACTCAGCAGTGGTGGTGGAACAACTTGTCTTTCTCCGGTCAGCGATGAGTTGCTTCTGCATACGCATTTAGAGGCTCTCGGGTGACCGAGAGCTTTTTTTGTGCGTACGTTTCTTGCTAAATCCGGATGGCGAGAAACCCGTGTTGTTAAAAATTTGTTTGTACGTTTTAGTTTTGCGTTAAAGGAGTTTGTATGTCTACAGAAAATCTCAATGAGGTTATCGCCGCAGGTACAGAGACAGGATCTGCAGAGCAGGCACCACGTGTTGTTGCTGTTTCAAAAAATGCAGGAGTATTGGACGTTACTTCTCTAGTCCTTGTTGCCGTCCTTAATGCTGCTGGTTTTATTCTTAACCTGACCGTTGGTAAGGCAATTAGTGCTATTGGAATTGGTCCAGAGTTTATTATTTCTTCGTTCTGCCTGGCTATTCTTTTGCTTAAGCCAAACGCTATTCAGAGCCTGGTTATTGGTCTTATCGCAGCTACCGTTATTCAGCTGACCACAACTGTTCCTGGTGCTGATTTTGTTGCAGAGGGCGCAGCTTCACTTGTAATGTTTGCCTTCACAAGGTCTGCTCTTGCAGATAAGCCAGTAATGCCTGCAATTGGTTCTTTTGTAACCACTCTTATTTCTGGCCTGATCTTTGCCGCCATTGCTATTCCAGCCAAGGGTGCAACTATTGAGCTTTTCTACGTAATGCTTCCTGTCATCGTGGGAACCGCATTCTTTAATGCTATTGTTGTTCAGGTTCTTGCGGCTCCTCTTAAGAAGGTTTTGGGCCGATAAGTTCTTAGATACGCACTTATTTCCTGGAGAACACTGTGTCTATTATTGAAGTTCAATCTGTGTCCTATAGCTATCCTGATAGCTCAGTGCATGCTCTGAATGAGCTGTCACTGAGCGTTCAGGAGGGTGACTTTGTAGGTATTGTTGGTCCTTCTGGCGCAGGCAAGTCCACGCTTGCTCTTGCGCTTTCCGGCGCTATTCCTCATCACTTCAGAGGAAGTTTCTTTGGAAAGATTCTTGTTGCTGGAATGGATACCTGCACAGTTGCGCTGACTGATATCTCTAAAATTGTGGGTTCTGTTACTCAAGATATCAACGCGCAAATGGTTGCTTCAATTGTTGAGGATGAACTTCTTTTTGGTCTTGAGAACTTTGCAGTTCCTCATGCAGAGATTCCAGAGCGCATTACCTATGCTCTAGAGACAGTTGGTATTGCCAACCTTCGCTTTAGAGAGATTGCCTCTCTTTCTGGTGGACAGAAGCAAAAGGTTGCTATAGCAGCACTTTTGGCGCTTCAGCCACAAGTTATGGTGCTTGATGAGCCAACAGCGGCCTTAGATCCAACGTCGTCCGAGTTAATCTTCCAGACCCTTTCAGAGCTCAACAAAACCAAAGGTATTACGGTTGTGGTAATTGAGCAAAAAGTGGGTCTTCTCGCTAAGTATTGCTCAAAGATTGCCGTGATGGACAAGGGCTCCATTTGTGCATACGGTAGCGTTGAGGACATGTTCTCTCAGGTAGATTTGCTGCAAGAGGTTGGCGTTGATGTTCCTCGTTGCGTGCGCGTCTCAAAGGGCGTCCATGAGCTCTCTCATCAGACTGAGTATGCTCACTTGTTATCTGAGGCGGACAGAGCTGTCTGCGATGAAACTGCGCTATCAGTTCAGTCAGCCGCCAAGCAGCTTGCGTGCTGTGTAGGCGCTCTCCAGCATCGCAGTATTTCTCTTACAGAGGGCTCTCAACCATTAGCTTCTAATGACGTTGAGTTAGCAGGGGAGACATATCTTCCAAAAATAGATGGTCCTGTGGTCGCTGAATCGAGCGGCCCATTTGACAGAATTGGTGTTCTTCAAGACGCTGACCAGCCAAGTACTCAGTCTGTTCTTGATGTTATTGATGCCACCTTCAAATATCAGGATAGTACTGATGGCGTTGAGCGCATCTCTCTCAGCTTGCACCCTGGCGAGCTTGTGGCACTTGTCGGCCAAAACGGTGCAGGTAAAACAACTCTAACTAAGTTGGTAAATGGCCTGTTGCGTCCTCGATCTGGTGACATTCAAATTAAGAGCGCATCGTGCAAGGATTGGAAGACGTCACAGATTGCTCAACACGTCTCTACGCTGTTCCAAAATCCCGATTACCAGATTTGCAAAGAGAGTGTTCTTGAGGAGATTGCGTTTGGTCTTGAGCTCAAGGCTGTGTCTGCAGAGGATGCTCGCAAGAAAGCGCTTGAAGTAATTGATTGCATGGGGCTTGATGCGGACGCGTCTCCGTTTATGCTTTCTCGCGGACAGCGTCAGATGGTTGCGCTTGCTTCTGTGGTTGCCTGCGAGCCAGATATTCTTGTGCTTGATGAGCCAACATCGGGCCTGGATTACAAAGAGTGTATGCAGGTCATGAATATGGTCAAATCACTGTGCGAGAAGGGCTGTGCAGTTCTTATGGTCTGTCATGACATGGAGGTTGTGCTGGACTTTGCCACAAGAATTGTCGTTATGGCGCATGGCAGCGTGTTAGATGATGGGGAAGTTACACAGATCTTCTCGACAGATGAGGTTTTGAAGGAAGCGTATGTTGAGGCTCCTCAGATGATCCAGCTGTCAAAGCTTGCTGGAGCGCACGTGGATCCGTCATTTGCTGGACTGAGCAGTGCTTCAGAGGTGCTTGACGCATTGCAGCATCAGTTTGAGATTGCTCGTATTGCAGCCACGCTTAATGGTAAGGAGGCTCCTCGTGGGTAGTGTTATTGATTACACCGAAGGAACAAGCTTCCTTCATAAGGCAAATCCTGTGGCCAAGCTTGTGTTTGCGCTTGAGCTCTTTGTGGCTGCCTTTGCCGCCCAAGGAACGCTTGAGGTGCTTGCAGTACTCGCGCTCACTATTTGTGTGGGAGTTGTCTCACAGAATGCTCAGAAGACTTTTAAGCTGGTATTTGGCTTTGCTGTCCTAGGTCTTATCTTGTGTGTTGTACAGACGCTTGTTGCCCCTGCTGGTCAAACGCTCTTTTTATTCATCACGGTAGGCGGTTTGGAGCGCGGCTTTAACGTTGCCCTAAAAACAATTGCGCTGGCGCTGCCGCTGCTTTCTATGCTCTCGCTTATGCGCGTAGAAGACCTCATGAATGCGCTGGTAGAAGTTGCGCATGTTCCTTATCCTTATGCGTTTACCATTGCAACGGTTTTGCGCTTTGTGCCTGTCTTTGCTTCAGAGATGAACCATATTATGGAGGCTCAGATGGCTCGTGGCGTTGAGTTTGATACCAAAAATCCAATTAAGAAGCTCCAGCTCACCATGCCTTTGATTGTTCCTTTGCTGGTAAGCTCTGTTAAAAAAGCTGATGCTTCAGCACTTGCTGCTGAGCAGCGAGGTTTTTATTTAAGGAACGCTTCATCTGCGTTTAAACGCTATCCTCTTGCTCCAACTGATTTTGCATTGATGGCTTTTGGCGTGTCGATAATTGTTGTTATCCTCGTGTTCTCATAAGAACTTCTCGCGTTTTCACTGTGCTTCGCTGGTAAATGCCGTAACATTAAGGTATTAGAAGGAGGACACGTGGAAACTTTCACTGATCTTTGTCATATCAACGTTAAAGGTGGAGACGGCGGCGCAGGCTGCATGTCTTTCCGCCGAGAAGCATATGTACCAAAAGGCGGTCCAGACGGCGGAGACGGTGGTCACGGCGGCAATGTTGTCATTGTTGCAGACGCGCAGCTTTCGTCCCTGATTGATTACCGCTACAAGCATCACTTTAAGGCCGAGCGTGGTACTCACGGTAAGGGTGCTCGTCGTCATGGCTCTGATGGACAGGATTTACTGCTCAAGGTGCCTCTGGGAACCGTTGTGCGCGAGCTTGATCCAGAAACACAAGAGCCACTCTACGAGATTGCCGATCTTACTTCTCCCGGTGAGCAGGTAGTTGTTGCTCCTGGTGGCAATGGTGGCCGCGGTAACATTCACTTTGTCACCTCAGTGAGGCGTGCACCAGCATTTGCCGAGAAGGGCGAGCCAGCCCAAGAGCACTGGATTGAGCTAGAGATGAAGCTCATGGCAGATGTGGCCTTGGTGGGCATGCCTTCTGTTGGTAAGAGCTCTCTTATTGCACGTATCAGTGCTGCTCGTCCAAAGATTGCTGACTATCCCTTCACCACACTTGTTCCAAATCTAGGCGTTGTGCGCGCTCAGAATGGACAGTCATTCGTTTGTGCTGACGTTCCCGGTCTTATCGAGGGCGCCTCTGAGGGTAAGGGCTTAGGTCACCAGTTCCTTCGTCATATTGAGCGCACAGCGCTTATTGTCCACATGGTTGACGTTACTGGTGGCTATGAAGGTAGAGATCCTGTAAAGGACTACCACGCTATTAACGAGGAGCTTAAAGCATACGCTTCAAAGCTGGCTGATCGCCCTCAGATTGTGGTAGCAAACAAATGCGATATGCCTGGTACAGAAGATGCCATCGAGGCGCTCAGAAAAGCTGCAGAGGCAGATGATAGAACCTTTTTTGCTATCTCTACCGTAACTGGTTTAAATCTTGATGATTTTGTTACCACTTGTGCCGCAGAGGTAGCAGAGCTCCGCAAAGAAATTGCCATTACTACGCCAACGGTTGATCGCAGTGAGTCTTGGGAGAAGCAGAGACTTCGCCGTGATAACAAACTTCGCATTGAGCGAGAAGAGCGTCATGCTTGGCGTGTCTCCGGCGGTCAGATTGAGCGTATGGTTATTCAGACTGATTGGGACAATGATGAGGCTGTGGCATATCTACAGCGTCGTCTTGATCGTATGGGTCTTGAAGTACAGCTGGCAAAGGCTGGTGCAGTTGACGGCGATGAGATTCGCATTCTTGAGCTCACCTTTACCTATGAGGATCCAAATAAACCAAATACAGATGGTATAGAGATTTTTGATGAGGACGCCTCAGACCAGCAATTCGAAGATGTTGAGTTTGAAGAGGCTCCATCTGATCCGTCTCATGTAGCTGAGGCTTCTTCAGAAACTGAGTAGAGTATGGCAGCCGACGTCTTAAATAACATGCACCCTGGCCTGCCTCGTTTGGGACAGGATAAAAACCGCACCTATCGTCTGGGAATCATGGGTGGAACCTTTGACCCCATTCATAACGGTCACTTGGTAGCCGCTGAGCAGGCATATGATGACCTTAATCTTGATGTGGTTGTCTTTATGCCTGCTGGTCGCCCTGCGTTCAAACAAAATAAGGGAGTTACCAGGGGAGAAGACCGTTACTCAATGACGCTTCTGGCAACTTCAGATAATCCTCATTTTGTTGCTTCTCGTTTTGAGGTGGATTATGAGGGCATCACCTACACCGCTGATACGCTTAGAAGATTGCGTAAGGTATATCCCTCTAACGTTGAATTTTTCTTTATTACTGGTGCAGATGCAATTGCTGATATTGTCACCTGGAAAGATGCACAGACCGTAGCTGAGCTTGCTCACTTTGTTGCTGCAACGCGTCCTGGTTATGAGCTGAGTCGTGCTCAAAAGGTTATTGCAGACTCACCTTATGACTTCAAGGTAACCTATCTTGAGGTTCCCGCACTAGCAATCTCATCAAGCTACTTGCGTAGTAGAGTTCAAAATGGTCAGAGCCTCAGATATCTAACTCCCGATTCTGTAACAGGTTACATTCACAAGCATGGGCTTTATGGCGCCGACACAACGCCACTCAATTAAGTGGTCAAGCCAAAGCGACCCGCTGCTCAGATTGACATACGTTCATATCAGGGCAGTGTCAAACGGGTGGATATAAAGTTTGACTCAATAATTTGTAGGACATAATGGAAAGAACACTTATAGCAAAAGATATTGTCTACACCGCAGAACAACAGGCGCTTATTGATCAGCTTGAGTCTGATTTGAAGAGTCATATGTATCACAAGAACCCTAAGCGTTTTGCGCATTCTATCTCTGTGGGACATTGTGCAGAAACGCTTGCGCAGGCTTATGGTGCAGATATGTTGAGCGCGCGCGTTGCAGGTATTTTGCATGATTGGGAGAAACTTCTTCCTGATGCAGAAACCATTGAACTGGCAGAGCGCTTTCGTATCCAGACAGAAGCTCCTTATCAGAAAATTGTTGGGCTCTTACATGGTCCTCTCGCCGCAAAAACGCTACCAGCCATCTATCCTTGGCTTTCTGAGCAGATTCTCAGCGCCATTCAGAAGCACACTGCGGGCGACCGTTATATGAGCAGGTTGGACAAAATCTTGTATGTAGCTGATCTTATTGAGCCTCTGCGTCCAAACTTTACATCGGTCGAAGAAGCAAGAAACGTATATTTACGTGGCGGTTCTCTCGATGAGCTTTATGAGACGGCGTTTTGTAGCGTTATGATGTATGTGATTTCATCAAGGAGTTATTTGTATCCAAACTCAATTGCCCTATACAATGAGATGATTGAGAAGACATCTAAGTAGCTTGGCTACATGAGAAAACGGAGAAATTCATGGCTGTAACTTCACTTGAGCTTGCAAAGACTGCTGCAATTGCTGCAGATCAAAAGAAAGCTGAAGATATTCTGGTACTAGACCTTACTGGTCTCAGTGATGTCTGCGATTACTTTGTTATCTGCACTGGTGGAAATGCTCGTTTGGTTGACGCTATTGTTGATGAAGTTCGCGAGAAGGTCACGGCAAACTGCGGCATTCGTCCAATTTCTACTGAGGGTCGCGACGGTCTCAATTGGATTCTTATTGATTACGGTTCAGTTGTTGTTCACGTATTCCAGCCTGAGGTAAGGTCCTACTATCGTCTTGAGCGACTTTGGGCAGACGCTCCTCGTGTAGAGCTAGATATTGAGGGTGCTATGACTTCTGAGATTCCTTATGCCGATCTTCCAGAGGATGCTTTGGCTCCAGCTTTTGAGCTTTCTGAGGATGACCTGGTAGACAATCTTCCAGAATCTGCTGATCCTACTGAGTAGTTTTGGTGTACTAGATTTGTTCGTTTTTGCCTGTAGGCATAGTGTCTGAGACGCGATGCTTAAAGCGTAGGTCTCTACCATACTGCACAGCATCAGCGCCAAATTTATCTTTGAGTTTATCGGTTACCTCGGAGAGATGACGTAAGTCACTCCGAGGTTTCTTTTTTGTTGTAGGTCCAGAGGCTGCGGCGTCAAATGTAGCTTCATATTGGTCAAAAAGTGACACTTGCACTGGTTTGACATGCTCCTCATCTGAAAATGAGCTAATGCCAACACCAAGCAGTCTTACTGGCTGTCCTTCTTTCCAAATGGTAGGAAGTAGGCCAACGGCAATCTCTGCAAAGAGATGCTCATCATCAGTTGGTGCAGACATTCTTTTTTGAGCTGTATGAGACTCTGTTGCAGAGACTTTTACTTTGAGGGTTACGGTATATCCTTGGAGCTGCTTTCGGCGAAGACGCCTTCCTACAACACCAGCAATATGTCTAATAGCTTCTTCAATTTCTTGTATATCAAACAAGTCTGCTTCAAAGGTTCTCTCGTTAGAAACAGACTTAACGTCACGAGGCTGGGCAGCTTCATGAACTTCTGAGACTTCTTTTCCTTGCGCGCGCAAAATCATCTTTGAAGCTGTATTGCCAACAAGGGAAGTTAGGTACGTTGCATCTGCTCTTGAAAGCTCTCCAAGCGTTCTGATTCCTTGTTGATGAAGCACCTTTGCCATAGCAGGACCAATACCGCTCATGGCCTCAATAGGCAGAGGTGCTAGAAAGCGGCCTTCTGTGTCAGGAAACACCGCAGTAAGACCGCGAGGCTTTTCTTGCTCAGAGGCAATCTTAGCAATTGTCTTGTTTGTTCCCAGGCCAATGGAACAGGTAACGCCTAGCGCAGCAACTTTCTTTTGTATGCGCTTACAGATCTCCAAAGGATTTTCTTTAGAGAATCTGCCCGGAGTGATGTCAAAAAATGCCTCATCAATAGAAACCTGCTCAACAAGGGGAGTCTCATCTTTGAGAAAACCCATAACAAGAGCACTCATTTCAGAGTATCTGTCATAGCGTCCTGGGGTCCAAATTGCTTGCGGACAGAGCCTTACTGCAGTAGCTGAAGGCATGGCAGAATGAACGCCAAACTTTCTTGCTTCATAAGAGGCGGTTGAAACAACGCCTCGTTTGTGGGGTGAGCCTCCAACAATTACTGGTTTTCCGCGCCATTCAGGATGATCAAGTTGTTCTACAGACGCAAAGAACGCATCAAGATCAAGAAGCCCAATGGCTTTACCATGCCACTCAAAATCACACGATTTACGTGCGTTTTTATCTGATATGTCCTTTGATGTTTCCATAGAAATAGTGTATACTTTTTGTACAAATAGAACAAGTGTTTCATAAATAAATTACGAGTACTTTTTGAAGAGAGCAAATTTATACTTTTCGAGGTTAATGCGTTGTTGTACACTTGTAACCCGATTTGTGGCTTTGCGGTGCAGCCCATCTAACATCCGAGGCACCGCTCGTATGGAGGAGTTTTCATTGGCAGTTAAGATTCGTCTGGCCCGTCACGGTGCCAAGAAGCGTCCGTACTATCGCGTAGTTGTCGCTGATGGTCGTATGCCTCGCGATGGTCGTTACATTGAAGAAGTCGGTCGTTACAACCCACTGACTAGCCCTAAGACGATTGATATCAACCTCGAGAAGGTTGATGAGTGGGTAGCAAAGGGCGCTCAGCCAACAAGCGCAGTTTCTCACCTCATTGAGATCGCTCGTACTGGTGCTCCAGTTGCAGAGAAGAAGACCAAGCTCTCCAAGAAGGCACAGGCAAAGGCTGCTGCAGCTGCAGAGGCTGCTGCTGAGGCTGCTGCCGCAGCTGCTGAGGCTGCTGCCGCAGCTGCTGAGGAGTCCGAGGCTCCAGAGGCTGAGTAAATCGTGTCTGAATTCACAGAGCCCACTGAGGTAGACGCTATCGATCAAGACATTCAGGAGATGCCCTCTGACAAGGTTGCTGATCTTGTCGAGTACATCGTCTGTGGTCTTGTTGATAATGAAGATGCTGTTGCACTCGACGTCACCGATCGCGAGGATGGAGCCTTGATTGAGGTTTCTTGCTCTGAGGAAGACGCTGGACGTGTCATCGGTCGCAAGGGTAGAACCATTAAGGCTATTCGTACTTTGGCTCGTGCTCTTGGCCAGCGTGTTGGCACCTCTGTTGATGTCGAGGTTGTAGGCTAATTTTGCGTAAACACTGGCGAGCAATTGCTCAAATTGTTAAAACGCATGGTAAAAGAGGGGAGGTTGTGACGGTTCCCGTTCACAGCCTTCCTTCTCTTATAGCTGAAGGCATGACAGTTGTTCCTGTTCCGCCTGCACTTAAGGGACCAAGGAAGTTCTCAGTTGTCTCTGTTGAGTCAGATGATAGAGAAGGTAGTCTTGTCACTTTTGAAGATGTAACTACCATCTCTGATGCAGAAGAGCTTGTTGGTAAAACGCTTCTGGTAGAAGAAGATTGTCTTCCAGAAAACTTTGGTCTGGTAAATGTTTCTCTACTTGTGGGTAGAGAAGTACGTGATACAGAACATGGTTCTCTGGGTGAAATTATAGAGGTTCTTGTTGGACCTACACAAAATGTGTGGGTCATTGAGGGGCCTTTTGGACAGGTGCTGATGCCTGCCGTGGATGAATTTATCAAAGAGGCCCCAGCCGAGGGCTTCATTACCGTCTCAATTCCTCAGGGCCTTCTTAGGTTAGGTGAGTAGCATGCGTCTAGAAACGCTCTCAGTATTTCCTGAGGTCTTCTCGCCCTATTTAAATGCTTCTATTATGGGCAGAGCTCAAAAGGCAAATATTTTTGAGTTCTATGCACATGACTTGCGTGACTGGACGCATGATAGGCATCGTACGGTAGATGATGCTCCTTTTGGTGGTGGACAAGGCATGCTTATGAAGCCTGCTCCCATCTTTGAGGCAGTTCGTGAGATTTCTGATCAGACAGATACCAAGCCCCACGTGGTGTTTTTCTCGCCAGTTGGTAGGCCGTATTCCCAGGCTATCGCCCAAGAGTTTGCTCAAAAGGAGCGCATTCTGTTTGTTTGTGGTCGCTATGAGGGCATGGACGAGCGTGTCTACGAGCTGGCAGATGACGTTATTTCTCTGGGAGATTACGTGCTGACGGGCGGAGAGCTTCCTGCGCTTACCGTGATTGACTCGGTTGTGCGCTTGCTTCCTGGTGCGCTTGGCGATGAGATGAGCTCACAGGATGAGTCATTCTCCGACGATGGCCTTCTTGAGTATGCTCAGTACACGCGTCCAGCAAATTTTGAGGGGCGAGAAGTTCCGTCTGTGCTTCTTTCAGGAGACCACGGAGCGGTAGCAGTCTGGAGACGACAATCTGCACTTGCTCGCACTCGTGCGTGGCGTCCAGACCTCTTAGAGAGCGCTCAGCTCACTGAGAAGGACAGAGCGTATTTAGCAGAGTTTGATCAGCAATCTGGTGATGACGATGAGTAGTGGACATTCCAAAGTTCTTGAAATTTTTGAATACCTGGTAATTGTTGCAGTTGCTGTTGCGCTGGCGTTTTTTATTAGAACGTTTGTCGCTGAGGTATATGAGGTTCCAACAGGGTCCATGCTCAATACCATCCAGCTGGGGGATCGTTTGGTAGGAGAGAAGCTTACCTATCGATTTGGCGGTATTCCGCAAGCAGGTGATGTAGTTACCTTCACCAGTCCTCAGAATCCCGATACGCTTTTAGTTAAGCGCGTCATTGCTACAGCAGGTCAAACGGTAGATTTGCGCGACGGTGCTGTGTATGTTGACGGTCAGCTTATGGACGAGCCTTACACTGAAGGCAAGCCAACCTATTCTCTTGCGGATCGCACGGGTGCCGTAATTCAGAATTATCCGTATACTGTTCCTGCAGGTCATATTTTTGTTATGGGGGATAACAGAACAAACTCGCTGGATTCCAGATATTTTGGAGCTGTTGCGGTTTCTACCGTGACCTCTAAGGCAATGTTTATTTTCTGGCCCTTTGACCATGCTCGCGGGCTATAGTACTTACGTCGGACATTTGAGAGAAAGAACATCATGGGCGCAACACCACTTACGTTTCAAGATATGATTTTGACCCTTGAACACTATTGGGCAGAAAAAGGTTGCACGGTCATGCAGCCATATGACTCTGAGGTAGGTGCCGGTACCTTCCACACCGCAACTATCCTGCGCTCACTTGGCCCCGACGCCTGGCGTACCTGCTATCCACAGCCTTGTCGTCGTCCTGCTGATGGACGCTATGGTGAGAATCCCAACCGCTTGCAGCATTACTATCAGTTCCAGGTCTTGCTCAAGCCATCTCCTGCAGACTCTCAAGACCTCTATCTTGGTTCACTTGCCGCTATTGGCCTTGATCCAAAAGACCACGACGTTCGCTTTGTTGAGGACGATTGGGAGAGCCCAACGCTTGGTGCTTGGGGTCTTGGCTGGGAGGTCTGGCTCAACGGCATGGAGGTCACTCAGTTCACGTATTTCCAGCAGGTGGGCGGTATTGAGGTAGACCCAGTTCCTGTTGAGATTACCTATGGTCTTGAGCGTATTGCTATGTATGCTCAGGGTGTAGATTCCGTGTATGACCTGGTATGGAGTTACCTGCCAGATGGCACGCCAATGACGTACGGCCAGGTATTTTTGGAGAACGAGCGTGAGTTCTCAACTTATAACTTTGAGGTAGCCAACATTGAGCTTATGCGCGAGAAGTTCGACGAGTATGAGGCAGAGTGTCACAGCTGCCTTGAGCGCAAGCTTCCACTACCTGCGTATGACTGCGTTATGAAGTGCAGCCATGCATTCAACCTACTTGACTCTCGTGGTGCTCTTTCTGCTGTTGAGAGAGCTAACTATATTCTTCGCGTTCGCACCGTTGCTAAGGCATGCTGCGAATCGTATTTGGAGGAGGTTGCTTCTAAGAAAGCACCTGCAGCAACTACTCAGGAGGAGGTGGCTTAAATGGCTGAGGTTAGAGACTTCCTTTTTGAGATTGGTTCTGAAGAGATGCCTTCTGCTCCATTGCAGAAAGCTATTGCTCAGTTCAATAAGCTCGTCGTTTCCGGACTTAAAGACTCTGGTTTGTCATTTGGAGAGGTTAAGATCCTCTCGACACCTCGTCGTTTAACTGCCTATGTAAAGGACGTTGCTGAGGCTACAGAAGAGATTTCCGAGGTCAAGCGTGGTCCTAAGGCAGAGATTGCTTTTGATGCAGAGGGCAATCCAACCAAGGCTGCTGAGGGATTTGCTCGTAAGTGCGGTGTAAACGCTGATGCGCTGACTCGTCGTGTAGATACTGACGGTCATGAGTACGTCTTTGCAGAGCTCAATATTCCTTCAGTTCCTGCTACAAAGATTCTCTCTGAGCTGGCAACTTCTTGGATTTCTGCACTTGATTGGCCTCGTAGTCAGCGCTGGGGTTCTTTCCATGAGCGCTACGTTCGTCCTGTTCGCTGGCTGTGCGCTCTCTTTGGTTCAGAGATTGTTCCTGTTACGTACGCTGATGTAACTAGCTCAAACACCACTCAGGGTCATCGTGTTCTTGGACCTGGATACCATGAGGTAGCAAGTCCAGCAGACTATGAGCAGGTACTTAAAGATGCTGGTGTTCTGCTTCAGGAGCAGAGAAAAGACGTTATTCTCGCCGGCATTAAAGAGGTAGAGGCAGCTCGTCCAGGCTCTCACGTTGATATGCCAGAGAAGGTCTTTGAGGAGGTCATTAACCTAACTGAGTGGCCTCAGGTTCTTGTGGGTACCTTTGACGAGGAATTCCTTAACGTTCCTTCAGAGATTATTACTGAGTCCATGCTTTCCAATCAGCGCTATTTTCCAATCTATGACGCTGAGGGTAAGCTGACTCGCGAGTTTATTGTGGTTTCTAATGCAGAACCATCTTGTGCCGAGCGCGTCATTGACGGCAACGAGCGCGTTGTTCGTGCTCGTCTCGACGATGCTAAGTTCTTCTTTGAGGAGGACTTGAAGCGTACGCTTGACGAGTTTGCTCAGCGCCTTGAGACCGTTGTCTTTCAGGAGAAGCTTGGCACGGTTCTACAGAAGACCCAGCGTATGGAGACTCTTGCTGCAGAGATTGCGTTCGACGAGACATCCAGTCAGGAAGAGGCTGAACTTGCTGCTCGCGCCGCTCATCTTGCTAAGGCAGACCTTGTCAGCCAGGCAGTTGTCGAGTTCACCAGCCAGCAGGGCGTCATGGGTGGCTACTACGCAGAGGCAGCTGGCGAGAAGAGCGATGTAGCTGCAGCTATTCGCGAGCACTATCGTCCTCGCTTTGCCGGCGACGAGCTCCCAAGTGGCCAGATTGGTCGCTTTGTGGCTATTGCTGACAAGCTTGATACCATCTGCGGCATCTTTGCTATCAACGAGCCACCAACCGGCTCTTCCGATCCTTACGCTGTTCGTCGTGCGGCAATTGGTGTCATTGCGCTGGTCCGTTCTACCTCCAACCTTGACCTCAAGAAGCTTATTGCAATCTCTCTGGAGCTTTACCGTCAGCAGGGTCTTGCTGTTGACGAGTCTGTTCAGTCCCAGGTTGAGCAGTACTTTATTGGCCGCCTTGCATCTATTGCTAAGGACGAGAAGATCTCTGCAGATGCTATTGAGGCTGTTAGCGCAATTGGTGTTATCAATCCTGATGAGTTTCTTCAGCGTGCTCGTGCGCTTGATGAGGCGCGTCAGAATGAGCCTGAGCTCTTTGAGGATCTTGCTACTGCTTATGCACGTGCAGCGCACCTCAGCGACGCCTCTCTTGGTGTAGAAGTTGATACAGAGCTTCTCACTGAGCCAGAGATGTCATTGCTTGCTGCCTGCGAAGAGGGCCAGAAGCAAGTGGCTGCTGCTCTTGCTGGTGCAGACTATGCTGCTGCTGTTTCTGCACTGTCTCAGCTGCGTGAGCCAATTGATACTTTCTTCGATAAAGTACTTGTCATGGATGAAAATGATACCGTTCGCCGAAATCGTTTGCGTCTTTTGAACAAGTTTGCCCAGGTGTTTAGTAATGTCGCCGATATTAGTGTGCTTTCTCGCAAGAAGTAGGGTACGCTTAGATTGATAAATGTTTGTATCTTTCTGAATACTTGACTGAAAGGGTTACAGCATGAGCGCACTTGACATTGATAACAACTCTCTTGGTGATGGTCTGCCTATCGTCTATGTTTTATCAGACTCTCGCGGAGAGACTGGCGCTGCAGTGGTTAAGGCTGCTGCTGCTCAGTTTGGCGATGAATCCGTAGAGATTGTAAGGGTTCCAAACATTCATAGCGTTGATGATGTTCGTGCATACTTCAACGAGCATGAAGATGAGAATCGCCCTCGTGCAGTCTTTCACACCTTTGCAGATGGCTCTCTCAGAAGAGAGATTCGTCGTGAGCTTGATCAGCGCCTCATCCCATCAATCGATCTTCTGGGACCAGCGGTAAACGTTATTTCTACGCTTACCGGCGAAGAGCCAAGCCACGCAATTGGCGCATTCTTTGAGGGAGTTACTCGCTAAGAGAGTGCTGACGCCTCAAAATATCAAAAAGTTAAATGAGCATCCATTTTGGATGCTCATTTTCTTTATGGAGAATTTCACAATTTGCAACCATAAGTTTACAAATCATTCTGTGAACGGTCGATATTGACCGCTCACCGTTATTTTGTTCAGATGAATCGCGTAGGTTGGTAACATACTATGAATGTGAGGACAGAACCTACTTTGTTTGGTTTGATGTCTTTACGTTCAATCGTGTTGGTGCACGCTTTGCGTGTGACAGTTTGAGAGTTTGGAGTGTTATGTCCGAGAAGCACGTTTACAGCTTCGGAAAGGACCACGCCGGTAACGATGTTACTGAGGTCGCTGGCGCATCCGTAGAAGAGGCAAAGTGGATTGTTGGTGGCAAGGGAGCAAACCTTGCAGAGATGTCTAAGATTGGCCTGCCTGTACCTCCAGGATTCTCAATTACTTGCCAAACTTGCGTTGCTTATTCCAACAACGGCAACGTCTGGCCTGAGGGCGTCACTGATGAGATTGACGCAGCTATGGCTACCCTTGAGGAGCGCATGGGCAAGAAGCTCGGCGATGCAGAAGATCCACTGCTTGTCTCCGTCCGTTCTGGTGCACCATTCTCCATGCCTGGCATGATGGACACTGTTCTTAACCTTGGTCTTAACGATGAGTCCGTTCAGGGCCTCATTAAGCAGACTGGTAACGAGCGCTTTGCTTGGGACTCTTACCGTCGTTTTGTTCAGATGTTCTCTGGCGTTGTTATGGGCGTCTCTGGACAGCTCTTTGAGGATGCAATTGCTGCTAAGAAGGCCGAGAAGGGCGTTAAGCTTGATACAGAGCTGGACGCAAATGACCTTCGTGACCTTGTAACTTGGTTCAAGGGCATCTTTGCTGCAAACGTTGACGTTAAGGAGCACCCAGAGGTCTCCAAGAACGGCTACGCTGTCTTCCCATCTGATCCTTATCTCCAGCTCCGCCTTGCTGAGCAGGCAGTCTTTGGTTCTTGGATGAACGACCGCGCAATCCTTTACCGCAAGCAGAACAAGATTCCTGATGAGCTTGGTACTGCAGTTAATGTTCAGGTCATGGTCTTTGGTAACAAGGGTGAGACTTCTGCAACTGGCGTTGCATTTACTCGTAACCCTGCAGATGGCACTAACGAGCGCTACGGCGACTTCCTGATTAACGCTCAGGGCGAGGACGTTGTTGCTGGTATTCGTAATACTGAGCCTATTGCAGACCTCGTTAAGGTTCCTGCACTCAAGGAGGCAGGCGAGGAGCTCTTCCACGTCTTTGAGATTCTTGAGGATCACTACGCAGACATGATGGACATCGAGTTCACCATTGAGAATGGTAAGCTCTGGATGCTTCAGACTCGTGTTGGTAAGCGTACTGCTCTCTCTGCACTTAAGGTTGCAATTCAGATGTACGAAGAGGGCCGTATTACTAAGGAGCAGGCTGTTTCTCGCGTTGCTCCTGAGCAGCTCGATCAGCTTCTGCACCCACAGTTTGATCCTAACGCCGAGTACGAGACCATTGCTAAGGGTCTTAACGCTTCTCCTGGTGCAGCTGTTGGTGCTGCAGTCTTCTCTTCTGCAGACGCTGAGGCTTTTGCAGAGGCAGGCAAGTCTTGTATTCTTGTCCGTTGGGAGACCACTCCAGATGACCTCCACGGCATGGTTGCTGCAGAGGGCATCCTAACTTCCCACGGCGGCAAGACCAGCCACGCAGCTGTTATTGCTCGTGGTATGGGCGCTCCTTGCGTCTGCGGTGTTGATACACTTCGCATTGACGCTGCTAACAAGCGCTTCACCGTTGCTGATTCCGGTCTTGTTGTTAACGAGGGCGATGTTATCTCCATCGACGGTACCACTGGTGACGTCATCCTTGGCGCTGTTGAGCTTGTTCAGCCAGAGCTCTCTGGTGACCTCCAGACCATCCTTGCATGGGCAGATGAGGTCCGCCTTGACGAGTCCCGTGGTCGCGTCATTGGCGTACGTGCAAACGCTGATAACCCAGCAGATGCTCAGACTTCCGTTGATAACGGCGCTGAGGCAATTGGTCTTGACCGTACAGAGCACATGTTCCTTGGTGAGCGTAAGCACCTCATTCAGGACTTCATTCTTGCAGACTCTGAGGACGTTAAGCAGCTTGCTATCGAGCAGCTTGGCCGTGCTCAGAAGGGTGACTTCCTTGGTATGTTCAAGGTAATGGACGGCAAAGACGTTGTTGTCCGTCTTCTTGACCCACCACTGCATGAGTTCCTTGATTCCCCACGTGAGCTTGACGTTGAGATTGCTCATGATGAAGAGCAGGGTAAGGACGCCGCTGCAAAGCGTGCTCTTCTCGCTAAGTTTGACGCCTTCCAGGAGGCAAACCCAATGCTCGGCCTCCGTGGCTGCCGCCTTGGCCTTGTCTACCCAGAGCTCAACGTTATGCAGGTTCGCGCTATCGCAAGCGCAGCTGCAGAGCTCAAGCGCGTTGGTCTTGACCCTCGCCCAGAGATCATGGTTCCTCTGGTTGGCTTCGAAGAGGAGCTCATCCAGGTCCGTGAAGAGGTTGAGCAGACCATCAAGCAGGTTGCTGACGAGTACGGTGTTGAGCTCAACATCCCAGTTGGTACCATGATCGAGCTTCCACGTGCAGCTATCATGTCTGAGGAGATTGCTAAGCACGCAGATTTCTTCTCCTTCGGCACTAACGACCTTACCCAGACTTGCCTTGGCTTCTCTCGTGACGACGTTGAGTCCGCATTTATGCCTCTCTATCTTGAGCGCAAGATTGTTAAGACCAACCCATTTGCAACCCTTGATAAGGGTGTCGCAGAGCTTGTCCGTATGGGCGTCGAGGGTGGCCGTAAGGGTAATCCTAACCTCACCATTGGTGTCTGCGGTGAGACCGGTGGCGATCCAGAGTCCATCCACATGTACTACAACCTTGGTCTTGACTATGTCTCTTGCTCTCCATACCGTGTACCAATTGCACGCCTTGCTGCAGCACAGGCTAAGATTCAGGCTAACGGTGGTCCACAGAAGATTGCTACTAAGTAGGTTTTCTTCTAGACACACTGTACAAAACTCAAGAGGGCGGCTTCGGTCGCCCTCTTTTGCTAGACAGTAATATCCTGCTATTATGAGGTAAAGATGCAGGTACAAGGAGGTTCTATGTTATCCATTAGACGAGAAGATCTTGAAGCTCGCGAGCATCAAATCTTATCTCCTGAAGCGGCTTTTTCTGATCAAAGTAAGGGTCGTGCGATTGCAGAGGAACCTGACCAGTACCGTACCTGTTATCAGTGTGATAGAGACCGTATTTTGCATAGTAAGAGTTTCAGAAGACTTGCTCACAAGACACAGGTTTTTCTCGCCCCAGAAGGGGACCACTATAGGACTCGTCTTATTCATACGCTTGAGGTTTCGCAGATTGCACGCTCAATTGCGCGTCCTCTTGGCTTAAACGAAGATCTGACTGAGGCAATTGCACTTGGACATGATTTAGGTCATACGCCGTTTGGTCATATTGGCGAGAAGGCGCTTTCGCACGCCATTAGCCTGTATAGGGGAATGGACCCCGATGCTCCAGAAAATGAGTATATTTTTGCCCATAATCAGCAGAGTGCCCGCATTGTTGAGTATCTGGAGAAAGACGGTCAGGGTCTTAATCTTTCTCATGAGGTTATTGATGGTATTAGATGCCATTCAGGTAATCTACGTGCAGAAACAGCAGAAGGAAGAATTGTTGCCATTTCGGATCGCATTGCGTATGTAACGCACGATATTGATGACGCAAAACGAGCAGGACTTCTTTCGGAGGAGTATCTCCCAACAGAAGCTCGAGAGGTTCTTGGAAATAGCTCACCTGAGCGTATTGAAAACATGGTTCACGATATTGTCTCCGAGAGTTCTCGCGTAGGCGACATTAAAATGACCGACTCTATGTGGGGCGCCATGATGACCATGAGAGCATTCCTGTTTGCTAATCTATACGCATCAGGAGACGCAAAATACGAAGAACCCAAGGCATATGATCTCATCATTGAGCTGTTTGATTACTTTGTTAACCATTTAGATGAGGTTCCTGCAGAATACAAATGTCATGACTTTGATCATCCAGAAATCCAAGTAGCAGATTACGTGTCTGGTATGACCGATAGATATGCAACCAGAGTGTTTGAAGATCTTCGCCTTCCTCGTTCCTGGGGTAAAAGGAGATATGTAAAGTAAGTTTTATCCAAACTAACCCTTGTACAGTGGAAAGTATTCACGTATACTTTCCGTCTGTGTGTTAACTATGTGTCGTTCGCAAGGGCGTCGGCACCTCTAGAGATGAGGAAACAATGGACTACATTCGCGCTATTGAGCGTCAGCAGATCCGCGAGGACATTCCTGAGGTCCGCGTTGGTGACAACGTAAAAGTTCACTATCGCATTGTCGAGGGTGACCGTACTCGTGAGCAGGTCTTCCAGGGTGACATCATTCGTCTTTCCGGCGAGGGTTCCCGTGAGACTTTTACCGTTCGTAAGATCAGCTTTGGCATTGGTGTTGAGCGTACTTTCCCACTTCACTCACCAAAGATTGCTAAGCTTGAGGTTCTTCGCCACGGTGTTGTTCACCGCGCTAAGCTCTACTTCCTGCGCGATCGTGTTGGTAAGGCTGCTCGTCTTCGCGAGAAGCGCTAATCAACTTCATATGCTCTTTAAAGCCGCCTCCGGGCGGCTTTTTTAGTACCATAGTCGTGTGGTTTGGAGAAAACATGGCTGATTCTGCTAAAGATATAATTGCTCGTTTAAGTGATGCCCCAGAGACTGAGGTATACGAACTCATAGCTCGTTATAGCGAGGACCCCCGTAAACAGGTTATCAAGGCTCTAGAATCAGCTAAAAAGCGCATTGAAAAAGAACATGCCGAGAAGACCCGTGTAGAAGAAATGTATCGCTTTCAGAAGGAGCTTTCTGGGGGCGGACTTGTTGTTGGTGTTGATGAGGTGGGCAGAGGTTCTGTAGCTGGCCCTTTAACGGTTTGTGCGGTATGTTTGCCAGAGAATCCTATCATCTATGGACTAAACGATTCCAAAAAATTAACTGCAGCAAAGCGAGAGATTCTAGCAGCACAAATTCAAGAAGTTGCTACAGCAATTGGCATTGCTCATATTGCTCCTCAAAGAATTGATGAAGTTGGCATGGCACAGTGTTTAAGAGACGCTATGCTTCAGGCTGTCAAAAACACAGGTATTGAGCCTGAATGCGTTTTGATTGATGGAAATCCTATGCATATCCACCCCAAAGAAAAGACTCTTGTTAAGGGTGATGCACGCATTGCTTCTATTGCTGCCGCTTCAATTGTGGCAAAGGTAACAAGAGATGCTCTTATGGTGGCCTATGACGAGGAGTACCCCGGCTATCACCTGGCAGAATGTAAAGGATATGCCTCTGCTGAACACATTGAAGCTATTGGTGAGATGGGACTTTCTCCTATACATCGTGCGTCGTTTTGTGGAAACTTTGTTAAGACGCAAAGACTGTTTTAATACATCCAGTTTAAGCAATCAGATTAACTTTCAGACGCAAACATGGACCCGTTCATTCTAAGAGGATTGAACGGGCTTTTTATATAGCCGCAAGCACGTAATATCAAATTTTTTACTTTCGTCAGAATCATTACGCTGTTTAGACAGACAGCAGCCAAGTTAGTGTCAAAGTGCTCCTGCAAACTGAACTCTCCCACAATGAAAGGAGAGTTATGAGCAAGAAAGACACAAGCAAGTATCCAGGTTCTTTGCCTAATGAGGTAGATGAGAAACCATCACCACAGGAGGAGCCAAAAGATCAGGACAAGGTTTCTGAAGAGGACAACGCACAAGAGGAAAGAATTCCGCTAGAAGAGATGTCTTCTCGCCAAATTGGTGAGAAAGGCGAGGAGATCGCTGCGAAATACCTCATCAAAAGAGGCTATAAAATTATCCAAACTAACTGGACGTGTCAGATTGGTGAGGTTGATATTGTTGCTCAAGATGGCGATAACGTTGTGCTTGTTGAGGTAAAGACAAGACGTATTTTGAACAAAGACGATAGCATCATGCCTGAGCTGGCTGTAAATAGGGCAAAGCAGGAAAAATACAGAACGCTTGCGCTTATGTATGCAGCGCTTCATCCAGCACTTACCTCTATTAGATTTGATGTTGTTGCTATTAATCTGGTAGCTCCAAGCACAGCAAGCCTAAGGCATTTAATTGGGGCATTTAGCTGGGACGAGCAATGAGTCAAGCAACCATTTGCGTTCATACCGCAACTCTTAGAGGAATTGAGGCAATACCTGTAGATGTAGAAGTGGGTATTTCAGGCGGCATTCCTGGAATAACCATCGTAGGTATGCCCGACGGATCCATTATGGAATCTCGTTCTCGTGTGCGCTGCTCACTAAAAGCTGCTGGTTTTACCATCCCTCGATTGCTGGTAACAATCAATTTGACGCCTGCAGATATAAAAAAGACAGGTACTGGATTTGATTTGCCTATAGCCGTTGCTATCCTTGCAGCTACTGGACAGATTCCTCAAGAGATTGTGCATAACAGGCTGTTTGTTGGAGAACTCTCATTAAACGGCAAGATCTCTTCAGTTAGAGGTATGGCAGCGTATGCAATGCTTGCTAAGAAACTGGGAATGAAACTAATCTCCTCTTCAGATTGCAATTTGTTTGGTTCTAACTGGAGTCACGTTATAGGAATTCAATCATTGCTCAACTTGAGTTTAAGAGACCAATCATTCTGTAAGCCATTGGTTCAGCGTAAGCATTCTGTTGAAACTGCAATGCTCAGCGAGAATTTAGACTTTGAAGAGGTGATTGACCAGGAATTAGTCAAGCGAGCTATCGTAATCGCAGCCACAGGAAACCTGGGGATGCTTATGATTGGCCCGCCAGGTGCAGGTAAAACTATGCTTGCTAAAAGAATTCCAACTATCCTCCCAGAGCTCTCTAAAGAAGAGCGCGATGAGGTATTGCTCATACATTCTGTGGCGGGGTGTGAAACAGATTCTATTCAAGCAGGTGTACGGCCCTTTAGGTCTCCTCATCATTCAGCTTCTGTAGCAGGCATGATTGGAGGTGGCAGACCTGTCATCCCAGGCGAAATTTCTCTTGCCCATAAAGGCGTGCTCTTTTTAGATGAGCTGCCCGAGTTTGCTTCTAATACGCTGCAGGTTTTACGTCAGCCAATCGAAGACGGATATGTACGTCTTGCGCGAGTGGATGGAATCTATAAGTTTCCTTCTCAATTTCAGCTCATTGCTGCAGCTAATCCCTGTCCCTGCGGATACTTTGGAGATAAAACTCACACCTGCAAGTGCTCTCCAGGAAAGATTTCTACGTATCAATCAAAAATTGGAGGTCCGTTGATGGATCGAATAGATATTGTGTGTGATGTGGCTCGTCCCTCTTCTGATCGAGTAATTCAAGGAGAACTAGGACTCACTTCAGCAGGTATGCGCTCACTTGTTGTCTCTGGCAGAGACTTTGCTTCTTGGCGAGAAACCCGTGGAGTAGATGGCACTTCTCGCCAAAAGTACGTGGAGAGCTTTGATGAATCGGCAGTGCAGCTGCTGCATAGATTTGCTCGTGGACTTCATTTAGGAGGTAGAGCAATAACGCGTACCTGCAGGGTTGCAAGGACTATCGCAGACATTGCTCACCATGAAAAAGTGACAAAAGACGACGTATCTGAGGCGGTTGCCTATAGGTCTTGTTCTTTGGAGTAGCAATGGAGAGATGGGAGATTTCATCAGAAGATGAGGACTATCCAAAAGAATTGCTACCGCTTAACCATCCGCCTGAAATTATCTATGGAATGGGGGATAGAAGCGTTTTGCAACAACCTTGTATGTCTGTAATTGGGGCTCGTAGGGCCACCCCATACGGCATGGCAATTGCAGAAATGGCTGGCAGATGCGCCGCTGATAATAATATTGTGGTGGTATCTGGCGGAGCTCTTGGCTGCGATTATAGGGCGGGTATGGCTTCTCTTAATGCTGGTGGAAAGACTGTTGTAGTGGCAGGCTGTGGTGCAGATGTAACATATCCAACTACTTCTGCAGAGCTTTTTGAAGCAGCGCGAGAAGGAAGGGGAGCAGTCATTTCTCTAGACAGGTGGGGAACGCCTCCTAGACGTTATGCCTTTCCTAGAAGAAATGCAGTTATTGCAGCATTGGGTAAAGTGCTTTTGGTAACGGAAGCAGGTCTTTGCTCAGGCACCATGAGTACTGCTGAATTTGCTAACTCTCTTGGTAAAACTATTTATGCAATACCCGGGTCTATCTTCTCTCCAGCTTCTGCGGGTACGAATAGACTCATCTCTGAAGGTGCTCAAATTATTCCTGATGAGACATCGTTGGGCATTGCAATTTCATTAGATTTTGATTGCCTAGTTCAGGAACAATTGAAGCAAGATAAGAAGTTGACACCACTTTTATCTGCACTTATTGCTTCTCCTTCAAGACCCGAAGAACTTGCATGGAGGCTATCAGAAAACGTACTTACCGTGTTAAATTCTCTTACTGATTATGAAGCTCGTGGAATGGTAAAAAGATTACCGGATGGAAGGTATACTCCTTCTAAAGAGTTTTATTTGGATTCGTAGTGTGTGATAGGTGAACAATGACACAAAGAGTTACTGTAGTTGGCGCTGGTTTAGCTGGAAGCGAATGTGCTTTACAGCTTGCTTCACGTGGTGTTTCTGTAGAGCTCATTGAGCAGCGCCCTGTTGTTTCTTCTCCAGCACACCATACAGATATGTTTGCTGAGCTGGTCTGTTCCAACTCTCTGAAGTCCACTAAGGAAGATTCTGCAGCTGGAATTTTAAAGTCTGAGCTTAAAAAGATGGGTAGTTTTCTGCTCCATATAGCAGAAGAAAACTCTGTTCCCGCAGGCGGCGCTCTTGCGGTCAATAGAGAAGATTTTTCAAAGGCTGTTACTGAGCAGATCAGAAATCATCCAAACATCTCGATAACTCATGCAGAGGTCACGGAGTTATCTGATGAGCCAACAGTTATTGCTGCAGGACCACTGTGCTCAGATAGCTTGTACGAAGCAATTTCTAAGCGTGTTGGAACTAACAGAATGTCGTTTTTTGATGCTGCTGCACCTATTGTGTCTTATGAATCAATTGACCATTCAATTGCATTCTCTCAATCTCGTTATGAGGATTTGGGAATTGGCGATTACCTCAATTGCCCCATGAATAAAAAGGAATACGACACATTTGTTGATGAGTTACTTGCAGCTAAACGTGTTATTGGCCACGATTTTGAGCAGTCTGATTTGTTCCAAGCTTGTCAGCCTATTGAGGAAGTAGCAAGAACAGGACATGATTCCATTAGATTTGGCGCTTTAAAGCCAGTAGGACTTATTGACCCCAGAACGGGTAAACGTCCCTGGGCAGCAGTTCAGCTTCGTGCAGAAAATGCAGCTAAATCAGCATTTAATCTGGTTGGTTTTCAGACAAATCTTACCTGGAGAGAGCAAAAACGCGTATTTACCCTCATCCCAGGGTTGGAAAACGCTGAGTTTGTTCGCTACGGCGTCATGCACAGAAACTCTTTTGTTGACTCTCCTCATGCGCTTGATGGTTCGTTTGGAATTCCGGGAACTTTTACTATTCTTGCAGGTCAAATTACGGGTACAGAAGGCTATGTTGAGGCTATAGCATCCGGATTGCTTGCTGCACTAAACATGTACGCTCGTCTGTTGAACAAAGAGGAAGTTAAGCTTCCTTTGACCACTTCGTTTGGTTCTCTTGTGGGTTATGCAACAAACCCAAACACCAAAGATTACCAGCCTATGCATGTTAACTTTGGAATTTTTGAGCCACTGGATGAGCATGTAAAAAGAAAAGACGAGCGCCGTCAAAAGATGGCAGAGCGTGCTCATAATGACTTTGATGACTACATCTCTTCTCGTCAGGAACTTTTTGATTGCATGAAGTGTGATTAACGTGGCTATTTCAAAAGAGCAGGGTAGTCACGTTGAACAATTTATTGAGTATCTAAGTAAGGTCAGGAATCTCTCCGAGAATACCCTAAGGTCATATCAGACTGATCTTTTGGCATTTGAGCAGTGGTGTAGTAGGGAAGGTGTTGCGGTAACTCGGGTTGATCACAGAAGCCTTCGTCTCTATTTGGCCTATCTCAAACAGGCTCAATATTCAGCAAAAACACTAAATAGGCATTTATCTGCGTTACGCGGTTTTTACAAATGGATGCAGCGAGAAAAACTGATTGCCACAGACCCAGCTCTTTCACTGAGCAATCCTCGAGCGCCACGAAATCTTCCACATACTATGACTGATTCCGATGTAAATAGGCTTTTAGAATCATGTGATGTTTCAACCGCGGTAGGACTTAGAGATAGAGCATTTCTTGAGTTTTTGTATGCAACAGGAGCTCGTATTTCTGAGGTAGCATCACTTACGCTCGATCAGGTTGATTTACAAAATGGAATAGTACGTCTCTTTGGTAAAGGTTCTAAAGAGAGGATTGTTCCGCTCTATGAGTCAGCTATCGAATGGCTTAAAAAGTACCTAAGTTCTTCTCGACCTACGCTTTTGTTGAAAGATAAAGCGGGCCGTGCACATTCGGCTCTTTTTATTTCCGTAAGAGGAAATAATATGAGCGCGGATTCTTTGCGCAAGGTTTTTTCGTCGTATCTAACGGCTGCAGGACTAGATAGCTTACTCTCGCCACACGCTATGAGACATACATACGCCACAGAACTTCTTGGTGGTGGAGCAGATCTTCGTATTGTGCAGGAACTTTTAGGTCATGAGTCACTTTCAACTACACAGGTGTATACGCATCTTTCAGTCGATAGGCTTAAAGAAGCGGCAAAGGCAGCTCATCCAAGATCAAAATAAGTTGTGCGTTGTTGTGGAAGATCTTGCACAGGGAAGTTAGATGTATTTGCGCAGTATTTGTAGAGGTTATGGTCTAAATTCTTTATAGACGTAGACCTCGTTTTCCTGTTATACTTTCAAAAGTTGTGTAGAAGCACAGCATGCTGTTGCCAAACAGCACAAAATCGCACGTACGACTACTTGTTTGCCGTGGTGCCTAACACTAAGCCAGGTGTTGGGTGGTTTTAGCAAGGTTTGAACTCGTACGGAGGAACAACCAATGGAGGTAAAAATGGCTGCAAAGATTACTATTCAGACTCTTCTGGATGCTGGTTGCCACTATGGTCACCAGACTCGTCGCTGGAACCCTAAGATGAAGCCATACATCTTTGGTGATCGTAACGGCATTTACATTCTTGACCTTAAGCAGACCATGCTTGGTGCAGATGCTGCTTACACTTTCCTTAAAAATGTTGCATCTAAGGGTGGCCGCGTTCTCTTCGTCGGCACCAAGAAGCAGGCTCAGGAGCCAATTGCTACTGAGGCAGCTCGTGCAAACATGCCTTACATCAACCAGCGCTGGCTTGGTGGTATGCTCACCAACTTTGTCACCATGCGTTCCCGCATTAAGCGCCTTGAGGAGCTTGAGGCAATGGTAGAGGATGGCCGTATGGCAACTCTTCCTAAGAAGGAGCAGGCTCTTAAGAACAAGGAGCTTCTGAAGCTTCAGCTTAACCTCGGTGGCGTCCGTGATATGACTTCTCTTCCACAGGCTCTCTTTGTTGTTGACTCCAAGCGTGAAGAGAACGCAATCCGTGAGGCAAACCGTCTTCACATTCCAGTTGTCTCCCTGCTTGACACCAACTCTGATCCAGATGTTGTTGATTACGGCATTCCTGCAAATGACGATGCTATTCGTTCCATTTCTCTTATGTGCCAGCTTGCTGCAGACGCAATTCTTGCAGGTAGCGGTAAGGAGCAGATTTCTGCTGAAGAGATGGGCGCTGAGTCCGAGACCCCAGCTGCTGAGTAACTCTTAGCAACGGGTTAAATAATTTAGTTATTCAGTAGATTTTGGGAGGAAAACATGGCAGAGATTACCGCAGCACTTGTTAAGCAGCTTCGTGATATGACCAGCTCTCCTATGATGGAGTGCAAGAAGGCACTCGTCGAGGCTGAGGGCGATATTGAGAAGGCAGTAGATATTCTTCGTACTATGGGCGTTGCTAAGGCAGTTAAGCGTGCCGGTCGTGACACCAACGAGGGCACCATTGCTACCTTCATCAGCCCAGATGGTAAGACTGGCGCAATCCTCGAGCTCTCCTGCGAGACTGACTTTGTTGGTACAAACCCACAGTTCACCGGCTTTGCTGGCGATCTTGCTGCAGTTGTTGTTGAGAGCAACCCAGCTGACGTTGAGGAGCTCAAGGCTGCTAAGTTTGGCGACGAGACCGTTGACGAGGCAATCACCGATAAGATCCACAACATCGGCGAGAACATGCGTGTTCTTCGTTTCCAGCGCGTTGAGGCTGCAAACGGCGCTCTTGCTAGCTACATCCACCTTGGTGGCAAGCTTGCTGACATTGTTACCTTTGAGTTCAACAAGCCAGAGACCGCTGAGTCTCAGGACTTTAAGAACTTTGCACACGACGTTGCAATGCAGGTAGCTGCAGCTGCTCCAGTTGCTGCTCGCCGTGAGGATGTTCCACAGGACATCGTTGATCACGAGCTCTCCATCTATAAGGCACAGGCTGCTGAGTCCGGCAAGCCTGAGGCTATTCAAGAGAAGATGGCTTATGGTCGTCTCGAGAAGTACTACAAGGAGTACGTCCTTACTGAGCAGGCATTTGTTAAGGACCCTGATATGACCATTTCTGAGTACGCAAAGCTGCTCTCCAAGAAGGTTGACGACGAGGTTAAGATTGTCAGCTTCGTGCGTTTTGCTTTTGGTGAAGAGTAAGACTTTTTACTTCAATTATTTTGAGCCGGTTGTCTTCAACCGGCTCTTTTTTTTAACGCGATTCCTGCAAAACTTACGGTGTCGTTTGTTAAAATTATTACAACTATGGCAAACGGAGAGAGCGAGGAAGCTTTGTCTTCAGCTAAATACAAAAGAGTACTTTTAAAGCTTTCTGGTGAAGCATTGATGGGTGAACAATCCTTTGGTATTGACCCTTCAATTCCAGAAATGCTTGCTAAAGAAATTAAGCCTGTTTGGGAGTCTGGCGTTCAGGTTGCCATTGTTGTTGGCGGCGGAAACATCTTTAGAGGCGTTTCTCAGGCAGCTGCTGGCATGGATCGTGCCCAGGGCGATAATATGGGCATGCTTGCAACAGTAATCAACGCTCTCTCACTCCAGGATTGTTTTGAGCGCAATGGCATGGATTGCCGTGTTATGAGTGCAATTTCCATGGCTCAGGTTGCAGAGCCTTATATTCGCCGTCGTGCTATTAGGCACCTTGAGAAGGGTCGTATTGTCATCTTTGCTGCAGGTACCGGTAACCCTTACTTCACCACTGATACTGCTGCAGCTCTTCGCGCTTGCGAGATTGGCGCAGAGGCTCTAATGAAGGCAACAAAGGTAGATGGCATTTACGACTGCGATCCAGTTACTCATGCAGATGCAGTTAAGTTTGACACTGTCACCTACAAAGATGTTCTCGCCAAAGAACTTAAGGTTATGGACGCTGCAGCAATTGCGCTGTGCAAAGATAATAAGATGCCAATTCTTGTATTTGACATGCAGTCTGAAGGCGTTTTTATGAAGGCAATTTCCGGAGAAGAAGTCGGTACTACTGTTGTTGAGGAGGACTAATGAGCGTTCATTCTGATAAAGCTAAGCAGTCTATGGAGAAGTGCATCGAGGTACTTAAGAATAACTTTGGTCGTGTTCGTACTGGTCGCGCAAATCCACATGCGCTTGATCACATCAAGGTAGACTACTATGGTCAGCCAACACCAATTTCTCAGCTTGCAGCTATCAAGGTTCCTGAGGCATCTATGCTGCTCGTTGAGCCATGGGACAAGACTGCTCTAAAGAGCATCGAGAAGGCCATTGAGACTTCTGATTTGGGTATTACTCCATCTAATGATGGCTCCGCAATCAGACTTCCTTTCCCAATGCCAACTGAGGAGCGCCGTCGTGAGCTTGCTAAAGAGTGCTCTCAGATTGCTGAAGAGGCTCGTGTTGCTGTCCGTAATGTTCGTCGTGATGTTAATGGCAAGATTGAGCGCGATGAGGAACTCTCTGAGGACGATCAGAAGCGCGAGAAGAACGGTATTCAGAAGCTGACCGATACCTATATTGCACAGATTGAGTCCCTTCTTAAGACCAAGACTTCAGAAATCATGGAGATTTAAGTGCAGTTTGATACAGACAAGCTTGTCCAGTATTTCTCTGACGCACCAGACGATATCAGTCTTTCTGATATCAATTTAGAAACTATTCCGTCTCACGTTTCCATCATTATGGATGGAAACGGTAGATGGGCTACAGCTCGTGGACTTGATAGAACCGAAGGTCATAAGGCCGGTGTTCTTTCTTTGCGCGAGGCTGTTACTACTAGTGTGCGCCTTGGATTGGACGTTCTGTCGGTTTATGCATTCTCCACAGAAAACTGGAAACGTCCTCAGCGTGAGGTTGACTTGCTCATGCGTCTTTTTGCAGAGACGCTTCTTAAAGAACTTCCACTATTCCACCAGGAGAACGTTAAGCTGCGTTTCTTTGGTGACCTTGAGGCTTTGCCAGAGAAGACCCGCAAGACCTTCCAGCGCGGACTTGATGAAACCGCACAAAACACCGGTATGACGTTTGCGCTTGCTGTCAATTATGGCTCTCGCGCAGAGCTTACCAGGGCAGCTGTTCTTCTCGCTAACCAAATTGCTGAGGGTTCCGTATCTGCTGATTCGGTAACTCCAGCGGATTTTGAGAAGAACCTCTATACGGCAGGTCTTCCTGATCCAGACCTGTTAATTCGCACGTCAGGAGAGCTGAGGCTTTCTAACTATTTGTTGTGGCAGTTGGCTTATTCGGAGCTGTATGTTACGCAAACTTACTGGCCTGACTTCTCTAAGTGGGATTTTTTGCGCGCCATTAAGGGCTATCAGGGTCGCCAGAGGCGATTCGGAGGAGTGAAATAGTGGTGGACAATATGCGCGATTCCAGAAGGCCTACTTCTAGGACTACTGCTGGTATTCAGCCTAATCCTGAAGAAACAGGTAGCGTTGGAATTGATAGACAGATTGAAAAGCTAGAGATTCGTCGCTCACTTAAAGAGCTGCAACGAGCAGCTGGTAACCTTATGGGTCAGCGAGTTCGTGGCGTTACCGAGAAGCTTTTGACAAGGACTTTGTCTGGCGTAATTTATGCTGCTATTGTGCTTGCCGCTCTGTTTGTGGGCAAAGAAGCCACTATTGTTTTGATTGCCGGTATGGGATGGCTGTGCTGCTCTGAGTTCTTCCATATTTGCCGCATGGGCGGACGTATGCCAAACGAGCCTCTTGGCCTTGTTTTCTCGCTTGTTTTTCCCATAATTGCGTACTTTGGTCACGTCTTTCCACTGGTATTTTCTCTGCTTTTGATTATTCTTTGCGGGTTCTGGTATGTTTTTACACCGCGAGCAAACCTTGCAGACGTGTCGGTTACGGCCTTTGGGCCACTGTATACGTCGCTTTCGCTTTCAACGGTAGTGCTTCTAAGGTCCACAGAGCCTAGTTTTTCTATTCCTTGGATTACGCTTGCTGTCATGCTCTCTGTGTGGGCTAACGATTCATTTGCGTACTTGTTTGGATCTAAATTTGGCAAGCATAAACTGGCGCCGAGGATTTCTCCAAATAAGAGTTGGGAAGGCTTCTTTGGTGGTCTTCTAGGATCAATGCTGGTGTGGTTCTTGATTGCAGCGTTTGGCGCAATTGATATGAATCCACTGTTTGCGCTGCTCTTTGGTGTAACAGAAGGCACCTTCTCTGTTGTTGGAGACCTCTTTGAGTCTCGCATTAAGCGAGGAGTGGGCCTCAAAGATTCTGGTTCAATTATGCCTGGTCATGGTGGCCTACTTGATAGAACCGATTCGATGATTTTTGGAACTATGGCGGCGTTTCTTCTCTTCCAGCTTGCCGTGCTCTTTAGCCAGGTCAAGCTACCTATTGCGCTGCCGTTTGGAGCATAGGTTTTGAGTATTTTTGAAGATACCGCGCCTCGTGCTGTAAGACATGAGCCTCTGCGCGTTGCTGTTCTTGGAGCTTCGGGCTCGGTGGGCATGCAGACGCTTGATGTGTGTCGTCATTTCCCGCAAAAGGTGGAGGTTGCAGCCCTTGCGGTGAGGTCGTCGATTGAGTTTGCCGTGAAGGCAGCAGCTGAGTTCAACTGCAAATACGTTGCTTTTGCCGATGCAAGTGTCAAGGGCAATGCTCTTCTCGACAGCTTGCCTCAAGGCTGCAAAGCAAGCTTTGGCCCTGAGGCCGTTCAGGCGCTTGCTGAGCTGAATGAGGTTGACTGCGTAGTCAACGCGGTGGTGGGAGAGGCCGGCATTTACGCTGGTCTGGCCGCTGTGAAGGCTGGCAAAGTGCTGGCTTACGCTAACAAGGAGTCAATTGTTGTTGGCGGAGACCTTCTGATGCCTCTGGTTAAGCCCGGTCAGCTCATCCCCGTTGATTCCGAGCATAGCGCTATCTTCCAGTGCCTTATTGGCGAGAACCCCTCTGATATCCAGAGGATTTGGCTGACCTGCTCTGGTGGTCCGTTCTTCGGATATTCTCGCGAGCAGCTCAAACACGTTTCGGCTGACGACGCCTTGGCGCATCCAACCTGGAAGATGGGTGCCAAGATTACCATCGATTGCGCCACGCTCATGAATAAGGGCCTTGAGCTCATTGAGGCTCATCACCTCTTTGACACTCCAATGGATAAGCTTGAGGTGTTGGTACATCGCCAGAGTCGCATTCATTCTATGGTTGAGTTTATAGACGGCTCCGTGAAGGCACAGCTCGGAGCCTCTGATATGAAGCTGCCTATTCAGTTTGCGCTGAGCTATCCACATCGTTGGCCAGCAATTGTTCAGCCGGTTGAGTGGCAAGAAACCGCACCTCTTACAGGCGACTATGCTGACGAGAAAACCTTTGGATGCCTAGCTCTTGCTCGTCATGCAGGAACTGTTGGTGGAACGCTTCCTTGCATTATGAATGCAGCTAATGAAGTTGCTAACCATGCATTTAGACGAGGAAGATGTTCATTTCTTGATATTGAGCGCATTGTTGCAGAGACTATGAATGCCTCTGAAGTTCAAAGGGTAGAAGACCTTCAACAATTGACGCTTGTAGACGCAGAGGCACGAGCTTTAGCCCGTTCTTTTGTGGGATAGGAATTTTGTGAATTTGTTAGCTATTCTTTCACCAATTTTTTGGGGACTGCTTGTTCTCTCGCTCCTTGTATTTGTTCACGAGGCTGGCCATTACGGTATGGCTCGCCTATGTGGCGTCCGTGTTACTGAGTTCTTCTTGGGCATGCCGTTCAAGTACAAGCTTTCTCACAAGAGCAAAAAATACGGTACCGAGGTTGGTGTAACGCCACTTCTTTTTGGTGGCTATACGCGCATTTGTGGCATGGAAGGTGAGCTTGATGAGCTGCTTCCACAGGCTTTGATAAGCGTTCAAGAGGCTGGTTCACTTGAGGTTGGCACGCTTGCTGCAAAACTTAACTGCGAGCAAGAACGTGCTTACAATCTGCTGTACACCCTTGCAGACTGGGGTTCTATTGAGCTTGTCATAGAGTCAGAGTCAGATGAGCTAGCACACACAACGTTTCAGACACTTGCGCGAGATGCTGAGCTTCGCTGTGAGTATGATCGTGGTCACAACTTTGAGCTTGAAGGCTCAACGGCAGCAGGGGAGCCTCGTGTTCCACAGATGTCTACTGAGGATTTCTTTGCTCAAGAGAAGGCTCATACCTATGTTGGTGTAAATGTCCCCAAACGCTTGCTCATGATCTTGGGCGGACCTCTAGTCAATATTGCGCTTGCCTTTGTGCTTGTAGTAGGCTCTTTGATGTTTGTTGGTATTCCTGCGGCTCAAAACAAGGCCCAGCTGGGTTCTGTTGAATCTGGATCTCTTGCTGCTATTTCAGGCCTTACTGCCGGAGACACTATTCTTACCTTTAACAAAGTAGAGGTACATACCTGGGAAGACCTTACTGCTGCTATCAAAGATGCAATGTCCAATGGGGGCAAGAATATTCCAGTCACGTATGAGCGCAATGGCATTCAGCTTGAAACTACCATTAAGCCAGTTTTGCGCCCTGATGATAAAATCATCGGTGTGACACCTGTGATGACTACCTATCACTTCTCGTTTATTGACGCATCTGCTACAGCTATATCGTATGCCGCACAGGTTGGTCAGTTTGCGCTCAGGCTAATTATTCCTACGCAGACCATGGAAGTTCTTAATCAGTCATCTTCTGTTGTGGGAATTTCTGTAATGGCATCAGAGGCTGCTGCAGAGGGTTTCTCGACCCTTATTATGCTGGTAGCCGCGATTTCTATGTCACTTGGATTTATGAATCTTTTACCTATTCCACCTCTTGATGGCGGAAAGATTCTGATTGAGGTAGTCCAGGTGATTATCAGAAAGCCTCTATCCATCAAAGTTCAAAACATTTTGTCATACATTGGACTGGCATTTTTCCTGTTTGTCTTTGTTGTTGCACTGAGAAACGATATTCTTCATTTACTTTTTAGGTAGTGATTTTATGTCTGAGATTGTTCGCACAAAGACGCATCCCGTTATGGTTGGATCTGTCCAGGTAGGCGGAGGTGCTCCCGTTTCTGTTCAGTCTATGTGTACCACCAAAACAGACGATTCAGATGCAACACTCCGTCAGATCAAGGAACTTGCAGAGGCAGGGTGCGAGATTATTCGTGTGGCAATTCCAGACGCAAAGGCCCTTGATGGCTTTGAAGAGATTTGCAAATATTCGCCACTTCCTGTTGTTGCTGACATTCACTTTGACTATAAACTGGCACTTGAAGCTTCAAAGCGAGGTGCGGCAGCGCTCCGTATTAACCCAGGAAACATTGGCTCTATGGAGCGTGTTGACGCCGTCATTGAGGCAGCTAAAGAGGCTCATATTCCTATTAGAATTGGCGTTAACGCAGGCTCTCTTGCTAAAGAATTTGATACAAGACAGGATATGACCCTTGTCGAGAAACTCGTTGCGTCGTCAAAGTCATTTGTAGAGCATTTCTCTTCTCGCGGTTTTGACGATATTGTCCTATCCGCAAAGGCTCACGATGTTCCAACGACACTTGCAGTCTATCGCGCGCTTTCAAAAGAGCTGCCGCATATTCCACTTCACGTAGGTGTTACCGAAGCAGGTGCTTTGAGGCAGGGAACGGTAAAGAATGCTGCGGCTGTGGGCATTTTGCTTGAGAGTGGTATTGGTGATACCATGCGTCTCTCTCTAACGGCCGATCCCGTAGAAGAAGTCCACGTAGCATGGGAGCTTCTTGCTGCCCTTGGTATGCGTCGCATTAAGCCAGAGCTGGTGAGCTGCCCCACCTGCGGCAGGTGTGGTGTTGACATGATTCCTATTGCAGAAGAAGTTACCAAGCGCTTGGATGGCGTTCGTGCTCCAATTTCTGTAGCTGTCATGGGATGTGTTGTTAACGGTCCTGGTGAGGCTAGGGGCGTTAACCTTGGTGTAGCCTGTGGTAAAGGCCAGGCAGTGTTGTTTGAAAACGGCAATCCTCTTAGAAAAGTTCCTGAAGATAAAATTGTTGATGAGTTATTCGCCGAAATAGAGAATCGTTTTGGCAAAAAATAAGTAAACTATACGTATTACTTCATATTGAAAGGAAACAACCTTGAAGCACTGGATGCGCATGTCTGCTTTGTATGCTCCAACGCTCAAAGAAGACCCAGCTGAGGCCGTACTTGCAAGTCACCGCCTGCTTCTTCGTGCAGGCATGATTAGAAAGACCGCTGCAGGCCTCTATTCTTATCTACCACTTGCATGGCGCTCTCTTTTAAAGATTGAGGCTATCATTCGTGATGAGATGGATGGCATTGGTGCTCAGGAGATTCTTGTTCCTATTATGACCCCCGCTGAGCTCTGGGAAGAGTCTGGTCGTTGGGACGTCTATGGTGATGAGCTTATGCGTATGCATGACCGCCATGACCGCCAGTTTGCTCTTGGCCCAACTCACGAGGAAACTTTTACAGATCTTATTAGAAACGAGCTCAAGAGTTATAAGCAGCTTCCTGTAACGCTCTATCAAATTCAGGATAAGTTCCGTGACGAGCGTCGTCCACGTTTTGGTCTTATGCGAGGCCGTGAGTTCATTATGAAAGACGGATATTCCTTCTCGGCAAATCAAGAGTCGCTGCAAGAATGCTATGACCAGGAGAAGGTTGCTTACCAGAACGTTTGTGACCGCACTCGTCTTAAGGCTCTGCAGGTAGTTGCAGACTCTGGTCAGATTGGTGGAGACACCTCTGTTGAGTTTATGGCGCTGGCAGACGCTGGCGAGGCAAGCCTGGTCTACTGCGATTGCGGCTATGCTGCAGATACTGAGGCAGCTGCAGCAAAGATCAAAGTAGAAGAGCGTGAGTCTGGCAAGATGTGTGAGATTCACACACCTGGTATTGGCTCCATTGATGATGTTGCTGAGTTCCTTCACGTTTCACCTGCAGCAACTCGTAAGGCTCTAGCTCTTGTTGACGGAAACGGTAAACCGGTTGTTTGCTTCGTTCCAGGTACTCATGAGCTCAATGAGGTCAAAGCTGAGCACGTCTTTGGTGACTATCACATGATGACCGATGAAGAGCTTGAAGAGTATGGCCTCATCAAGGGCTTCATTGGACCTGTTGGTCTACCTGAGGGCATTCGCGTTGTTGGAGATCTCTCTCTTGAGGATACTCAATGGTGGCTCTGTGGCGCTAACAAGGCAGACTATCACCTTGATCACGTTGAGCTTGGTCGTGACTTTGAGATTAACGAGTGGAAAGACCTTGTCACTTCCCAGGAGGGCGATATTTGTCCTGAGTGTGGTCTTTCTCTGCATGCTGCTCGCGGTATTGAGGTTGGTCAGGTCTTCCAGCTTGGCACCAAATACTCGTCAGCCCTTAACGCCACTTTCACCGACGAAAACGGCGAGGATAAGCCTGTGGTTATGGGCTGCTACGGCATTGGTGTTTCCAGGCTGCTTGCTGCTGTTGTTGAGCAATACAATGACGAGAAGGGCATCAAGTGGCCAGTCTCTGTTGCTCCTTATGAGGTTTCTGTTCTTTGTCTCTCTGACAAAGACCCAGAGATTTGGAATGCAGCAGGTTCTGTAGCTGACGCTTGCGTTGCCGTTGGTCTTGAGACTGTTGTTGATGATCGTGCAGAGCGTCCTGGTGTTAAGTTTGCAGATGCAGATCTTATTGGCTTCCCTTGGCAGGTAATTGTGGGCAAGAAGGGTGTTGCAAACGGCATCGCAGAAGTCAAAGAGCGTGCTACCGGTGAGCGCTTTGAGGTTGCCCTTGATGAAGTTGCCTCTTGGTTGGCAGAGAAGATTCTTCCAGAGCGTGAGCTTTAAATAAAAGCGCCTGGTTATTAACCAAGCGCTACATCAAAAGAGTTCCTACCCAAAACCCAACTACTGCGGGAACAAAAGCAAACTGTCCCATATTTTCAGAGGATTCAATAGCTGGGATCAATAAACTCCAGATAGAAGCAGCAACCATGACGCCAGCGGCAAAGCCCGTAAGAGCACGCTCTACCGTGCGATTCAGAGCCTTCTTCATAAACAGTACCATCGCTGCGCCCAGCGAAGTTCCTGCAAAAGGAATCAAAATTCCTTGTACTAGTTCTATATTCATCAAAAACTCCAATTAAGTGTTATTTAAGAGTAATCATTACTACTTGTGTACCCAGTAAACTTTATGCAAATTCTTTTTATATGCAACCAATTAGAAAATTGTCGATAAAAACAGAGCTTTGGTTTGCTATAGTATTTCCCGCACCACGTTCGGGGAATTAGCTCAGCTGGGAGAGCGCATGACTGGCAGTCATGAGGTCAGGGGT
>CALKTD010000011.1 GCA_937997345.1 uncultured Atopobium sp. | reverse complement strand
GCGCCTGATTTCTGCAAAGAATCTGTAACTTTTGCCTAAAAACATCAAAGAAACTGTGGATTTGCCTGTTTTTGTCAAAGAATCTGTACCTCACATACAGATTCTTTGCACTTTTCAGGCGCGCAATAGCAGAAGGACTTGTGCGACGAGAAACTCGCTCACCCGCATGCGCACCTGGCGAGAAACCCGTGTGCTCGCACTGTACAACGCTTCGCAGAAAAGCCGTATACTTATGACAATATAAGTCCACGAAAGGATTGATATGTCTAACGCTCTGATTCCACAAAATTCCTGCGTACTTGTCACCGGTGGCGCGGGCTTTATTGGCAGCCACACCGTTGTTGAACTGCTCAATTCTGGCTACGAAGCCGTAATTGTTGATGACCTCTCCAATGCTTCAGCAAAGGTTGTCGACCGCATCAAAACCATTGTGGGAGAAGAGAACGCTAAGCGCCTTTCATTCTACGAGGCAGACGTCAACGATGCAGATGCACTAAACCGCATCTTTGACCAGCACGCCATTAACTTTGTCATTCACTTTGCAGGCTTCAAGGCCGTTGGCGAATCTGTTACCAAACCTATTGAGTACTACACAAACAACCTGGGCAACACCCTCACCCTTCTTGATGTCATGAGAAACCACGGTTGCAAGTCAATTATTTTCTCGAGCTCTGCCACCGTTTATGGAGACCCAGATAGCCTTCCTCTGACCGAGCAAAGCCCCAAGAAGAACGCAACCAACCCTTATGGCTGGACCAAGTGGATGATCGAGCAGATTCTCACCGACGTTCACACTGCAGATCCAGAGTGGAACGTTGTCCTGCTTAGATACTTCAATCCTATTGGCGCTCACCAGTCCGGCCTCATCGGAGAAGATCCCGCGGGTATTCCAAACAACCTGGTACCTTATGTGGCTCAAGTTGCTGTGGGTAAGCGCGAGGCGGTTCACGTCTTTGGCGACGACTACAATACCCCAGATGGCACGGGAGTTCGCGACTACATCCACGTCTGCGACCTTGCATCTGGTCACGTCGCTGCACTTACATGGATGAGCGGCCGCACGGGGGTTGAACTCTTCAATCTGGGTACCGGCACCGGTAGCTCCGTGCTTGACGTTATCAAGGCATTCTCAAAGGCTTGCGGCAAAGAGATTCCTTACGTCATTGAACCTCGTCGTGCCGGAGATGTTGCTTCCAACTACGCTGACTGCCAGAAAGCTGCTGACATGCTTGGCTGGACAGCTCAGTACAACCTCGCTGACATGTGCCGCGACTCCTGGAAGTGGCAGTCAATGAATCCAGACGGATATCGCGGCTAGGACTTCCGTGAACTTCGCCGACTACCTCACACAAAAGCTCCCTGCCGTCGAGGCGGAGATCATGCGCGGACTCCCCGCGGCAACGCTCGCAGCGGCAGCGGCGCCCGTAGCAGCAGCGGCTCCCGCGGCGTCCGCAACAGCGACGACCACGCCCTCGGAGCGCACCAGCGCGGACCTGAACACCTACCTCTACCAGCCACTTGCTCACTTTAGCGCAGGCGGCGGCAAGCGCGTGCGCCCGGTCCTGTGCTGCCTAGGCGCCGAGGCAGTTGGTGGCTCAGCAGAAGCCGCTCTGCCTGTGGCCTGCGCAATCGAGGACTTCCAGTCGGCTGCCCTTATCCACGATGACATCGCAGACAAATCAGAGCTGCGCCGTGGCGAGAAGTGCCTCTACAAGACACTTGGTACCGGACTTGCCATCAACGTTGGTGATTCTGCGCTGGTCAATGTTGTCAGACGCGTTACTGTAGCTGACCACCTTTCTGACCAGCTTAAAGTTCGCGTTATCGATACCCTTCTCGCCATGGAAGAGCACACCCTTGAGGGTCAAGCGCTTGACCTTGGCTGGGCTCAAAACGAGCGCTGGGATGTTACCTCTAAGCAGTATCTTTTTATGGCGCTCTCCAAGACCGCCTATTACTCTGCTGCATATCCCCTGGTGCTGGGCGCGCTCATCGGCGGCGCTGACCAGAAAACGCTTGATGCTCTCAAGGATTTTGGCCTCAAGGTAGGCCTTGCCTTCCAGCTCCAAGACGATCTTCTCAACCTGGTAGGAAATGCCCAGGTACAGGGCAAAGACTTTAGGTCAGACATCACTGAGGGTAAGCGCACGCTCGCGGTGGTCTACGCACTCGAGCATCTTGGCCCAGCAGAAAAGACAGAGCTTGTCTCCATACTTTCTGCGCATACAGGCGATACTTTGGAGCTTCAGCGCGCTGTGGAGCTTATGGAAAGCGCTAATGCGATAAAATTTGTCCGCGCGCACGCTCTTGCCTTAGTTGCTGAGACAAAGCTCGTGCTTGAAAACGTGATACTTACTGAAGACGCTCGCGACACACTTTTGTCTATGGCAGACTTCTTTGTGAACCGAGAAAGGTAATTATGGATCCAATTACTCCTGGTAGCACCGGTGCTGCCGTTGAAGACATTCAAGAACGCCTAGTTAAGCTTGGCTATACCATCGAAGACGATGAGCGACAGAGCCACACATTTGGCAAGTCAACTGCCCGTGCGGTTGCACGTTTTAGACTTGACCATGACCTTTCTCTTGGAGAAGAAGTAGATGCCTCTACCTGGGCAATTATGGTCGATGAGGGCTATGAGCTTGGAGATAGAACTCTCTACCTGCGTCTTCCTAACTTCCACGGTAATGATGTGCGTCAGCTGCAAGAGCGTCTCAACATCTTGGGTTTCTCGTGTGGAAAAGTTGATGGCCATTATGGTGTTCATACTGAGGCTGCCGTTAAGCTCTTCCAGGAGAGCGTCGGTGAGCTTGCTGACGGCATGGCATTCCAGGACACCCTTGATGCTATTGAGCGCCTGCGCCACGTTTGGTCTGGCAAGCAGGCAAAAGGCCCTCATCCACAGGGTCCTATGGGCTTTGCCCGCGCTGCCAATGTGCTTGAGACCACCTGCATTGCTATTACAGGAGAAGATCCTATCTCTAGAAACGTAGCTGCGCGCGTCTATAACCTTTCTAAGGCAACTACCGAGGCAAGCGGCATGACCATGATTGATCGCGCCGACTCTCCTACTGACGCAGCTACCATTTTGGTTCTTACCACAAACTTTGCCCCGAGCATGCCCGCACGCGGACAGGTGGGTATTGGCTCTGTTTCTATGGAAGAAAACGAGTCTCTGCCAGCAAGACTTCGCACTGCTATTGAGTCTGCTGATGCAACGGGCTCTCCCATCAAGATTGTGCTGCCCGAAGGAACAAACGTTGACGGCTCATTTACTACCGCAGACGCGCAGACTTTAGCAGTTCTTGTTCTTGATGCAATTTGTGGAGCATTTGCCTCTCTAAGCTGATACACTTATTAGGGTTGCGGACAAAACCAACGTAGTGATTACATTGGGGTATCGTCCAACGGTTAGGACACGGGTTTTTGGTGCCTGGAATGTGGGTTCGAATCCTACTACCCCAGCCATTTTTTACGCAACTTTTGTGTAGGGACGCACTCGTATCGAGTAATACGAAGTACTTTGGAGGCTTACGTATGCCACTTACTGCGATTGTCCTCGCTGCAGGCGAGGGAACGCGCATGAAGTCCCGCCACCCTAAGATTGTGCACAAATTGCTAGATAAACCCCTTGTTTGGTGGAGCGTTAACGCCGCAATTACTGCTGGCGCTGAACGTGTCATTGTGGTTGTTGGTAACCACGCCGAAGAGGTTAAATCTGCACTTTCTTGCTTCCCTAACCTTGAGTATGTTGCCCAGACCGAGCGTCTTGGCACCGGCCACGCCGTCAAGGTTGTAAAGGATGCTCTTGGTGGCTTCAAGGGACCCGTTGTTGTTATCAACGGTGACGCATCTCTGTTGCGCGCACAGTCTATTCTCGACCTTGTCGCAGAAACTAAAGCTCACCACAACGCATGTACCGTACTTACGATGACGCCCCCAGATCCAACCGGATATGGTCGCGTCATTTCTTCTAACGGCCAGGTAACTGCCATCATTGAGCACAAAGATGCTACGCCAGAGCAGCGCGAGCAAGAGCGTGAATGCAACGTTGGCGTGTACTGCTTCTGTGGCGGAAGACTGACCGCAAACATCGATCTTCTCGGCAATGACAACGTTCAGGGCGAGTACTACCTCACCGACATGGTGGGCCTTTACGTCAGCCAGGGTGAGCCTGTTGCTGCCGTTCACGTTGACGACTACAAAGAGGCGCTGGGCGTCAATTCCCGCTCCGAGCTTGCCGTTGCTACCCGCATCATGCAGGAGCGCATCAACAAACACTGGATGAGCCAGGGCGTCACCATGCTGGACCCAACCTCCGTCTGGATTGGTCCCGAGGTCACGCTTGGTATGGACACCGAGGTTCTCCCTCAGACTATGCTCTACGGCAAGACCTCAATTGGCGAGAATTGCGTGGTAGGCCCTAACACTCGCCTGACCGATACAATTGTTGGCAACGACGCTGTTGTCGATGAGACTGTAGCTATCAACGCACAGGTAGACGACTTTGCCACCTGCGGTCCCCGCGCTTACTTGCGCCCAGGCACACACCTTATGCCTCACGCCAAGGCAGGCACTCATGTTGAAATCAAAAATTCAACTATCGGCGAGGGTTCGAAGGTTCCTCACCTCTCCTACATTGGTGACACTACCATGGGCTCTGGCGTCAATATTGGCGCAGGTTCAATTACGTGCAATTACGACGGTTACCACAAGTTCAAGACTAACATTGGCAACAACGTCTTTGTTGGATCCGATACTATGATGGTGGCACCCGTCTCAATTGGTGATGGCGCACTTGTGGGGGCAAGTTCGTGCATCACAAAGGATGTACCAGCAGATGCGCTTGCACTCGAGCGCTCTGAGCAGAAAATTGTTGAGGGATACGCCGCCCAGAGGCGTCACAAGCTTGAGAAAGAGGACTAGATGTTCGAGAACCTGAGTGAACCACTGTTAGTTGCTAGAAATATCAAGCTCTACACCGGTACAGGTAACCCTGAACTGGCTCGTAAAGTTGCAGACATTCTTCACCTCGAGCTACAAGGTCTTCTCCTCGAGAAGTTTGCTAACGGAGAAATCTACGCTCGCTTTGACGAGTCCGTCCGCGGCGACGAGGTCTTCTTCATTCAGTCTTTGGCAGGTGTCAACGTCAACGACCTGGTTATGGAAACGCTGATTGTTGCCGACGCCGCAAAGCGCGCATCTGCTAACAGCTTTACCGCAGTCATCCCTCACTACGCATATGCTCGCCAGGACCGCAAAGCCGCTGCTCGCGAGCCTATTACCGCTCGTCTGATGGCAAACCTGCTTGAAAACGCTGGCGTTGACCGCGTCATCACCCTTGACCTGCACCAGGGCCAGATCCAGGGCTTCTTTGACATTCCTGTTTCTCACCTGACTGCTCTCTACCTTCTGGGCGATTACTTTAAGAGCAAGCCATTTGACTGGGAGAATACTGTTGTTGTCTCCCCTGATATGGGTCGTGCAAAGGCAGCCAAAAAGCTTTCCGACTACCTTGACTGTGGTCTTGCAATTGCTCACAAGAGCCGTCCTCGTCACAACGAGAGCGCTGTTATGGGCATCATCGGCGACATCAAGGGCAAGACCTGCATCGTTAACGACGACATGATTGATACCGCAGGTACCCTCTGCGCTTCCGTTGTTAAGCTGAAGGAAATGGGTGCTGGCGATATCTACGTCTGCGCCACCCACGGCGTTTTCTCTGGTCCTGCAATCGAGCGTCTCAACAACGCTCCTATCGAGGAGTGCGTGGTTACCGACGCAATTCCTTGCGCTGCAGCAAACCAGAAGGGCTCCAAGATTAAGACGATTACCATTGCAAACGAGATTGCCGAGGCAATTTACGCTGTCTACACCGACCGTCCTGTCTCCGACATCTTCGGTGGCGACTTCAACCTGTAACGCCGCAGGTCAGTCGCGTGCGAGTGCAACGACGGCAACACCGCAGGTCAAACGCGCGTACGGGCGCGAGCGCGGGTCGCAAGTGATTTCAACCCGGTATCCATTTCGTGTGGATACCGGGTTTCTTGTGCGGATGCGTTGCTAGAGGACCGGGTTTCTCGCCAGGTGGGCGGTGTGAGCTGGCGCGATCAGCGCACGCCTGCTGCGAGCCTGGGCGCGATCAGCGCACGCCTGCTGCGAGCCTGGGCGCGATCAGCGCACGCCTGATTTCTGCAAAGAATCTGTAACTTTTGCCTGAAAACATCAAAGAATCGGTGGATTTTGCCTGATTTTATCAAAGAGTCTGTGTCCCAAACACAGATTCTTTACACTTTTCAGGCTCGTATTCCAATCGTAGTTGATCCAAAACTTGAGTAATAATGTGTCCAGTCAATCCAAAAAACCCCGTCAAAATCGCTGTTTACGGGTGATTCGATTCACCCGTAAACGCTCAAATCAAAGAAAAATCA